>DAIRGS010000024.1:0-23059 GCA_036794395.1 Tepidisphaeraceae bacterium | reverse complement strand
GGCGTTTGGCCAGCTCGGCCTCGAGTTGCTCGATGCGCTGGTCGCGTGCTTTGACATCCGATTGAAGTTGATCGAGCTTCTGCTCGAGACGATCAAGACGGGAATCCTGGGTAGTAGGCGGCACTGCTTGCGCTGCAGCAATTGCGGTGGAGGCGCAACCCAATGCGCCGATTGCGAATATTCGCTTCAACATGTGCGAGATCTCCGAGAGGGAAATTGAAGGCTTTTGCGCAAGCCCTTTCGGGCTCGACGCAAAACTCAAAACCACAACGAAATGGAGATCAGCACACCGGAGGGCCGCGGCATGCCAGTGCGAAGCGGCGCTCGATTGCGACCACCTGCACGGGAAGCTGCGTTAGAAATGCAACGAACAGCCCCAGAACGATCAGAAGCGGAACCCACGCCACCGCCATGGCAGACATATGAAGCTGAGCGTGGATCAGACAGTTTGAGTCGTTGTGCGATGGAAGTTGAGGAGCCGGAACACCCGATTGATGGGCGGCAGCCACGGTCGCCGCGTCCTCAATGGCATGTTGCGCATTATGCCACCGCTCCACCGCTCCGGACCCCAAGGCCAGGTAACAGGCAACCAAAATGACGGCGGCAATGCGGTACACGGACACTATGGTTGAGAACTTGCGAGGACTTGTCAATATTCCCAGGGGTACGCGAAGTGGAGCATGAGGCGAGACGTGCCAATGGGTCATTTCGGGGGAATAGGGTTGTCCACCGTAAGATCCCCGTCCAGCTGGCTGGAGTTCGATCCCCGCTTGACGACAATATGGTACGTTCCGGGCATCTCAATCGACTCGATGCGGCTCACGCGCATCGCGGGCATCTTTTGCAGGTTGACCTGCACAACATTCACTCCCCCGACATCGATCTTCGCCGCTTCCAGTCCCGAAATAGGTCCGGAAATCGGCGCTGGAACAGCCGCCGTGCGCGGGCCAGTGAAAGCGAGCAACACCGATGGGTTGGTGCCGAACTGAATGTGGCGGACCTGGCTGAGCTTGAGCTGGCGGTTGCCGCACCGAAACGTGACGTCGTTCATGAGGCCAGAGAGCGAGCCGTCCGCGCCTTCAACAGTGATTCGCACGTGCTCATTCCCCTTGGCTGGAACCGCCGGGGTGAGACGGACGTGGTAGGCGTCGCCGACCTTCGTCGGGGTGATTAGGCGCGCGGCTTGGTCGGCGACCTGATAATTAAACTCCACGGACATAGGCACCTTGGACTTAATGTTCGAGAGCACGCGAAAACTGAAATCGGCAGCTTCGAATCGCTTTGTAAATGGCACGGGTGGCGGCTGGAAAACAACCACGGGTGTTTCGAAAATGCTCTTCAGCTTGTCGACAGGGATGGCGACGTTTACGCCGGTGCCGGCAATGCCACCGCGCACAATCCCCACAATCTTTCCATCATCGCTAATGACAGGCCCTCCAGAGTTGCCAGGGTTCAGCGATGCATCGAGCTGGATCTGCTCAAGCTCGCCGTTTACCTTTCGAAGCGAAGTAACGTGCCCAGGACTCACACTGACGTTGGGATACGAGTTTGGCGCACCACGGGGGGCAAGTAATCTTCCGAACGGGTATCCGAAGGCGATTACCGGCGCCGTCTCGAAAATCCCTTCAATATTGCCAAGTTCCAGCACGCCGGGCTGACCTCCTTCGCTCCAGTCGGCTAAAAGCAGCGCCAAATCCTTTTTTCCATCCGTACGCAGGATCGTGGCCTCCACGACTTTTTGCGCGGCTTCGCCAGGCTGATAGATCAAAGTTACCTTGCCCCCCTTCCCAACGTTCTTAATTACGTGCGCATTGGTCACGAACACGCCGCCTTGATCAATGCAAAACGCCGTTCCAGAACCCTCGGACCTCAAGTCCACCAGCACGGTTGCCGCCTTGGCACGCCGCACAATCATGGCCTGGTCTTCGGCCCTGGCGGGTCCGCCTGCTATGGCAAACATGGTCAAGATCGCCATGAGGGGGGAGTAGATAAAGCAGGTAAGATTCATTGAAAGGGTTCCCCTGTATGCAGGTGAAGCGGCGCCAAAAAACAACGGCGGTGAAAGCAGAAAAACCAAGCTTAAATGAACACGAGTTCAAGGCCCGATCGCCATAACACCACGATTTATCGTAACGACGTCCGGACCTCGCGATACTGTAATCTTATAGTCGATGCCATTGGGATCGGGCTCAAGCGGAAGTACATCAATTCTGAGTGCTTTGGATAGATCCACGGAGTCGGATGACGTTTGGCTTCGGATCGTAACGTTCCCCAGGCCGGTAACGATGCCGGAGTATTCTGACCCATCGGCAAGGATCACTGGCGCGCCGCCCGGCATGATGAGCGATAGCGCAGAAAGGTTTAAGCTCCGGGTCCCCACATGAACCGGCGCGTCGGCCGTGGTACCGCTGACTACGCGGTTGGGGAACCTGGCGGTCAGCCGAACAAGACCTCGGGCGGGCGGCGGAAGCACCGGCGAATCGATGTGATAGACATACCCGCGCGGCAATAGCGATAGCTTTTGTGAGGACCAGCCCGCCGCAGTAAGCTCGAGTTCGACTTTGAGAACAGGCGTTGAAGGGCGAAAAGAAACGACTGTCACATCAAACGGAACGGGATCGTGCAAGCGGGTGTGGGACACGGCTGGCGGTTTGAACAAGACAATGGTATCGAGGAAGCCGGCAAGCTTGGCGGCAGGGATGGCCATATCAACACCCGCACCCTTGATATAAGCCTGTATGACACCGATGACTTTACCGTTCTTGTCAAGAACAGGACCCCCTGAGTTGCCTGGATTCACCGAGGCGTTCAACTGAATGTGACTGAGGTCGCCATTTATCTTCTGAAGCGCTGTAATCTGCCCAGTGCTTACCGTGATTGACGGATAGGGCTGGCTGCGACCTGCCAGCGCGATTCCGAATGGATAGCCGAACACGACAATCGGCATCGTCTCCAGCAGATCCTCGGAACTTCCAATCTCCAGCGCCACCAGGCCGTCAATCGGCTTGTTTAGTTGAAGCAGTGCCAGGTCAGTATCGGAGTCGACGCGGAGGACGCGGGCGTCGACGACTCGCTGGGAGGATTCACCGGCATCGATAACTAGTTTGAGGTCACCATCAACTTTGGCGTACTCCACGACGTGAGCGTTTGTCACGAAGTATCCTAGCGGATGAACGCAAAACGCCGAGCCATTATCCCTACGAAGAGGTATGTTAACATCAACCAGCGCAGTAGCGTGCTTGCCGGCGACGATCATCGGGGGTGGACCGGCGGCATGGACCGGCGTTGAAGCCGCGCCCGTCCAAGTACATAGTGTGGCGACGGCGGGTATGAAGCAGGATAACGACCGCATGGGCTTAATTCCGCGCCAGCACGCGGCCTCAATGAACGAAGATGGTGAACATTTGCGGCGTCGAGTTTCCGGCCGCATCGGTGACCTTGACGACAACGTCGTTCCATCGTCCGCGCAGTGCTAACGGCGCATTCCAAGTAACTTCCCCGGCATCGGTAACCCGCATCCCCACCGGCCCCGCATCAAGCGCCGCGCGAGTGGGCCGGGCATCGGAGGAAACGGCTTCGATCTGATAACGGTACGTGCGACCGGCATGGGTTACCCGCGGCGGCACCGAACGGACGTACAGGAAATCCCGGCCCGTGGCACGCATGGCCGCTCGGAGGTCGATCGGGTGCAGGATCAGCGTGTTGCTACTGGAAGGCAATAAGACGATCCGATTGCAGGCCGCAAACAAGCGAATTCGAGGTTGGGGGCCATTTAACGAACTGAGGATATCCGGCATTTCCTGCCAGGGCGGCAACGTCAGGATCGGTTGAAGCATCTCCACATAATGCAAGGTGATGGGCTTGCCGCGGTCCGCCCAGCCGAGAAAGAAATCCGGCACATCGGCTGCCGGTATCCACGACTCCTCACTCTCGTCGGAGTGCACAAGCAAATCACCGTGGAGCGTTATGACCCGCCCGCCGGTGAACACGCGCATGCCCGCTGGATCGGGATGTTGGTAGGCACCATCGTTATGGACAGGTTTAGAAACTGCGACGGCATTTTCCGACCAATTCGCAGTATAGACATCGTTTCCGTTACCAAACACGCTAAGCCTGCCATCGGCTGATGCCTCGGGGGATGCCCACAAGGCATCCGATCCGTTTATGTGAATGGCTTTCAGCGTTCCGAGGTCGAGCACAAAGGGCCCTCCCGGAACCGTTACCACAACGGGGCCAGCCGATCCGGAGCCCATGACCATCCCAAACGGCACGATGTTATTGGGCAGTTGTACCGTGGTTTCGAGCGCCAAAGTGGCCAAGTCGTAGCGACGGATGCGGCGGGTATCCTGCTCGCATACCACAAACTTCTCGGCGCCGGCGGCAATCAGCGTTTTGTCGGAGCCGACAGTCAATGTGCGCAGCGTCGCACCGGGCACGTCGAGGAGGGCGACGCGCTTGGCTGCGGGGCAGGAGATCAGAAGGTAACGACCATTGCCCGCGACAACCGAAGAAGCGGCGGGCGACGGGAGTGCGATCGAGACAGGACGGAGCTCATTCAGCGTCTTCGCGTTGTCAGACGCCATGACCGCCTGACTCGCGCCCGCGGTCGTCCACCGTCGTTCCTGCTTATCGACAACCGAAGCGGCAATCGACAATTCGGTCTGGACCTGCACCCATGAGACGGGGGATCTGGAGAAGCTCAAGGCGCGGACGACGAATGTGTTGTTTGCAAGGGGCTCGGCCACCACCGTTCGGGCGCCGACGGTGGTCGTTACGGTGACCCGGACCAAGGCCTTTTCGCCGTCCTTAAGACCGACGGCATGAAAAAAAAGGTCGCGCGGCGTCATCACATTGGCAATGGACAGCGCGGGTGTAAGGAACGCCAGCGCCGGCTTTGGAATCCAAATTCGGTCGGCGGCACACAATACCAGGTCCACGTAGTTAGGAAATAATTCAAATTGTGCGAATCCATAGAGCGTGCCCAGATCGTCGAAAACCGCTGCCCCTCCGAGGTTCGAGGGCTCGATCCGAGACAATTGGGCGCGACGCGTGACACTGCTAACAGTCCAAGTCATCTGTCCCCGCGACGCCTGGACCGCAAAACCGGGTAGCGCACCGGGCGCAGTTGGCGTTGCCGATGCCGGTGCCGGAGAAGTCGCGCCGGTGGAGCTGCAATCAAGAATCGTTGCGTAGAGCGCACCGCTGCCCTCAGGAAAAAGTCCGGTGGATACGAACGGCACAGGCTCGTTGGGCTCTGCTATGATTAATGCAACGCCGCGTTGGTTGTCGACGGAATGAACTTTCGCGGGTACCCGCCACCTTCGGCGTGCGGCATCTGTATAGAGGATGCAAGCGGGCTTGTCGCTTAACGGCCCGGCGCCGAGGTTGGTGGTGAGATATACGCCGAACGGGTCGATCGCAACGGCCGAGGAAACGAATGTGCCGGACTCATCGCACAGTACGGCCATCGCACCGGCGGCGGTGGCAACACGCGGCGGCAGCTTCGCGGTCGCTCCAACGCGAGCGTACAAGCGCGACGCATCCAACGCATCGTCCCTGTGCTTCTTAGCGAGTACCTGCGCGACTCGCCCCTCGATTTCCTGCCACGGCACGGTGCAGAAATTGCCCCGTCGGGAAATAACTCCGATGACGTTCCCGGCCGCGTCGAGCACAAAGCTCCCCTTGCGCGCTGCTCCCCGAGCTGGCGAGGCGAACGAAAACTCGGAGGGGCGCACGACGGGTGCGGCGGCGAAGACACTCGGACGGGCCGGGACCATCACGGGCTGGGGAGCTACCCGCTCGGTCGTCGCACGCCAAGTAGCGACACCATCGGTTTCAAATTCATAACCGGCCACTGTCACTTCGCGGGGGATCGGAGGCGCGCCACCGAGATGTGGTACCGCGCGCAAGTCGCCGGCCTCGACGCGACAGATCGTGAAGTCCTCGGTGTAGTCAACTGGAATCGCCGGCAGAACGCGCGCGGTTGATATCGTATGAATCGTGATTTTGTGCTTCTCGTCCTGAAGCTTTCCGGGCAGCAGGAAAAACCCCGACTGGTCGATGCATATCGCATTCCCGGGGAATCCTTCCCCCACGTACCCAATGCGCTCACGCATCTGCTCGATTACGTCCCCCGGCGGCGCAGCGCCGAAGCTCAAGCACGTCCCGAATGTGAAAGTGACGGTCAGCGCAAGCGTAAGGAAATCCCACCCGAACCCGTTGCGGCCGCACGAAGCTGGGTGATCTAAATTGGTAGCGCGAAACACTCGCCCGTTACGCAAGTGTCCCCAATTCCATCTCATGCAGCCCCTTACCTGATGGGACCATAGGATACACATGTTCATTAGGTTCGACAACAAAATCCACCACCACCGGCCCCGGGTGGTCGATCATTTCCTGGACGGTTTTGGTGACGTCTTCTTTTCGCTCGCACTTGATGCCGCGGACGCCGAAGGCTTCGGCCATTTTGGCGAAATTGGGGTTCTTCATGACCGTTTGCGAGTAGCGGCGTTCGTAGAACAGGTCCTGCCACTGCTTAACCATGCCCTGGAAATCGTTGTTCAAAATGGCAACCTTCACCGGGATGTTGTACTCGGCGATGGTGGCCAGTTCATAGCAGGTCATGAGGAAGCTGGCGTCGCCATCGATGTCGATGACGAGCTTGCCGGGCGAACCGAGGGCGGCGCCCAGGGCGCTAGGCAGGCCAAAGCCCATGGTGCCCAGTCCGCCGGAGGTGATGAATTGACGCGGGTAGCGCCAGCGGTAGAACTGGGCGGCCCACATCTGGTGCTGTCCGACGCCGGTGGTGACGATCGCATCGCCATTGGTCAGGCGGTGCAATTCTTCAATCACATACTGTGGCTTGGCCTTTTGGCTGTCGTCGAAGTATTTGAACGGATAGCGCTTCCGCCAGGCGTTGATCTGTGAGAACCAGTCCTTGCGGTCGCGATGCTCGAGATGCGCGAAGATGAGTTCGAGGCTGTGCCGGGCGTCGCCGATCACGGCGATGTCGACGTCGACGTTTTTGCTGATGGAGCTGGGATCGATATCAACGTGAATGATCTTGGCGTGCGGCGCGAAGCTCGCAAGGTTGCCGGTGACGCGGTCGTCGAAACGTGCGCCAACGGCAATCAGGCAGTCGCATTCCTGGACGGCATAGTTCGCATATGCGCTGCCGTGCATGCCCAGCATGTGCAGGCTCTTGGGATCGTGCTCATCGTACGCGCCCAAGCCAAGCAGCGTGGTCGTGCAGGGGATGTTTCCTTTGGTGGAGCACTTGCGCAGGATGTCATAAGCACCGCTGATGATCGCGCCGCCGCCCACATACAGGACGGGCTTTTCGGATTTATTAATCAGTTCAGCCGCTTCCTCGGCCTGCCTCGCGTGAAGCGGATGCGTGAACGCATGCTTGCGGCGGTTCACCACGTGATCGCGCGGCGCATCGTTCACTTCTTCGGTGCAAATGCCCGCCGTCACGTCCTTGGGCAAGTCCACAAGAACCGGCCCGGGCCGGCCGCTGGTAGCGATGGCGAAGGCCTCGTTCATGATGCGGGGCAGTTCGCGGACATCCTTCACCAGGTAGTTCCATTTCGTACACGGGCGGGTGATGCCGGTGACGTCGGCTTCCTGGAAGGCATCGTTGCCGATCACTTTAGTTGGAACCTGGCCGCTGAAGACCAGGATCGGGATCGAATCCATGAGGGCGGTGGCCAAAGGCGTGACGGTATTGGTCGCACCCGGGCCGGACGTCACTACCGCAACACCTGGCTTGCCGGTGGCACGGGCGTAGCCATCGGCACAGTGACCCGACGCCTGCTCATGGCGGTTCAAAATGAACTTCGCGGGCGTGTTGTACAGCTCATCGAAGACCGGAAGAATCGCCCCGCCGGGATAGCCAAAGATTGTGTCGACTTTGTGCTGCTGGACGAGCATCTCGTGAAAAATCTGAGCTCCGCTCTTGCCCTTGTATTTGGGCTTTTGTTTGTCGGAGGAGCCGTCACGGGCGGCGGTCTGCGGGTTGGTTTGAATGGTGGACATAGGGTGTTCTCGCTAGCGTTAAGGGCCGGCAAATGTACTGGGATACCGGCGGGCCTTCAATGATTATCTGAATGTCGTGGGGTGAGGAAACGAAGGTCGTACGATCAGGGCGGGCCGGTTCCGGCATGCCAAAAACCTCAATAAGAGGTTCCAGCGACACCAGAGTTCCGGCCTATCGTACGACCACCGTAATGACGATGGCCGGGGATAGAACCAGCCGCAGCATCAAAATCTTTCAGCCAAAGTGCTTATGGGATAAGCACTTGGAAATATCGGCGATACGAAATCTGGCCTCAGGCGGTGCCGATAGCACGCAAATCCGCATGAGGCTCATGAATTCGAGCCAGCATGTCATCGTAAATATCAAAATCCTCGCCGTCAAGGGTTGGCGGAACGTAGCCCGGCATCTTGCTGCGATCAAGCTCGCGGGTGTAGGCAGCGAGAACGGTCCGCTCGATCTGGCGGCGGCACTCCGCGTTGATGGGATGGGCGATGTCGGCGTGCAGCTTCAACCGGTTCTGGCCATTGCCATTTCGATGCGAAAGGAAACGATCTTCGTTGAGCCGCTCGCCACAGTGATTGCAGAACCTGGCGCGCAGATGGTTTTTTTCCGAGCAAGCCGGGCAATGATCGCACAGCTTTCGGGATGGCATGGCCAGGAAGAGCCCATCGTTGCCGTCGATCAGCTTCACGTCGCGAACGACGAACGTGCCGTCAAAGGTGAGTGAGCAGAAGGCCTTGAGGCGGCTTCCCCGCCCGGCGCATAGATTGATACGAACTTCCGTCAGATGCATGGTGCACCTCCCGGTTGCAAGAGACATGTAATGCCCTCAAAGCATTGGCGAATGACCCGCTTCAGATATGCGGCCAACGTGGCCCGCGGGTCCGCCGTGCTCGTATGAGGGACGGAATTCCGTCTCCACCGGCAACCCCCGCCACCCTGGGGCGCGAGGCCTGCCGGCAAACCTAAATATTACATCGCAGCGTTTTCGTTCAAGTCATCCCGCAGTACGGGAGAAAGCTCAACGGCTACTGCACGTTCTTTCAAATCACGCGCAATTTTTTCAACAGCGGCAATCGCATGCGATTGCAGGTCAAACAACGTAAACAAGCTGCTGCCGCTTCCACTCATTCTTACCGGGCGATCGAGCAGACGTTCAATTTGAGCGCACAATTCGCCGAGGACTGGCGCAATATCAAATGCGGGCGCCTCCAAATCGTTGACGAGCCTCGGCAACAATTCCTCACCGCTCAATTTCGTCCACTCATCCCAGTTGGGCTCACGATCCACATCCTCATCGCGGCCAAGATTCATCTGATCGAATCGCTGATATACCGCAGGCGTTGGCATCGACAACTTTGGCAACACAAGCACAGCCCACGCAACGGATGGTCGAGCGATTGGCGAAACAATTTCACCTCGTCCGCGGCACACACTGCTGGGGCCGTGAAAAAAGAACGAAAGATCACTTCCAATTCGGGCGGCGAATGCCGAGAGGACATTCGCCGCCCCACCGGTCCTCCACAACCGGTTCAGTGCCATAAGTGCAGAGGCGGCGTCTGAGCTTCCTCCGCCAAGACCAGCACCAACCGGAATCTTCTTTTCCAGAAATACGTCGAAGTCGCGAAGTTCTTGCGGCTTAAATTCATTGCGAAACAGATTGGCTATGCGGACGATCAAATTTCGCTCATCGCACGGCAAGCCGGGCATGTCGCTGCGAAGGGAAACGCGACCCTCGGCGGCAATGCCATTGAGGGCAGTCGGTTCAAAAGTCAAAGTGTCAAAGAGCCCCACCGTGGTCATCCACGACAATAACGGGTGGAACCCGTCTGGACGTCGCGAACCGACGCGGAGGTGAATATTGATTTTTGCCGACGCGAGCACACGCATGGCCGCACTCTTGGTGCTTTAAGCGGTGCTGTCAAGCAACGCTCGCGCAAACACTGCCTTGTCGCTTCCGTTTCTCGATCTCTTCAAAACTACCGAAATGCCCCCGCCAAAACCTCTCGAAATGATCGCAAATTAGTTGTTCGTCAAGATACGACGTTCGAGTGACAGGGTCAATAAGAATTTGATGAGAGATAGTCGGCGGTGGGCGGTGGGCAGGAAGCAGGAATCGTCAGTCGCGGGGGGGGTTGGTACGCATGCTGAAGCGCAGATGCGGCGGTTCTTTTTCCTGCGCACTGCGCACTGCCCACTGCATAAAAAAATGCCGGCCATGGTTGTGACCACGGCCGGCATCGCCAGAAAGTGGGAAGGGGAGCGTCGCGTCAGGCCCCTTTTGATTACCCGTTAAGGTGATCAGCAGGACACGTTTGCCTGACAAACATGATCTACGATTCGAGATTGGGGGAGGCAAAGGAAAAATCACCAGGCAGTATGCAGCAGGCTGTAGGCAGAACCGAAGGGGAATTTATCGGGCGATTATCGATTACCGCATTTCCCCCCACCCCCCACCGCCCACTGCCCACTGCCCACTGCCTCACGTTTTCACCCGGTCCAATAAAAACACGCTTAGCGGGCCGAAGATGAAGATGGGTGACCATGCCATCAGCATTGCCCAAGTCGCGGTCCCAGTTGGCATGGAGGCCAGGCCAGGGGGAATGCTGTTTGCGAGCTGGTGGAAGACGAACACGGAGGCCATTGCAGCGCCCATCAATGCCAAGGTTTTGGTGGCGGCGGTCTTCAGCTTGCCGGGCTCACGGGTCATCACGCATGGAATGGCCAGTAGCAGCAGGACCACGTTCATCAAGGGCTGGGTGAATCGCCAGTGCTTTACGCGAAGCAGGTCCATCTTGCCGTACAGATTGGGACGGGTCAGCAGCTGATCGATGCGATGGGTGGGCAGGAGCTCGACGTAGCTTCCGCTTTTATACAGCGCAATTTCTTCGGGTGTGATGTTGCTCTTATATACGGCCGCGGGGCGGACCGTATGGGTTTCGCCTCGCAATCCGGTGGTAAGGCGGCCATTAAGCAGGTCCCATTGTTGGGTGTCGGGATTCCAGTGGGCTTCGTCCGCCTGAAGGTGCCCGGAGGGGACCATAACGGTGCGCTGTTCGCCGCCAACCGACTTCTCCTGCGCGGTTCGCTCGATGACGTCGAGATCGAGCATGTAGGGCGACTGCTCGGCGGGGTTCGGGAAAAATCGCGCCGCGTACACCAAAGCCGAACTGGAGTCCTGCATTGCTTCAATGCCGTAGTATCCCCGCGGGCCCTTGTGTACTTCATCGTGGTCACGGACGAGCTTCGGAATCATCGGCGGGATAATGAGTTCCTGATCGACCAGCAGCAATCCATTAAGTACCACTGAAACCAGGATGATCGGCGCTGCTATTCGCAACAGCGGAACGCCCGCGGCCAACATCGCCGTCAGCTCGTTGAACCGGCTAAAACGCATCAATGTAAACGCAGCCGCGACGACCGGAATGATCCCGCTCAACTGCACGAAGATCAGGAAGCACTGATAGAAATAGAAGTCGACAATGTCATACAGTGCCGCGAGCATCCCCTGATTCTCCGCACCCGCGCCCGACTGCACATCAACCATATGGTTGAAGTTGAACACCATGTCCATCACCACGTACATCCCCACGAGCACCATAAAGCTGATGACGTAGTTGCGGAGAAAGCTGAGGATGACGTAGCGATCGATGATCTTCATCTGCGTTGCAGTCTTCCCAGAAGTACAACCGCCAGAACAAAGTTCGCACAGTTTCCCGCCCAGATCAGGCCCAAGCCCATCCGGAGCGGGCTATTTACGTAGTGGAAGATGTCGATCTTGAGTTGGTCCGGTACGTTACCGGAAACGCGCTGTCCGGCGACGATGAGCGTGATCGTCAACAGAGCGGGAACTACGCTGATAGCAAACGCGCTCAGGAAATTCCCGCTGCGGAACATCATTCCCAGGGCGCATCCCATCATCACCAGCACAAGGCAGCTAATAGCAAAGGATACCCGGCTGTTGCTCTCAGCGAGGATTTGGTTGGACAAGGCCAGCAACTCACGACCAATTTTTTGCCGGTCGTCTTTCTCCGGATCGGATCGCGCGTAGAAGTTCACGCCGCGGTTGGCGATTTTTTTAATGCCACTGTTGGACGGGACGTTAAGCACGATCGGTGGATAGCTGCGTGATCCCACCAAATCATTTCCGAGATGGCGCACCACGTCGTCCAGATCGATACTGACCTGCATCATGTCGGGCTCATCGCTGGGGCGGACCTGCACGCGTGCGGTTCGGGCACTAATGAAAATCGTTGAGCCATCAGCGGCTTTCTGGCGGAACTCAAACGGGCGGGACTCCGCAATGGGCTGAACCGGCACGATAAGTGGTAACGAAAAACTGCTCGACACGGCCAGCAGGTCCGCCGCCGACTGACTGGCAGACCACGAAGCGAGCTGGCCGGCCGGTGGAGGGGGTGGAAGCAGCACCCCGCTCGGACGCGCAACTGCCAAGGGGGCGGTATTCACACGCTTTAGAATGTCTGTTTCACCATCACTCAAATGGAACACCGTCTCGCCGGAGTTATTCAGGTCGGCGATGATGCGATCGCACAGAAACGCTTCCTGATCTCGTCGGACAAATTCGCTTAGAACGCGCTTTACCTTTGCCCCGCCGGCCGGGTCGTGATACAGATTTTTGAGCCGCCAGACGTCCATGAATTTGGTGTCTTCCTTAATGGGCGATTCGATCTCCATTGGCCCATACCGGGTGGCATCAACCCCGGCTTCGACCGCATCTTCAAATTGCCGGGGAAACTTGGTGCCGTCGGTGAGGGACACATTGACGTTGACCTTTCCCGTACCGCGATGCTCGCCTTTTTCGAGCTGCTCGATGTAGATCACCGCTTCACTTGCGGAGTAAAAATCTTTGGGGACGTGGTATTCCTTGTCTTCTTTGTAAGGGCGTTGGAGCGTTTCGATAGTTGGGTCACGAAGTACAACAATCTGCTGGCCGTGCTTGCCGCTGTTGGGTGGGATATAGGCGTCGCGGGCGTAAATCGTGACGCCGGCTTGCTTGAACTTGATTTGATGGGATTTTTGAATTTCGCCGGCGATCAATTTCGCCATATTGGAATACAGCGTTTGCTCGGCCTTGAGCGTGTAAATCGGGACGATGAAGCACAGGAATACGAGACTGAGAATGGCAACGATGATTCCGAGGACAAAAGCCGGCAAGGTGACAGTCAAATGGCTGAGGCCGCCGGCTCGACAGGCGGTTAGTTCATTGTCGGCCGATAGGCGTCCGTAGACCACCGTCGTCGCAAATAGTGCGGCAATCGGCAGCGAATACGTGAGCATCGCCATGTTGAAATAAGTCAGCAGCTTGCCGACCTGCCCGGCATCCAGACCCTGGTGCGTAAGAGGTCGCAGCAAACCGCCGAAGCTCATGATGCCGGCCAACGCGCCGTTGGCCATCATGAAGATCTTGAACAGGTCACGGAAGATGTACCAGAAGAGCGTGCGCCCCATCATGGCGTTGTTCCAGCTCTGAGATGTGAGGATTGAGATTGGTGCTCGGCGACCAGCTCCCCCACCACTTCGGCCAGACGCTGAATACCATGGCTAATTTGGTCGGGGGCGACCTGGCCGTAACTGAGTCGGAGCTGGTTCTCCGGGACCGCCCCGCCCTCGGAAGCTTGAAAGCAATATTCGCCAGGGACGTATAAAACCCCATGATCGACACACCGCGCGAACATCGCACCGGTGCGCGAGGTGTTGATAAAGTCGGGCAAGGTAAGCCAAACGTAGAGCCCGCCGTGCGGATGCGTCCAGTGGATATCTTTATCTTTGGGCATGAACTGCTTGAGCGATGAGAGCACAATATCGCGCTTGGCCCGGTAGCCCTTGCGCAGAACCTCAACCTGCCTGGCGTAGCTGCCATCGCGGAAGGCTTCCAGGGCCAGGTGCTGCGCCAGGCTCGACGTACCGAAATCGTGACTGCCCTTCTGCTGAAGCACGGCGTGCAGCAGATCCGCCGGCATTGCGCTGTATCCCAGCTTCAATCCTGGCGCAAAAGGCTTGCTGAAGGTCTGGCTGATGACCGTGTAAAGATTGTCCGGATCGTAAGACTTGATCGAGCGGTGGGCCGGCCCGTCGTAACGCAGCTCGCGATAGGCAGCGTCTTCGAGCACCAGAATTCGATGATCCTTGCTAAACCGTTTTATAATCTCCAGCAGTCGCGGCCGACGCTCTGCCGAAAGCGTCAAGCCGGTGGGATTTTGATAATAACTGGTGCAGTACACGAACTTGACGCGGCCAAGCTTGCCCTGGCTTTCGATCCTGGCCAGCAGGCGTTCGACGGCATCCACATCCATGCCGTTTTCGTCCATTGGCACACTTAGAATTGTGGCGCCCAGTGAATCCAAAGCCCCGGTGAATACGAAATAGCTTGGCCCGGCAGCAATGACGATATCGCCCGGATCAACCAACACGTCTCCGACCAGGTAAAGGGCCTGTTGCGAGCCGGTTGTGACCACCACGTCATCGGGCGTGAGGCCCATCGATCCTGCTTCGGCGCCTTCAAGTTTCAGCAGGTGCTTGAGCGCCTCGCGACGCAGATCCGCTAGACCAAGAGTCGTGTCATATTGGAGTGCGGCCCGCCCACGCGCGGGGTCGCTGAAAATCCTGGCGGCGATTTCCCCGCAGGCTTCGACCGGGAGGGTTAATGGATCGACCAGCCCGGCAGCGAGGTTGATGACGCCGGGATTTCGCATCGCCATTGCGATCAAATAGCTGATCGGCGCATCTTTTGTACGGGCCGCCTTGGAAGACAACGGCAGCGCAAGGGGCTTTTGTTCGGCTGGGGCATGCATGGGAATGGTTGATCGTATCGCCGATCCGGTTGAGATCAATTCTTTCCGAACTGGGACCGCCTGCTGAATCATGCACCCTTTGCATGAACGGTGGCAACATCCACGTTAAACGGGCGGGGTCATGCGCGCGACATTTGGACCAAAACACGGAAAACGTCACGTTATGTCGCAAATGTTGCATTAATCAAATTCGATATGTTTGTAATATATTATATTATAAATACTTACAATTTAATAACAATGTCTAAGCACGAACAGAAAATGCGACATTGGAAGGCCTGGCGCGCGACAAATGTCGCAAAAAATGGCACGCATGTCGCATTTGTTGCGCCATCGGGGTGCCACGACAGAGCGGACTACAGGCCATTGCTGAACGCGCCTGGATTCGCTTGCAGGTGGATGTGGGTGTTAGCAGCGATGATGATGACCAGGACTCCCACGACCACCGCTACGATCACCAATACAAGTCCGGTCGTTGCCAGATAGTCCGTCTGGCCCTTGTCGGCCTGCATGACCCATTCGTATTCCCCCGATGTCAGCGGAACCTCCATCTCGCCCGCCACCGCCACCGCGCCCGTTTCCCGCTGGCGGAAACCCAGCGGGTCATTCTTCTTGAGATACGCGGTCTGAACGACCGTACGCTTTCCCTTCGGGTCCGACGGCAAAAGGTATAGCGTATACTGTCCGTCCCAAGCGGCACGCATCATCGAGACGGCGTGATGTCGGTCGAGTTGCGCCACGCGATCCGGGGAAGTGCTCGCCTGGCATCCAACCAGACCCACACATAACAGCCCGATCAAGATCGCTCTGCCCATATGCTATCTCCTAAACAAGCATCCTAACTCGTATCAAAGTTGATTGACAAAAAATTGCCAAATTGATGAGCCCCAGCGCGCCGCTTCTTGCTGATCCGTAATCTGTTAACCGAGATACGCGCTACTTGCGATGCCGCCCTACAAGGCGAGCCTCGCAAACGCGCTTAACATGTTGGCCCCACGGGGGTACTACAGTTTGCCCGTGAGTCATTCGAATTCCTGCACAGCCCCGACCGACCCCGCGTTGAACGCCAGCGCCTTGCTGGCTTTACAGCATCGCAAGCTTGCCGAGCTGCTGGATGTAGTCCGTCGGTTTAATCCGTTTTATCAAAACAAGCTCCGTGGGATTGATGTGGGGGAATCGGGGCTTCTCGAATCCCTTCCATTCACGACCCGCCAGGAACTTGAGGCCGACCAACTGGCCCATCCGCCGTACGGGACGAATCTGACTTATCCTTTGCGGCGGTACACGCGGTACTGCCAGACTTCGGGTACGGGGGGGCGGCCGATGCGGTGGCTGGATACGCCGCAAAGCTGGGCGTGGATTGCGCGATGCTGGGAGATTATTTTCGGGGCGGCGGGAATTACGCCGGACGATCGGCTGCTTTTCGCGTTTTCCTTTGGCCCGTTTCTGGGGTTCTGGGGCGCGTTTGAGGGGTCGGTTACCGAAGGTTATCTTTCGATTCCTGCCGGTGGGATGAGCACGATTTCGCGGCTGCGCATGATTCTGGACAATCAGGTGACGGTCGTTCTTTGCACACCCACCTATGCGCTGCATATGGCCGAGGTCGCGAAGGCGGAAGGCCTCGATCTGGCGGGATCGGCGGTACGGGCTTTATTTGTGGGGGGCGAGCCGGGCGGGAGCATTCCGGAAACGAAGCATGCGATCGAAACGGCCTGGGGAGCGCGGCTCTATGACCATACGGGGATGACGGAACTGGGCCCGATGTCGTTTGAATGCGAGCCCAATCCGCTGGGCGTGCATGTCATTGAATCTGAATTTATTGCTGAAGTGATCGATCCTAAAAGCGGAGCGTTGCTGCCTGAAGGCCAGTTGGGTGAACTTGTTGTCACGAACCTGGGGCGTCACGGAAGCCCGTTGATTCGCTATCGAACCGGCGATCTCGTCCGCCTGACGCGGGGAACGTGCGCATGCGGACGTTGCGACGCCCGGCTTGAGGGCGGTATCTTGGGCCGGGTCGATGAGATGTTTATCGTGCGCGGAAACAACGTTTTCCCGACGGCGGTTGAAGCCGTGCTGCGGCGGTTTCCCGAGGTAGCGGAGTTCCGGCTTCATGTATTTGAAGATGGCGCGCTGACCCAAGTTCGATTAGAAGTCGAGCCAAAGCCGGACGTGAACGATGCAAACGGACTTTGCCAGCGCATCGGCAATACGCTACAGGCATCGCTCTCCTTCCGCGCGGAAGTACAGGCGGTTGCATGCGGATCGTTGCCGAGGTTTGAAATGAAGGCGAAGCGGTTTGTGAGAGTTCGAAAGAAAAACTAGCACAGAGACCACGGAGGACACAGAGGGCACGGAGAAATGCAAAAGAATTGGCTGGAAATGAAAAGTTTGCTGATCGCCATTTAGATTGTGAAGGCGGTTTGCCTGTGAGGCGGGTTTGCACCCATGAGCTTTTCTCTGTGTCCTCTGTGGTCTCTGTGGTCTCTGTGCTTGAATTCCTACTGCATGACGGGAACGATATATGAAAACAAAACTTCTAACGTTGGCGCTGGCGGGCGTATTTTCGGCGGCGCCGGTGCTGGCCAATGACTGGTATCAATGGCGTGGACCGGAGCAGAACGGCGTCTCGCAAGAAAAGAATCTGCCCGAGAAATGGACTCCCGACGGCGAGAACCTCGCCTGGTCGGCGAAGGTCGGCGGCATGTCGTGCCCGATCGTCATGAACGGGTATCTCTACACCTTTACCCGCGTGGGCGAAGTGCCGGCCGGTCAGGGCGCTACTGCCACCGTCGATCCCGGGCCTAAGACGCAGGAAGCATTGACTTGCGTTGATGTGAAGACCGGGAAGATTGTGTGGCAGTATCTTCAGAACATGTTCCAGACCGATGCGCCGTTCCACCGCCTGGGCTGGTCGAGCCCTGTTGGCGACCCGGCGACGGGGCGCGTGTACGCAATGGGCACGCAGACCACGCTGGTTTGCCTCGACGGCAAAACGGGCAAGGTCATCTGGAGCCATCAGATGACCGAGGAATATGGGATGATCTCGACGTTTGGCGGGCGCACCGCGTCGCCGGCCATCGATGAAGATCAATTGTTTATCACCGGCGTGAGCTTTGGCTGGGGAGATAACGCCGGCTCGCAGCATCGGATCTACGCCTTTGACAAGAAGACGGGGAATTTGAACTGGACGGCCGGCACGGGGGGCGTGCCGGTGGATGCACCGTACAACACGCCGGTGGTGGGCGTGATTGGCGGACAGAGGCTGGTGGTTTTCCCGGCCGGTGATGGCGGGATTCATGCCTTCCAGGCGCGCACGGGCAAGAAGGCCTGGACATACAAGGCCAGCAAACACGGCATGAACTCGTCATGCCTGATCAAGGGCGATCTGGTCTACGGATCATGGGACCTGGATAACTTCGACAGCAACAAGCTGGGCGGGGTGGTCTGCCTCGACGGCTCGAAGGTCACGAACCTCGAACCCACTGTCGTCTGGAAGAAAGAGGGCATTGAAGATGGATTCCCAACCATTACGCTGGGCGACGATACGCTGTATTCATTGACCGACAACGCGCAGCTTTTCGCGTTTGATGCCAAGACGGGCAAGGAAAAGTTTCATAAAGGGATGGGCACGATCGGCAAGGCGTCGTTGGTGTATGGCGATGGCAAGCTTTATATCGCCGAGGCCAACGGGAAATTCTCGATTGTGAAGCCTCAGGGGAACAAGGTTCAGCTCCTGAGCCGGACGGAATTTGATGACAAGCCCGGCCGGGAATATGTGATTTTCGGATCGCCGGCGATTTCGGATGGGCATGTGTTCCTGGCGACGGCAACGATGCTGTACTGCATCGGGCCTAAAGAATTCACTGCACAGACGGTTGCGATTCCCGAAGCGCCCAAGGAAGCCGCGGGCAAGGGTGAGCCGGCGGTGATTCAAGTGGTTCCGGCGGACGTGGCGACGCATCCGGGGGTGAAAGTTACGTTTACCGCGCGAGCCTTTGATGCCTTGGGGCGATCGCTTGGTGAAGTGAAACCTGAGAAATGGGATGTAGGGCAGGTGACGATTCCCGCTCCCCCACCGCGTCCTACTGCGTTGAACCGTACGAATTCGGCAGTGGCGGCACAGGGCGGTGCGGACGCAAAAGCGCCGGTCGCTCCAACGCCGGCACCGGCACCCGTTCCAGCTGGGCCGACCAAGGCCGGGAATCTCGAAGGCACGGTTGATAACACCGGCGCATTCACAGCAGCGGCGGACCCGAGTCACGTCATCGAAGGCGGAGCGGTTTTCGCTCACGTCGGCAAGCTTGAAGGCTTCGCACGCGTGCGATCGTTCCCGGAATTGCCGTGGAAAGCGGATTTTGAGAAGGCGGTTGTCGGCAAACCCCCGCTGACGTGGTTAGGCGCCGGGATGAAGTTTGCGGTGCGGCCCGATCCTTCGGAGCCGGGGAATAAGGTTCTGACGAAGCTGACGGACATTCCGCTTTTTGCGCGTGCCCGCACGTACATCGGTACGCCGGACATGGCCAATTATACGCTGCAAGCCGACACCAAGGCTACCGAGTTTGTGTACAGCGAAAACGGAAATGAGCTACACAAGATGCCGGATATGGGGATCATCGATAGCCGGTATTGCCTTGAGCTGAAAGGCAGCAATCAGACGCTGAATCTGTACGGCTGGGGAGCGGCGATCCCCCGCAATGAGCTGGCGCCAGGACTGGCGACGCACAGCGCGATGCCGTTCCCCTGGAAGGCCGGGGTGTGGTACACGCAGAAGATCATGGTGCAGCAGGAAGCGGGCAAAGCGGTCGTCAAGGGCAAGGTATGGCCCAAGGGCCAGCCCGAGCCGAGCGCCTGGACGATCGAAATGGAAGACCCCACCCCCAACACCAGCGGCGCAGCCGGCCTGTGGGGGTTCTCCAACGATCTGGAGATCTACTACGACAACATCATCGTGACTCCGAACAGCACGAAGTAAACCCAAGCGAGATTTCATTCATGAACACTGACATCAAGTGTCGCGATACCGAAGGGAACCGATTTTCGCACGACGTGAATCGGACTGCCAAACGAGCCCCGAGCGCCGTCTACAAACTGTTGGCGGGCGCGATGGTTGTCGCGAGCGGTTTTGTTTCCGCACAGACGGCGCGGGCCGCGGACTGGCCCATGTGGGGAATGACCCCGCTGCGCAACGCGGTTTGTCCTGACAAGGACCCCCCCACCGACTGGGACGTGAAGACCGGCAAGAACATTCTCTGGAGCGCCGCGCTGGGCTCCAAGAGTTACGGAAACCCAATCGTCTCCGGCAACATGGTGTTCATCGGCACCAACAACGAAGGCAAGCGGGACTCGAGCATCTCCGCCGACGGCGGCGTGATGATGGCATTTGACGCCAAGTCGGGGAAATTCCTTTTCCAGCGTTACAGCGCCAAGCTTCCGACCGGTCGTGTAAACGACTGGCCCGGCGAAGGCGAATGCTCCACCGTGTACACCGAGCCGGGCCGACTGTGGTATTGCACAAACCGCTGCGAAGTAGTCTGTCTTGATCTGAGCCCCGGCGCTATCCAGGAGGGCAAGCCACCCAAGGAGGTCTGGAGCTACGACATGATGAACAAGCTGGGCGTGTTCCCGCACAACATGACCTCCTCGGCCATCTGCGCCTACAAAGACTACGTCTACGCCATCACCGCCAATGGCGTGGACGACACGCACAAGCACGTCGTGGCCCCGGCCGCTCCCTCAATCGTCTGCTTCAACAAAAACACGGGCAAAGTCGTCTGGACCGACAACCATCCCGGCGTAAACGTTCTGCATGGGCAGTGGTCAAGCGTCGCCATTACGGAGGTCAATGGCCGGGCGCTGGTGATCGCGCCGCTGGGCGATGCCTGGGTGTATGCCTTCGAGGCCGAAACCGGGAAGATCGTGTGGAAGTTCGACATGAACCCCAAGAATGCGGTCTATCCCCAGACGCGCAACGAGGTGATCGCAACGCCGTGCATCGTGGTAGATAAGGAAAATCCAAATAAGCAGCTGATGTATATCGGCAATGGCCAGGATCCCGAGCATGGCGAAGGTCTCGGCCATCTCTACTGTGTTGACATCACCAAAACCGGCGATATCAGCAAGGAACTCGATGTCGAGGCCCCCAAGGATAAAGGCCCCGTTGGGAACGCCCCGGTGAACATCCAGGGCGAGGCCCGTGAAGGAAAGCCCAATCCCAATTCAGGGGTCGTCTGGGATTTTGAACAGGTCAACGTCAATGGCGGGAAGGCTGTTCGCGCCCAGCACATGAACCGAACCATCTCGACGTGTGTCGTCAGCCCCACAGGCCTGCTTTATGCCCCCGATTTCTCGGGATTCCTTCACTGCTTCGACGCCAAGACCGGAAAGGTGCTCTGGACGTACGATATGGAATCGGCGATCTGGGGCTCGCCCCTGTGGGTTGACGGAAAGATTTACATCACCGACGAAGACGGCGACGTTCGCATCTTTGCCGACGACAAAGAAATGAAGAAGCTCTCCCCCGCCGACGATCACCTGAACCTGGGCAGCGCGAGCTACTGCTCGCCGATCTTCGTCAATGGCATCATGTACGTTATGGGCCGTGATACGCTGTACGCGATCAAGACCGGTGCCCAATCAGCGCCGAAGGCCGATCAGTAAATTCAAACAAAAATTCATTAACCACAGAGGGCACAGAGTACGCAGAGGACACAGAGGACACAGAGAAAACATGAGATGACATGGCGGACGAAGCAGATTGTACCTGAAATTCCATCTGCGTAAATCTGCGAAATCTGTGGTTCATTATCTGTTCTTATCTGTGGTCTTTGTGCCCTCTGTGGTTAATCTTTCCCCCGAGATGAATATGAACGCACCGCTTGAAACCCGCGCGAAACTGGCAGCCGAGCAGCTTGATACGCAAGTCCGCGAGATTATTAACTGGCATTTCAGCCCAGAAACTGGCTGCCCCTTCTGGCTGGAATGGGCGAAGACCAACAACATCGATCCGCGCAAGGAAGTTCACAACTTTGCCGATCTGAAGAAGCTGGCACATTTTGAAGAGGAATGGCTTCGCGGCGGGCCGGTTCGGCGATGGCTGCCCAAGGGGCTGGCGGGAAAGCCGGTGTATATCTTTGAAACCGGCGGCTCTACCGGCATCCCCAAGAGCCGGCTTCAAGTCAACGATTTCCGCACGGACTACGAAAATTTCAGCCAAACCCTGAACGACGCGACTTTCCCCAAAGGCGCCGACTGGCTCATGCTTGGGCCATCGGGCCCGCGTCGCCTGCGCCTGGCCATCGAACACCTGGCCCAAGTCCGTGGCGGGATCGCGTTCTCGGTCGATCTCGATCCCCGCTGGGTCATCAAGTGCATCAAACGCGGCGAAATTCAGGAAGCCAATCTCTACAAGCAACACTGCATCGATCAGGCCCTGACCATCCTCCGCAGCCACGACAACATCAAGTGCATGTTCACCACGCCGAAGCTGCTTGAGGCCCTTTGCGAGAAGATCGACCTGGCACACTACGGCATCAAAGGTATTTTCTGTGGCGGCACCGAGCTCACGCCTCAATTCCATCGCTTTGTCCGCGAAGAACTCGCCCCCGGCGTGGATTTCGTGCCCACCTATGGCAACACGCTGATGGGCCTGGCGACGCATAAGCCCTTCGATCCGAAAGACAACTACGAAATCATCTACCACGCCCCCCAGCCGCGGGCGGTGGTGGAGGTTGTGGAGTTCGATACGCCTGAGAAGAAGGTCGAGTACGGCCAGCAGGGCCGGGTCATGCTGACCACGCTCACCAAGGAAACATTCATCCCCCGGTTCATGGAACGTGATCAGGCGATTCGCCGCCCTCCATGCGAGCCATATCCCTGGGACGGCGCGGGAAATGTGCAGCCGTACAGGGGGTTTGCTTCGAGCGTGGTTGAAGGGGTCTACTAATTGACCCTTCGCGATTCCACGCCATTTCGTGGCATGGGGCTTCCCCTTCGGGTCTGAGCCTCAGGGTCGAAGCCAGCCCATGATTGAGGGAGTTGACCACCAGCGACGGGTGCGATTTGGGAAAACCAAGTTTCGACAGTTGGACAACCTTCTGAATTGACCACGAGGAAATGCTCGTTTCCGGCGAACTGGTTTTCCCACATCTCACCCGGCGCTGGACCCGAAGCGTCCCCGCCCACGGCCTGTCTTCGACCCTGAGGCTCAGAC
>DAIRGS010000212.1:0-12402 GCA_036794395.1 Tepidisphaeraceae bacterium | reverse complement strand
GCAGGACACGCAGCCTTGTGGGCTGCAACACAGATTGCGCAGATGCTCGCAGATAGAAGGAAACGCATGCATTCATCTGCGTAAATCTGTGCAATCTGTGGATCATTCCTCTTCATTCTTTCTCTGTGTTTTCCTCTGTGCTCTCTGTGTCCTCTGTGGTTAATTCTTCTCTGTCGTTAATTCCCCCGCTTTCGCATTAACCCACACCCGCCTCTTCAAGCCGAGGCTCAACCGTTGCCACGGCTTTCTCGAAAGTAAAATTGTGGCGTACCGGGTCGACATCGATCTTGATCGTATCGCCTTCGCCGAAATCGCCGTTGAGCAGCCGCCCGGCCAAAGAGTTCTCAATACGCTGCTGAATAACCCGCTTCAGCGGACGCGCGCCATATGCAGGGTCATAACCTTCCTCCCCCAGAAGGTTCTTGGCCGTTTCTGTGACCAATAGCTTCAGCCCACGCGCCGCCAGCCGCTTCGCCAGATTCTGAAGCTGTACATCCACGATGCGGGTGAGTTGGTCCCGCGACAGCGTGTGGAAGATGATGATCTCATCAATGCGGTTGAGGAATTCGGGCCTGAACTGCGCCTTGAGCATCTGCTGCACCGCCGCCTCAACCTCCCACTCGGGAGCCTTGTCACCGGCCAGCTTCTGAATCTCCTGTGAGCCAATGTTGCTGGTCATGACAATGACCGTGTTCTTGAAGTTCACGGTTCGGCCCTGGCCATCAGTCAGCCGGCCATCGTCCAGAACCTGTAGCAATACGTTGAACACATCGCGGTGCGCCTTTTCGATTTCGTCGAACAGGATCACCGCGTAAGGCCGCCGCCGAACGGCTTCCGTGAGCCGCCCACCTTCCTCATATCCAACGTAACCGGGAGGCGCGCCGATCAGTCGGGCCACGGAGTGTTGCTCCATGAACTCGCTCATGTCGATGCGGACCATCGCGCTTTCATCATCGAACAGGAACTCGGCAAGCGCCTTGCACAACTCAGTTTTGCCAACGCCCGTGGGCCCCAGGAACAGGAACGACCCAATGGGCCGATTGGGATCACCCAGGCCGGCGCGATTGCGCCGCACGGCATCCGAAACCGCCCGCACTGCCGCGTCCTGACCGATCACCCGCTCGCCAAGTCGCTCTTCCATTTTCAAAAGCTTTTCGCGTTCGCCCTCGAGCATGCGCGTGACCGGAACGCCCGTCCACCGGCTCACAACCTCGGCGATTTCCTCGGCCGTTACCTCTTCCTTCACCAGCGAATTGCCATCCGTGGTAAGGGTGTGAAGCTTGTTCTGTGCTTCTTCGAGCTGGCGATTGAGGTCGCGCAGCTCGCCGTACTGAATGCGCGCCGCAACTTCCCAGTTGCTCTGGCGCTGCGCCTGCTCCAGCTCCACCTTCTTCTTATCGAGGGTCTCTTGAAGCTCCTTCATCTTGCGCATCACACCCACTTCGTTTTCCCAACGGGCGGTGAGCTGCGAATTTTTCTCCTGCAACTCGGCCAGCTCGCGCTGGGCCTTTTCGAGCTGGGCGCGGGACGAAGGATCCTTCTCCCGGCGGAGCGCTTCAACTTCGATCTGAAGCTGCATCATCCGCCGGCGGATTTCATCCAGCTCCGCGGGCATCGAATCATTTTCGATGCGCAGCCGCGATGCGGCCTCGTCGATCAAATCGATGGCCTTATCGGGAAGGAATCGTTCGGTGATGTATCGATCACTCAACACGGCCGCCGAGACGATTGCGCTGTCCGTGATGCGAACGCCATGGTGGGTTTCGTAGCGTTGCTTGAGGCCGCGAAGGATGGCAATCGTATCCTCGACGCTAGGCTGGGGGACCGTGATCGGCTGGAACCGGCGCTCAAGCGCGGCATCCTTCTCGATATGTTTCCGATACTCATCAAGCGTGGTAGCACCAATCGTGCGCAGCTCGCCCCGGGCCAGAGCCGGCTTGAGCAAGTTGCCCGCGTCCATCGAGCCTTCGGCCTTACCCGCGCCAACCACGGTGTGAAGCTCATCGATGAACAGGATGACCTGCCCATCGCTCTGAGTGACTTCCTTGATGACGGCTTTGAGGCGATCTTCAAACTCGCCGCGATACTTCGCGCCGGCGATCAGCGCGCCCATGTCCAGCGCAATAATGCGCTTGTTCTTAAGCACATCGGGCACATCGCCATTGACCATGCGAATCGCCAGACCCTCGACGATGGCGGTCTTGCCCACGCCGGGCTCGCCGATGAGCACCGGGTTATTCTTTGTCCGGCGCGCCAGTACCTGCATCGTCCGGCGGATTTCCTCATCGCGCCCGATCACCGGATCGAGTTTGCCCTGCCGGGCCAGTTCGACCAGATCCCGGCCATATCGTTCCAGCGCCTGGTATTTCTGTTCGGGGTTTTGATCCGTCACGCGCTGCCCGCCGCGAACGTCTTTGAGGGCGGTTAGAATCGCGTCGTACTTCACGCCCGCGCTGACAAGCATCTCGCGCGCTTCACTTTTCACCTGGGCCAGGGCAAGCAGCAGATGCTCGGTCGAAACATACTCATCTTTGAGTCGATCCGCCTCCTTCTGTGCGGCCTGGAAAACATCCTGCACTGTCCGGCTCGTTCCGATCTGCGTGCCGGTCGCGCTGGGCAGCCGATCAAGCTCAGCTTCTATGCGCTGCGCAAGACCCTGAATGTTCACGCCCAGCTTCTGAAGCAGCGGCGCAACAACCCCCTCTTCCTCCTGAACCAGCGAAGCCAAAACATGCAGCGGCAAAATCTCAGCGTGATTGCGGCTCTGAGCGAGCTCTTGTGCCCGTACAACCGCTTCTTGTGCCTTGACTGTAAATTTATCGAATCGCATGGATATCAATCCTTCCGGGGCGATATGTAATCAAGACTTCCCTACCTACACAACGCAATAATAAGACCAGAAGTTCGCCCGCCCGTCGCCCGACAAAATCATTTTAAGTCATTATTTATCATATATTTATGCCACCTGATGACTTGCCCTCCCCCCATCTTGCAAAAAAATTCGACTGCCGAATTTCGAATGGCCAACGAGCCATCTGAAATATTGGCAGTCGAATGTGTTGCCACCATTGCGCCGCAACCGCAATGCGAACTAGGGATTCTGCTTAACAGTGCTTTGCTGAACCAGTTTGCTCGCCCCCACCTGCTCGAAAGTCTTCAGGTCGGTCCAGAATGTTCCAGGCCCGGCAAAGATCAATCGCACATCCGTCGGTTCAAAGTTTTTGGCGAAGATGTAGCGGTTGTACGCCTCAGGCGAGCCCAGCGCCTCGA
Organism: Tepidisphaeraceae bacterium; assembly: GCA_036794395.1. GTDB lineage: Bacteria > Planctomycetota > Phycisphaerae > Tepidisphaerales > Tepidisphaeraceae > DASXMX01. The sequence goes on along the minus strand of DAIRGS010000212.1, from coordinate 9,132 downwards.
CCAACAATTTCGCGCCTTGCGCCTCAGCGCCGCGCTTCATCTGCTCCACGTCCGCGCCGGCCTTCCCCAGAATCTGAGTCCGCTGCGCGTTCAGCTTCGCCACTTCAAGCTGAACCGACGCGATCTGAAGCTGGCGATCCGCATCAATCTCCGCCGCCTTCTTCTGGGCCTCGGCGATGATGTTGGCCACCTTCACCTTCGTATCCGAAGCGACCATTTCCCGGTTCACATCCACCAGCTTGTTCGCCTGCTCCAGCTCAGCTTGCACGACCGCCGTCAGGGTTTGCTGCTTAAACGTGAGATCGCGCTCAACCTCGATGTTTGCCCGCTGGATCGTCGCCAACAGCCCGTTGGTCTGGTCGCGGCCGCTGTTATCCTTAATCGTGATATTGCGGATCAGCACCAGCAGAACGTGGATGTTGCGGCCCTCGATCTGCTTAGCCAGCGCCGCGGAAAGATCGGCCTGAAACTTCGATCGCGTATCGCCCTGAATGAGTTCCTTGGCCGTGTATTTCGCGCCCTCGTTCTGGCACGCCGCCTTCATGGCCGGCTCAATGACATTCGATCGAACCTTCGCTACGTTTCCGATGTTCGCGACAATGTTCGGCGCGTCGCTCGGTGTCCGGCCCCAAACCACCGTGAAATCCGCTGCCACCTGATAGCCGTCGTAAGTGTAGAAACCCACCGCCGTTTTCGCGTTGTTATCAAGCGTGATCTGGTCATACCCAACTGGCACCACCGTAACCTTTACGATTCGCGGATTGAGATAATAAATCCCGGGCTGTAACACATGACTCAGAATTCCGCGCTGAGTCTGCCCGACGGCCAGCCGCGATCCAGAAGCCGCCTGCGAGGTGGCTCCGGGTCGCGTCGCCGCTACTGACTGCAAGTCCGCGGCCGGCACTTCGCTCAAACTTGCGCTGGTCACCTGACCAATTTCGCCAACGAGGCGGGTGACAACGCCCACCGAACCGGGCGGAACAACCACCGCCGGCACAATCGTCCACGTCATCACCGCGGGGTTCAGCTTATACGTTCCTGGCGTAAGCACACTTTCCTGCACGCCCTTAAACCCATCCGGCACAATTTCAGCATCAGCCCGTGGCGGCTGGCCCTCCTTGAGCGACTGCTTGAGCGATAACAGCGCAACCTTCGGCCCAACTTGATCGGCGTCCTTCAGATTGCCCAGATCGTCCCATTCCCACTTGTCCGGATTACCCGCGGCAACTTCCACCTGCTTAACCACCTGCCACTCATATTCAAACGGATCGAAAAAGTACCGGCCAGGCCCGAAGACCTCCTCCTGCACGCCCTTGAACTTCGACCCGGCCGGGGCAACGACGTCCTCGGCGGGCAGCGGATCGCCAAACTTGCTCGTCAGAACCAGCGCCTCGTCTGGCCCGACAAACACGCGCATGGCCGTCCACTCAAATCCCAGCCAGCCAAGGTAAATAACCAACACCGCGACAAAGAGTTTTAAAACGATTGATTTAATGCGTGTCATGGCCGGCCTCCGTGAGCTGCTTCTGACTTGCCGAGTTCACCGGCGCCTTAAGCGGCGCCGAGAGCTGATGGAACAAATCCGCAAACGGTCCATCGGTGTTGGTGAGAATCGATTTCACCGACGGCGCGAGCTTCTGAAAGAAAAAGTATTGAGCGTACGCATTCCCATCCCCAAACGCCGCCACCTGCTGCCGGAGCGGATCGGCCTCGGCCTGCTTCTGTAGCAACACCACATTGGCCTCGGCTCGACCCTGGGCTATCAAGGCATCCGCCTGCTGCTGCGCCGCCTGAAGCTGGAGTTTGGCAACGGCCAACTCCTGCTGAGCCTTGGTCAGTGCCACGCCCCGGTTCTGCTCCGCCAGCTTCACAACGCTCACCACCTGCTTATTGGCATCACCAATCGCCTGGTTCTGGTTGGCCATTTCCGTCTGCGTCGCAAAATCCGCCTGGCTCTTGGCCACCACCATCTGCTGTTCGAGCGTCTTAATCTGCTGCTTGGCGATCTCGCGCTCGTTGATCGGATTCTTAATCGCATCCGGCGGAACGATGTCGCGGACCAGAGCCTGTAAGATCTCGATGCCCTGCATCTCACACTGCTTGCGGAGTTTGGTTTCAAACTCGGATTGAAACTTGAGCTTCGTATCGCCGCTGATGAAATCGCGTGCGGTATATTCGCTGCCGATGAGCCGGCAGAAACTTCGTGCGTAAGGCAGGATGACTGTTTCCTCGAGATAAGGGATCAGATCACCACCCGTGCTATACTGCACGTAGCGGAGCGGAAGCTCGTTCTCTTTAATGCGCCACTCGACAAAACCTTCGAGCCGGATATCAAAGCTGTCGGAAGAGGGAAACGTAATCTGATCATCGCCCTTCATTTCAAAACGCTGCGACTGAATACTGACCGGCTTCACTCGCTTCTGAAACAGGTTCACCGACTGAAGACCTTCGGGCTCAGGCTTGTGCTGCACGCCCTGTTCCCCATCAGCCACGAGATAATCATTTGGGTTCCCTGCCGGCCTTCCCGCCATGATCGCCACCACGCCCCGATGCCCTGACTCGATTCGGACCTGCGGGACCAGCTTCACCTCATACGCATATGGATTGGCGTAATCGTTATTGCGAGTCCCCGGTTGAAGAACGATCGGAAGCGGCCCGCGCTGGTTCTTTGCCGGATCGGACATGACCTGACCCGCCGGAAGCGCATCGCCGAATTTCTTGAAAACCAATCCCACCTTGTCGCTGGGAATCGTCGCCATCCCGACATCAATCACTGATCGCTCGTAATCAAACGGGCTAAATCCGAAGTAAGTGCCTTCAAGATAAACCTGCTCAAGAATGCCGTTGCAATCCCCATAGGTCTTCTCCCACGCTGCATAAGCCGCGGCATCTTTGGTGTCGGGCGGGCGCGGGATCACAACCTGATCGCCCGGCATGCTGCGCGAGCCGTCCTTCTTCAGCAGCACCAGGACTTGCCCATGGTGAACCACCACCCGCCGGACCAGCCAGAAATAAGCGCCATAAACAACCAGCAGCGCCAGAACCAGCCCGACAATCGAGCTCCCGCGAAAGAACCCTCCCATGCCGCCCCGCAGCAGGCGAATGATCGGCGGCAGACCGCCGCCTTGGATTCCCGTTCTCTGGGCCGATTTCGGAAATTCGGTACCCGTCATGAAGGACCTCCCTGGTGGCGCAATCGCCAATTAATCTTCACTGGAGATGAGGGCGAGAGTCACAGCCGGTTTTCAAGGCAACCGCTGGCCGCATCGGCGGCAAAACTGGGCGAACGGTGGATGAGCGGCACCGCATGAAACGCAGGTCCGTTGCGGCATCCGCGACATGTTGCGCTTGCCCGCGGCAACGCTCACGATGAACGCCACCACCACCAGCGTAACCACGATGACGAACGCTTCAAATTCCATCTGACCGTCGTCCCTACCCTTTCAAAGCCGCATCCATAGCAATCCACTCACCGTAGCATCGCCTGCGAGCAATGACTACAACAATTATAAGTCCAAAGGATTGTTGGATGAGGTCACACCCTCCGCGACCTGCGGTCGCATAACCCCTTTGAGCCACCCTCTTTTCCCTCTTGAGCCCACCCTCTTTTCCCTCTTGAGCCAGCCTCTTTTCCCTCTTGAGCCAGCCTCTTTTCCCTCCCCCGGTACGCCGGGGGAGGGTAGGGAGGGGGGCTTTTTCGTTACTCATTAGACCCTCGCATTAAGTGCGTCAGGATACATCTATCACGCACCACCGAAGTGCCGAAATCACCCCTCACTTCGATCCGAAAAATAGACTAGAATCCTCCATGCCCTTTTCCGAGCCATTTCGCCAACAGGTTTTAGACCTGGCGCGGGCACATATTCGCCGAGCGCTGGCCGTAGATACGCTCGTTCCGTTAATTGACGACGCCCTCCGTCAGCCAGCCGGCTGCTTTGTATCCCTGCACACCCTGCACAACCACCGCCTCCGAGGATGCGTAGGCCGAATTGACGCATCGCACCCACTTGCGTCAGCGATTGAAGCGGCAGCAAAAAACGTCTTGGAAGACCCCCGATTTGAGAATGCTCCGGTGACCGCCGAAGAACTTGCCTGGCTGGAAATTGAAGTAAGCGTCCTATCACCACCCCGAAAGGCCGCGTCGCCCATGGATTTCAATCCGCTGTCGGAGGGGATCTATCTGACGTTCAGCGATCGGAGCGGCTGTTTCCTCCCGCAAGTCGCCCAGGAAACCGGCTGGACACGCGAACAACTCCTCGATCGCCTCTGCACCGAAAAGATGGGCTTGCCTGCTTCGACGTGGCGTCAGGCGCAGGCCGTCCTGGAAGTGTTTTCAGTCGATGTTGTCGGACCTGAACCATTCGAAACTTCGATATCGGCCCCGATTGGAAAACAATCGGGCCACGGCTAGAGTATAAACGATCGTGACCTACCCACAGCGGATCGGATTGCTCCTGTTATCAATGGCTTTTTCGCTTGCCGGATGCGACCGGGACGAGAGTTCCATTCCCACCTATTCCGCGCCGAAAGAGGTTGCGCGCGCCCCCATGGCCGCCGCCGACGAGTCCGCGCCCGCCGACGCCAATGCCAATTCACCCGAATCGTCGAGTCCGCTGCGATGGACCCTGCCTGCCGGCTGGAAGCAAGTCGGCGGTTCCAGCGACATGCGCCTGGCAACTTTTGATATCGCCCCGGGAACTCCCGATGCGCAACTGACCATCACCCCGCTCGGCCCTGAAGCCGGCAAATTGCAACCCAACGTCGATCGATGGGCCAAGCAGCTTGGCCTTCCCGGCGCGGCCGAAGCCGATCTACCCAAGTATGTAGTCGACACCCAGATCTCCGGCGAACCCTCGCACATCGTCGACATCGCCGGCCCCGCCACCGCCGAAAAACCCGCCATGCGTTTGCTGGCCGCGATCATCCCCCACGAAGGCAAAACCTGGTTCGTCAAACTGACCGCGCCCCAAACAGTTGCCGAGACACAGAAAGCAAATTTCCAAACCTTCGTGCATTCGCTCCAGTTCGCGACGGGAAAACCATCTGAGTCGCTCGCCGATCGGCCTCCCGAGCGGGGTTCCGCTCCCGCTGCCAAGCCCACTGAGGGCTCAATGAAATTGGCGAGTTGGAAAACGCCCGAAGGCTGGACCGAAGAGCCCGGCGCCAACGAGATGCGCGTCACCGCATTTCGCACCGGCTCCGGTGCTGAATCCGCCGAGGTGATCGTCACCCGCATCCGCCAGGGCCAGGCCGGCTCGTTCCTGGACAACATCAATCGCTGGCGCGGCCAGGTCGGCCTTGAGCCCATCGCCCAGCAAAAGACCGGAGAAATGAAAACCGTAACGGTAGCCGGTCACGAAGCGTTGCTGTTGTCCTACACTGGCCCGCAGCCCACGTCGCCCAAACAACTCGTAGTCTCAGTTGATATCGAAGGCGGGGATTACTGGTTCGTGAAAATGCTTGGGCCCCCATCAGTCGTCACCGCTCAGCAGGACGCCTTCCGGCAGTTCCTTGCGTCAATGCAGTTTGTACCGGAGAGCCATTGAACGCCTCGATGAAGAAGATTCTTAAGCCCCTGGCGTCATTGTATCTCACGGTGGCGCTGCTGATTCTGTCGATCGTGCTGGTGTTTACCGGCACATGGGCTCAACGCGTCACCGGAATCGATGAAGTCGTTCGGGACTATTTCCGCTCCTGGCTCACATGGATTGACCCGCACATTTTCATGCGTGGCGTTCACGCCGGAGACTCCACCAATGGCGGCATTCCCTATCCCGGCGGTAAGACGCTGGTCATTCTTCTGCTGGCCAATCTGCTTGCCGCACACAGCGTTCGCTTCAAACTGAACTGGAAGCGATCCGGCATTCTCCTCATTCACTTCTCCCTGATTCTCCTGCTGGCCGGCGAGCTGCTGACCACCTACTGGGCCGTCGAAAGCCAGATTACATTCCGCGCCGGCGAGACAATGCAGTACGCCCAGGACATCCGTCACGCCGAGCTGGCCGTGATCGATTCCTCTGCGGCAGATCACGATCAAGTCACCGTAGTGGCAAGCCGCAAGCTTCAGAATGGCGCGGTCATCAATTCGCCGCAGCTTCCGTTTGAAGTGCGCGTCGATGATTACTACCCCAACTCTGATCTGCTTGGCCCCGCTCAGGCCGACTCCAGCAAGACGCCCCGCCGGGCAACCGCCGGCGAAAACGCCAACCTCGCGTTAGTCAACGTCCCCAAAAACAACGGCACCGACAGCTCGAGCCACGTGGACATGCCCTCGGCGTATGTCACCCTTCGTGCCGGCGACAAAAACCTCGGCACCTATCTCCTCAGCACCGGCCTTACCGACCAACAGCACGTTGACATAAACGGAAAATTGTACGGCATCGCGCTCCGCTTCGAGCGGCATTACAAACCCTATTCACTCACACTCCTGCATTTTTCCCACGATCGCTATTTGGGCACCGATCAAGCCAAGAATTTTTCCAGCCGTGTAAGACTGGTCGATCCCTCGCGAAACGTGGATCGCGAAGTGCTGATATGGATGAATCATCCGCTCCGATATCGGGGCGACACGATCTATCAACAGGGCTTCATGCCGGGCGATCAATACACCACCCTTCAATTGGCATGGAACGCTGCTGATCCGGGTGGTCGTCTGGCAAATCTGATCGGCGCAATCGGCATTCCCGCACCCGCTGATCCGCTCCCCTACATCGCATGTTTTCTGGGTGCGCTGGGGCTGCTGATTCATTTTGGAATGCAGTTAGTTGGTTTCCTTGGCCGTCGATCCAAGTCTGTCTCCGCGGCCAGCTCATCGCCCGCTAATCGCAAAGGCGAAAGTTGGACCCTCGAACCCGCCCCGCCGCTGGTCATGCGTCCGCAATTCTGGGTGTCGGCAGTCGTCGCAATGTGCGCGATTTTCTATATCGGCGGGATGGCCATCCGCCCCGCCTTCGAGCGCCCCGACGCCTACAACTTCACCGCGTTCGGACGCCTGCCGGTTGTCTCTGATGGCCGCGTTCTCCCGCTGGATAGCCTCGCCCGGAATACGCTGCGCATCATCAGCACTCACGACACCCTTACGCGGGATAAGAAAGAGGTCTCCGCAGTTCAATGGCTGCTCGACGGTTTTGCCGATGTCGAAGCGTGGCGGCAAGACCAGGTTGTCCGCATCGATCACCCGGACATCATCAGCCTGCTTCAGCTTGATCCCGCTCGCAAATACTTTTCGATCGACGAGATCGCGCCGCATCTCCAGGAACTCCAGCATCAGGCGGATTTGGCCCACAATACCGCCGAAGATCGCCGGGATCGGTTTCAGAGCAAAATGCTCCAACTGGCCGACTCGATCATGTTGCTGAACAAAGTTTTCGTCGGCTTCAGGACCGGTCAGATGTACATCGTTCCCCCGGCCAAGGCAGACGGTCAGTGGCAGGGAATGACCGAGATTGTAAACCAGGTCAAGAAGACCGGCGTCAAAGCCCCCGAGCCGGCCATGCTGTTCATGCAGACGATCGAGGACTACGCCAATCGCCAGCCCGGCTCATTTAATTCTGATGTTCAGCGATATACCCAGTATTTGACCGCGAATCATTCCGACATCGCACGCAAAGGCGCATTCGAGTCCTACCTGAACGAATTCGACCCGTTCATGGTGTGCATCGTTTTGTATGCCATTGTGCTTACCATCGGGTTTGTGTCGTGGATCGCATGGCACCGCCCACTTGGCACCGCCGCCCTCACGCTGCTGGTTATCACATTGATCGTTCACACCTTTGCGCTCACCTCTCGCATCTGGCTTCAGGGTCGCCCGCCGGTCACCAATCTATATTCATCGGCGGTGTTCATCGGCTGGGGCGCCGCGCTGGTCTGCGTATTCCTCGAACGCATTTTCAAAAACGGAATCGCAACCGTCACCGCGGCAGCAATTGGCTTTGTCACCCTCGTGATCGCCCTGCACCTCTCCGGAGACGCCCATCTTCAGCCCAATGGCGACACGATGGCCGTCCTTCAGGCGGTGCTCGATACCAATCTTTGGCTTGCTACCCACGTGGTGTGCGTAACGCTCGGATATGCCGCGACATTCCTGGCCGGCTTCCTCGCCATTGTTTACGTCGTTCGCGCGGTGCTCACTTCGTCACTCGACGTGAACGCTCGCAAAGACCTCGCCCGCATGATCTACGGCATCGTGTGCTTCGCTCTGCTCTTCAGTTTCGTCGGAACCATCCTCGGCGGCATCTGGGCCGATCAATCCTGGGGCCGGTTTTGGGGATGGGACCCAAAGGAAAACGGCGCGATTCTCATCGTCCTGTGGAACGCGGTCATCCTCCACTCCCGCTGGGCCGGCCTCGTCCGCGAACGCGGCTTCGCACTCCTTGCCGTCTTCGGCAACATCGTCACCAGCTGGTCCTGGTTCGGCACCAATATGCTTGGCATCGGCCTGCATTCCTACGGCTTCATGGACGCCGCCGTCCCATGGCTCCTCGGCTTCGACCTCTCCCAAATCGCCCTGATCGGCGTAGCCCTGATGCCCTGGGAACGCTGGCGAACCCCAAAGCCACTACCTTCCCGCCGCCCACGCGAAGCAGTCCATACATGATCCCGCCGCGCCGCGGTCACCACTGTCCGCAGTTGTTACGGCATGATACGGATTTGATTTAAAGCGCGCGGGCCCGTTTTAGGGCATGTTGGGTTTCATCTGTGCAAAGCACTGGGAGGCCGATTTATGCGCGCTATAATTCGTCGATTCTCATCGTGGTTTCTGCGCGCCCGGCAAGCAAAGCGACTCGTCAGACTTCACCTCGAGCAATTGCACCGTCCACAGTTCAGCACAAGTATCGCGTACCGGGTGCGCAGCCTGATCGTAGTCTGTGGGTCGTATTATGACCGCGCGCTCCCTTTGAGGACTTATCACATCGTCGATACCCACACGTTGAGTGTTACCGACGTTCCTTGGTCTGAAGTCCGGAAGCTTGTTCCCGCGAGAAAAAGCTTTTGGTGTTGAACTCAATCTCGCTGACGTCCGGCTACCGGAGCCGCTTACTCATCACAACGCTCGAATAGTTCACCACATTCGATGTCGCGGAATCAAGCGCCACTCCCTCAATTCCCCCACGCCCCGCCCCCCACCGATAC
>DAIRGS010000211.1:0-12480 GCA_036794395.1 Tepidisphaeraceae bacterium | reverse complement strand
AGAAGGTTGTCCACCTGTCGAAACTTGGTTTTCCCAAATCGGACCCGGCGCTGACGGTCATCCCCCTCAATCATGGCTTAGAAAGCCATGTCACGAAAAGCGCGGAATCGCGCATGGGTCATTTAGCCCTCACTTCGCCACCGCGCCCGCCACTTGAGTGCCCCATCGCTCAAACGCGACGTTCCCGTCAACCCTTCGCGCAAAATAGGTTTCAACAATTACACCGCTATTGGCCGTCCTGAGCTGCTGCGCCGCCTTCGCCAGGTCCGCCTCCTGCTGCTCCTCCACCGTCCGGCCATCGGTCCACAAATCCTTATAAAACCCACACCCCTGATGCGCAATCAACACAATCCGCTTGAGCTCATGCGCCTTGATTAAAAACTCAAGCTGCCGCTCCAGCGCCAGCTTCTCGTTGTAAGCCGTCATCAAATGCCCCGCCAAACACCCCGCCCCGCCCGGCAACGCCAACCGGTCATATCGCGGCAACCCCAGCGCCGTATGCAGAAACTCATCCATCTGCTCGCCATACCGACCATCACTGCAATACACCGCCGCCGCCCCAACCCGACGATCGTCAAATGGAAACTGACTGACGAAATCGGAGCCTTTCGAAATCGCTGATTTACCCACAGAGCCTCCCGAAATGACAAAGCGAATTGTCGTCGGAGCAAGTAGGACGTTCAATGCGATCGCGTAGGACCGATCAGGTGAATCGCCTAGCCCTGAGAATTCTTGATTCACCGCAGAGGCGCTGAGATCGCAGAGAAAACACCAGGGAATGAGAGATGTGAGGTGCGCAAACTGCGCGACGAACTGCTCTTCGTTGTTGCATGTAAGCTCCTGTTGCGTCTGCATTCTCCGCGTACTCCGCGTCTCTGCGGTGAATAATCCGGGCGAGCCGACCACTAAATCCGGCCTTCCCGTGCAACATTTTCCCAAATCTCCCGATAACCTGTTCAACACCCATCCCGTGGTTGGGCGAAAATCTTCGTTCCCAAGCGAAACCCGCTTTTCCGGAGAGCTGCCATGAGCCTTGTAAGCCACCCGATTTCAGCATCCATTGCCCAAAACAGCCTGGTTCAAATTTTAACTGTCGCACAAGGGACAACTGTTGATACCGCAACCCTACAATTGATCGCGGAAACCGTGAAGCCGATGCCAAATCCCGCCCCCCCGGTCGACAACAGCGTGCAGACCGTGCTGGTGGATACCAAGTCGCCCGTAACACCTCTTGAATGGTTTACCGAAACGGCAACAACCACGGATAACCCAGTTGTTCTGCTGCCCTTCGCTAAGAACGACAATTCCGGATTGGGAGGCGGACTGGCCGCGCCTAAGTCCAACCCATTAGACCTTGGAGCCGCCTATACGCCAATTACAGATCCGATCGCCGCGAAGCAGCCCGAGTTTTTCGGACCAAGTCATGCTAAACAAGCCAGGATGACCCAGAGCGCCGCGGAGGAAGTGGCCAGGTATGTCGCGGGGCAACTCGTGATTTCCCCCCTCAAGTTTGGGGGCACGGATCTCGATCCTTCTGTTTCAGATCAGCTCTACAAAGCCGCTCTCGATATATGTCTGAAGTGGAAGCCCGGCCAGGATCTCGCCGAACAACTCGGGTTGATGGTTGTGAATACGATCCACAATCCGTTGTCGGTCTTCCCGGCTGCCAGCATCGTCGCCGGCCTCCGGTCTTATGGATCGACCGGACCTGAGATCGCCAGAAACCTCTTCACAGCCGAACGCGACACTGAACTCGGGGTGGCCAGGAATCTCGGGTGATGCTGAGTCAGATTGCCTTCCGGCGTTTCACGGTCTTGAAAAACCTACAAGGCCCCTGCTCTGTTGAAATCCTCTATTGGATCAGCTGCCCACTGTCATCCAGGAGAGAAGGACCTGATTTCACAGCGGTTCAAGAAACATGGAATAGATGGGCAACGTAATATGCACTGGCATATCCCAGCGCAATCCCCCCCAAAATATCGCTCGGCCAATGGGCATCCATCAGGTATCGCAGCCCCGCACACGCCAGCGCCAATGTCCAGAAAGTGGGTGCCGCCGCCGGATAAAGGATTGCCAGCATCCCCGAAAGCGCCACCGCCGATGCGCTATGACTTGATGGAAAGCTCTCCCGATAATTCGCATGTGACCACGAAGGCCCCAGAAACTTCCCGGCGTTCTCCCGCCCCGGCCGAACCCGCGACACCAGCCGCTTGATGATCGTCGCAATTACCGTCGCCACCACCACGCTCATAACCACCGGAATCACCGCCTTCTCCCGGCGGCGCACGTCCAGTTGCCAAACCAGCACCGCCGCGATTGCCGTACATAGCGCCTGCCCATACTGCGCCAGCCACCGGCTCTCCCGCTTGATGTCCCCCTTAAAATTCAGTGCAAGCGTCGTCTTCAAACCCCGGCGCTCCAGGATCATCAAGACCGCGCACGCGCCCAACAAAATAAACAGCAACCCACAATTCATGGCCGGCGGAAAATACGGCCCCGACCGCAAAAATGAAATCCCCGGCGCAAACCGCCCCTACCACAATCGCCGGCCCTCAGTGATATCCAACCGCCCCAATCCGACCGCCACCGTAGGGGCGGACCCCCGTGTCCGCCCATCATCACCGCATCGCGCAGCGATTCCTCATTATCTTCCTCCCGAACCGCCAGGGTACCCAAACACCACCGTGAACAGCGTCGTTTGGTACTCCAAACGTGAAGCTGGCACGCAGACAAATCACAGCGGCAGCCCTATCTCTCAAATCTACTTCCCCCAACTCTTGCTTCCAACTTCGTCCCGCACCATTCACTTCTTTCGATCCGGCTTCCCCACCTTCGCCGTAGGATAAAAATCATCCGCCTTAGCCCCGTAGCTGATATCCGCGTGCTCGGCGATCTGACCCGGCGTCAGCGCCGCAGCCTCAAGCTCCCGAACAGACGCGGCAGCAACGGCCTCGACATGCTCTTCGGCACCCGCGCCCTCTCCCAACCTTTGCTCCCAACTCGTTGGTCACCGCCACAAGCTGCTCAATTTCCTCATCCGTCACCACAGCCTTCGCAACTTCCGACGGTCGCGATTTGACCTTGCTCAAATCAATGCCCTTCTCCTCAACCGGCCGCCGCAACGACCCAAATACCATCAAGTTAATCGCAACCGGCCACAACACCCCGATTATCAAAAAGCTCGCGCCCGCCCAATGTCATATGTGCATCTCCCGCCACCATGCATGCACATAACGAACCGTCGCAAGGGAATCCATGTAATCCATGACCCTCGGATTCGCCCGCCCCGCAAACCCCGCCGCTCCCTTCGCATTCACCCGGCTCGCCAAATCCGTCACCGGTTTATATGGGATCGGCGCAAGAAAAAACGCCGGCTCCCATGCCGCAACCAGCTTGCCGGCTTTGGGTTCGTAATGCCCGTTGAAATAAAGCCCCGACCCCGTTCACGTAGAGCAACACAACGTTTCCACGCAACGGCTCAAGATTGAAGTCTCGAACCCTCCCGTCTGACACGATCGCTCGTGACGTTTCCGCCGAGACTCCGTCTTGACCGCATCCCGCGCCGCGTACCGCGTCACGGCCAGCAGCCAGCTCGACAACGGCACATCCCCGCCCAACCGATGCGCCTTGCGCGCCAGGACCAGGAACGCCGCCTGCGCCTACGATCTCACCGCCAACACCTCCGGCATCTGCCCCGAGTGCGGCTCCCCCACTCTGCCGATCCCCACCTCAACTTTGGAATCTTGATTTCTCGTCCGATCTATGATCCCCAAAACGGTGCAAATCCAGGAAATGAAATGCCCCCGGCCCTTCAAATCCAATCCCTTCCAATCCTCGACGCTCGAAACATGGACGTGGAAGCTCTATCAGGGCTCGCCCGCAAACCAAGCCCGGCGGCAGAAACGTGTGCCCGATACGCTCGTGTCAGATAGACTATCCACTTGCGCCCCCGCCTGTTCACGCTCGTGTCTGCCCTGTCACTTCTGGCCCTCGCGGCCAGCGTTATGCTGTGGGTGCGGAGTTACCGCCCAAGCATTTCTCCCAGTGAGGCCGATCTACTGAACTTCACGCACGCCGACCCTTACTACTGGTTGATCTCCAACCCAGGCCGACTCTGGGCTGATGAAAACCTATCGCTTTTCAATGATCGCGTTCGTTCAGGTTTTGTTGCGCGCCGGAAAGCGCGCCCTCCTGCCCCCTTTCCCGCCGGGGCGCCGACGGAATGGCGCCTGGCATTCGCCCTCACCCCAACCCATCTCCCGGGGGGAGAGGGGGCAGGAAGGCGCTATTCCTTCCTGCGCAACAAATCTAGACGACCGCGCGGCCGGTGAAAACCATTGGATTTTCATCGGGCCACCGCAGGGGTGCGTGCGACAGTGGGGCGAAGGGGGGAAAGTGTCGCAAAGTGCCGCATTGCGACACGGCGGTTGGGGACGTGCATTGCAAATTCATGTAATGCAGTTGTTTAGGATAGGCCTGGTGGAACGTGGGCGTGAGACAGGCGTGCGAATTTCGTGCGACGGGTGTCGCAAGTGTCGCATGGAGGTCGGTTTTCAGGCGAAAAACGGGGGGTCCGTGCGACACTTGCGACAGTGCATGGATGCGATGACTCGGAGGTTGAGGCGGAGTTTTTCAGCCTGGGAGTCGAGGGCTGGATTTTGACGGGCTTGGGCGATCTGGATTTGCACGCTCAGCAGAGAGGGGGCAAGAGGGAGCTGGTCAAATCTGCGCATCAAAACCAGGACGAACGCAATCGTGATAACCAATCCCCATCTCAAATTTGAAATTTGAAATCTTAAATTCTGACTGGCATCCAATATCGACACAACATGCGATTTAACAATCACTTACGACTAGATTAAACTTCCCGCTCCCAGCTCCACCCCGCAAACCGACGCCGCCGTCCTGCAACGCTTTGCAACCAAATGCAACGTTCTTCCAGAGTTATGCTCGGCTCCCCATCCAACATTGGCCCCCCTTCCGTCAAGCCACCCCTATCCCCCGGCCGATAGTTTCGTTGAAGTGAATGATTCCCAACCCCCGATCGTAGCTTCTGAACACGCGCTCACCGAGCAACTGGCCCGCATGCAGGCCCAGCTCGACTCCCTGCGCGAGCAGCTCACCGAATCCCAGCGGCTGGCCACGATCGGCACCATCGCCGCGGTCATCGCCCACGAATTCAATAATCTCCTCACCCCCATCGTCAGCTACAGCCAGTACGCCCTCGCCAGCGCCGAGAGCGAAAAGCCCGACATGGACCTGATCCGAAAGGCCCTGAGCAAGTCGTTTCAGAGCTCGTCAAAAGCCGGGAAAATCTGCACCTCCATGCTCGGCCTGGCCAGCGGCCAATCGGCCACGGGCGACGTCAGCGTGCAAAAGCTGGTGGATGAAACCCTGGCCGTCCTGGCCCGCGACCCCAAAAAGGACGGCATCGCCCTCCGCGTGCAGGTGCAGCCTGACCTGGTCCTTGATGCCGACCCAGTTCAGCTCGAACAAGTCCTGCTCAACCTTCTGATCAACGCCCGCCAGGCCATGCTCGGCCGCGGCGGATCAATCACCATCCGCGCCCAACGCGTCGACTCCGACGAAATCAAAATCCAGGTCGTCGATACCGGCCCCGGAATCCCCGAAAAACTCATCCCCAAAATCTTCACGCCCTTCTTCACCACCAAAGGCACCACCCGCCGCGGCGAAGCCAAAGGCACCGGCCTGGGCCTGGCGATCTGCAAAGAAATCGTCGAACACCACAAAGGCCGCATCGAAGTGGAATCGGCCGTCGGAACCGGCACAACGTTCAATATCTTCCTGCCCGCCGCCACAGCCGCCACCGCCGCCTGATTAGCAATCTACTTGATAAGTCCCCACTCTCTGAAGATCGACAACTCGGTTGGCAATGGCTTCTGCCAAAGCCAGTCCACGCGAATCCACAACGGCTCGATCACCGAACTCCGATAAACGCCGTCCGTTCCGATTAGCGCCGCCGCGTACTTCCCTTCACTGCCCAGCTGGAAGAACTCCGCGCTTTCTCGCCCTGGGTCAAGAATCCAATACTCGAGCACCCCACCGCTCTCGTATTCGCGAAACTTATCCCGACGGTCAATCGTCCGACTTCCGGGGCTGATGATCTCTATCACAAGATTCGCGGGACCATCAAAGTACACAGGCTTGAACAAAGCGAGACGCTCTTTAGATACAAAGAAAATATCCGGTGCCCGTCCGGGTAGATCCGGTCCTGTCTTCATCTGAAACGGATCGTGACGCACGAGGCCCAAATCATGTTGCCTGACAAGCACCCGAAGGAGGGCCAGTAAAAATCCGGCTAGGTCCTGATGCGAATCCCCTACTGGCGCCATCGGTATGACCTCCCCATCGATCCACTCCACATGTTGATTCTCCCCATCCCAATCGAGGAATTCCTCGTAGCTGAGCTTTCGCCCAGAGAGAGAGGCCGGTTTAAGTTGCTGCGTCATACTTCACCCACCCACATTCTATCATCTAATCCGCCGGGACACATCGGCCTTTGGCCCATTCCTGCAACTCCTCAAGCTTCTCGGACATGGTGACCGACAGGGGCGGCGAGGCCTTTAGAGCCGCCAGAATGTGGGCTGTGGTGAGTTCCTTGCGCTCGGCGAAAGCGGTATGGAGCGCACTGAGAATAGCCTGCTCAATTTCAGCTCCGCTGAACCCGTCCGCGGCTTCGGCAATCGCGGCAGTATCGAATTTGGCGGGGTCGCGCTTGCGCTTTTTGAGGTGGATCCAGATGATCTGCGTACGCGCTTCGAGGTTGGGCAGATCGACGAAAAAGATCTCGTCAAACCGGCCCTTCCGCAGCAACTCAGGCGGGAGAGCGGCGATGTCGTTGGCGGTGGCGATCAGAAACACCGGCGCGGTGTGCTCCTGCATCCAGGTGAGCAGCGTACCGAACATACGCTTGGAGAGCCCGCCATCGGTGCTCAAGCTCGCGGCCGATGCGAATCCCTTTTCGATCTCGTCGATCCACAACACCACCGGCGCCATCCGCTCGGCTTGCTGAAGGACATCGCGCAAGCGCCGCTCGGATTCTCCGATGTATCGGTCATAAAGCGCACCGGCATCAAGGCGAAGCAGCGGGCGCTGCCACGCGGTGGCGACGGCTTTGGCCGACAAGCTCTTGCCCGCGCCTTGAACCCCAAGCATCAACACGCCGCGAGGCGAGGTGAGGCCGAATGCCGCGGCTTCGTCGGTAAGGCAATTCTTTCGCTGGCCGAGCCAGGATTTAAGATGATTGAGCCCGCCGATCTCCTCGAGTGAGACAGGTGATTCGACATATTCAAGCACCCCATCGCTGCCAATGGCCCGGCGCTTCTCGGCGAGAATGCGATTGATGTCGCTGGCATCGAACCGCCGATCGTCAAACACGCTGTCGTAAATCACCTGCTTGCACTGACGCCGGCTCAACCCGCAAAGGTTCTTGACGATGGCGGTCAAATCTTCGCGACTGACATGCACTTCGATGCGCTGCTGATTGTTCAGGTGCCTCAACGTGGTGGTGAGGATTTCGTGGATTTCCTTCTCGTCCGGAAGCGACGGAACAAACCGGCTGGCCGTCGCGCCGATAAGCGGCGGAAGCGTGTCGCATTGATCGATCATCACCAGCTGGCAGCCGCTCTTGGAGAGTTCATCGACGGCTTCGCGCAGGCAGCGCAGCGTGCGGTCGTCTTTTAGATGGGGGCCCAAATCGAGCATGACGTAGACGCCGGGCTTGCGCTGCTCGCGCGAAAGAAAATACAAAGCCGCGGCAGGCTTGTCGGTATTGGCAACCGGCGCACCGCCCGATAGCAGACCATCCCGCAGCCCATCCGTGGCCGACCAGATCCACAGCTCAAGCTGCATATCCACCGCGATCTCGCGCAACAGCCCCAGGACGTATTCCTCTTCAAACGTCTGCACCGCCACCCACGGCCGGCGATTGATGAGAAATTGTTCGAGCTGCTTTCGATCGGTCATTGAAGGGCCGAATTCTCAGTCACCCCAATCGGGATTGCAACTGGAGCCCATTCAAATTGATCGATCATGTCATAGCCGTCGCGGAAGCCCCGGGGCTGGGCTGATGAAAACCCAATGGATTTCACAGACCGCGCTCGTCCAGATTTTGCTGCGCGCGAAGGAAGCGCGCCCTCTTGCCCCCTCTCCCTCCGGGAGAGGGCCGGGGTGAGGGCGAATGCCAGGCACCTTTCAATAGTCGCACAGCTTATTCCACTTCCCAAACCCACAATTCTTCTTGCGTCTGACTCTCGATGCACAGCATTAAGTCACAACGCTCCGAAATCCGCAGACGCAAATTCCCGAATTTTATCGGACTCATTGAAGGTTTCTTCACGTTCGGGCCGATGTACGCGTTAGTTGTAGCCAGGAGCACAATGTCTGTGACAGTCGATCATGAACCGTTGGCCACTGAAACGATGGGCCTGAAGACCGTGGGCCAGGTGCTGACGCACGTGCAACGGGGAAACCGCCTGGTGACCAATCTGCTGATTGATGGCCGAGCCCCGGATCTAAACGGCATCAGCACCGTCCGGCTCGCCCCACTCATGGGCCACACCATCTACATCGAAACCGCCGAGCCGCGTGAGATGGCGCTGAGCGTGCTGGAAGAAGTCGAAGAACAGCTCGACGACACCGACGAGCTTCGCAACGACGCGGCCGATCTCCTCCAGCGCAATCAGCCCGGCAAAGCGATGGAAAAACTCAGCGGTTGTTTCGCCGTCTGGCAGACGGCCCAGGAATCCGTGCTGAAAGTCGGCCAGCTTCTACGACTGAACCTCGACGCCGTGCGGGTAAACGGACAGACGCTTTCGTCCGTGATGACGCATTTCGCCGAGCAACTCCGCCAGATCAAAACCGCCATCGAGCACCGCGACTTCGTCACCCTCGGCGACATCCTCGCCTACGAAGCCAACGAAACCAGCAACCAATGGCGCACCGCCTTGGCCGCGGTGCGGGATGTTGTGGCGGTTAAGTGAGCGTCGCGAACCTGGCGTTCTCGACACACAGGCCTCCCGGTGCATGCCCGAAGATTATCTCGAGAGCGATACGCGAACTCACCACCGTCGAACCAAATACCCTTCACCACCGCTCGCTTCAGAATATCGCCTTATGGTTTTCCTTGCGCTAGTGGCGCCTCGTTTCAGCTTTTAATTTGGAATATCTTCCTTTCCGCCTTAGACGACTTTCGCGGCGAACGGATCTTTTTACGGCGCGATGTAGATCACAGCATAACAAAAATTCCCGCGATCAAATTAATAAGAAATATCATATTTCCGAACAGGATTGAATTGTACACGAGGATGCGAACAGAAATTGGCGCACGCCACGCGGTGATTAGCAACAATGCCATCACCCCCAGGAATACAGACACTCTAATCCTCCAGGAGCTGGCAAGCAGTTGAGCGTTCCTCGTCGGCAGCGGCACGGGTCCGCCCCGAAGAAGGTTGACCACGGTTCTTCGTTCTATATGGCCACTCATGCCAACTTCGTGATTGACACCGGTGTACAGTACCGGCACTCCCAGCAAGCATGTGGCAGTGACGAACAGCAACATGGGTATAAATGTTGCTTCCCACCATTTCCAGGCACGCTCGTGTTTGTTTAATGGATATGTTCGGCTCATAGAATCCCTCGGGTTAGTCTCAGACAAGGGGGTCTCGGCCATGGGGACATTCCTATTTCTCCCCCTTCGGAGTGTATCCGTAGTCATCCCTCGTTCGCACGTCGTGCAGCCGGTGGCACATTCTCCATTGGCTTACTGGCCGTCGCAATCTTTAGAGGAAGTGTCGGCGGAGGGGATGGTTTTCGGGGAGAGAGGGGTGATCGAAGTCGTCGGCTGGGTTGTGAATCATCTTCAGGCGTTCCATCACTTTTTGTGACCGGCGGTTTGCCGGGGCGGTGAAAGAGACGATTTCATCGAGATTGAGCGTACGAAATCCAAAGTCGATGACCGCCCGGGCGGCTTCGGTGGCGTAGCCGTGGCGCCAGTGATCGAACGCGAGACGCCAGCCAACTTCCACGCAGGGGGTGAAGTGGGATTGGAAGGTGGGGATTGAGAGTCCGACGAATCCGGCGAATTCTGTGACGTTCGGAATTTCGACCGCCCAGAGGCCAAATCCATGCTGAGCGAGATGGACTTCAATGCGATGAGCCATCGCATCACTTTCGGGACGCGAGAGGACCTTGGGGAGAAATTCCATCACGCGCGGATCAGCGTTCATCGCGGCAAAGGCCGGCAGATCGTCCGGTCGCCAGGAGCGGAGGAGCAGGCGGGGTGTGGGAATAGTCATTGAGTGAATGGATCGATCGTGGTTCTTCATTCTAAGCGGGTTTGGTTGTGACATGAATCATACAGGGATCGCTGACTGGCAAGAGAATCCGGATCCGAAAGAACCCCCTCCCTACCCGCTCGCGGGCAGTCGCCAATTCCGCTCGCTTCCCCCGGCGTACCGGTGGCGGGAATAAGAGGGGCGGCCGCCGCAAGTGTCATGCGCCCGCACGATACGAAATGTACGGGGCGGACGCGGGAGTGCACCCCTACGTGTTTGGATTGTGCAGGATTACAATGCCCCCATGAGTGCAGAGGATTCAGTCGAGGCGTTGTGCGAGCGCGGGCAGGCGCAGTTGATGGCGATGGAGTATCTGGAGGCGGAGAAGACATTGGCGCGGGCGGAGCGGATGGCCTGGGCGGAGCGCGAGTGGGATTTGCTTTCGCGGCTGTATATGCCGCTCCAGGAAACGCGGCGGCAGAGGCGGCAACGGTGTGGGGAGGGGATTGTCTGCCTGGATTTAATCGCGGAGGGGCCGGGCGATCGTGTGGATGGACGGCACGCCGTGGAGCACTATCCGCATGGGCAGTTGCTGGTGGCCGGGTGGGGAACGATCGAGCCGGGCTTGAAGGTGAGGGCGATCGCGGCGGAACAGGGATTCTACGTCGAGACGTTTCTGGGCGCTGTTTATCCGGATGACAAGGGGCGGCGGTTGGTGGTGATTGTGCCGCTGGGGGAGATGAAGTTGCCCCAGCCTGTGGTGCGGAGTGCCGAGCAGTTGAAGGCGGTGTTGCCGGTGGGATGCGTGGTGATGGGGGAGGACGAGTTGCCGCCGGGAGCGCGCAAGGGAACGTACGAAACGTATGGCGAGGTGATGGCGATGTGGGAGCGGCTGCACAGCCCATTTCTGGCGGCGGCGGATGGGGATCAGGACCTGGTGGCGCGGATCGAAGCGTATCGAATGACAATCCGCGTCGATTATGCGTGCGAGCTGGCGCATCAGAGGTTGTCGGATGTGGCGCGGGAATTGGGGCGGCGGGCGATGCAGAAGAGTTGAGACAGTAGATGAAGTTGTGCACGTGGTTTGGGCTCAAGAACTTCACGGGCTGGAAGCCCGTGTCACGGCAAGCGCTGGAATTCTCGCAGTGCCAAGCTGAACGGGCCGCGCTTATACTCATCGCCCTATGAGCAACTACTACGGCGGACAGGGCCGCGGAATGGGGATTCCGCTTCAATGGATCATCGGAGCGGTCATCGCGATCGGCGGGTTTATCGCGTACCTCTCGCATACCAGCGTAAACCCGACCACTGGCGAGAAGCAGCGCGTGAGCCTGAGCACGGATCAGGAAGTCGCACTGGGCGTGCAATCGGCGCCGCAGATGATTCAGGAGATGGGGGGCGAGGTTTCGCCATCGGATCCGCAGGCGAAGGAAGTGGAATACATAGGCAATCGCGTCTGGAAACGGAGCGACGCGGCCAAGAGCCCGTACCCGTATCACTATCATCTGCTGTCGGATCGACAGACCGTCAACGCGTTTGCGCTGCCGGGCGGGGAGGTTTTTATTACCAAGGGACTCCTCGACAAGCTGACAACGGAGGGGGAGTTGGCCGGGGTATTGGGGCATGAGACGGGGCATGTGGTTGAGCGGCATGTGGCGCAGCAGATGGCGCAGACCAATCTGGGTCAGTCTTTCGTAACCGCGGTGGGCGTTGCATCGAGCGGGGATCAGCATGGGATGTCGCAGACGATGATTGCGTCGATGGTCAACAAGATGACCCAACTGCACTTCAGCCGGGGTGATGAATCGCAGGCTGACCAAAAGGGATTGGAGTTCATGACCCAGGCGGGATATGACCCCCGCGCGATGCTGAAGGTGATGGAGGTTTTGCAGAAGGTAACCAACGAGCAGGGAGGAAGGCCGCCGCAGATGCTTCAGACGCATCCGTATCCGGAGGCGCGCATGCAGGAGATCAATCAATGGCTGGCGAAGAATTATCCGAATGGAGCGACGGGGCTGGCAGATCCGCCGTTGCCATGGGTGAGAAAGTGAGACGTGGGCCAGTGCGACTGAAACGATGGGGAACTTAATCTAAATGCGCCAGTGCGATTTCGCGCCTTTTCGTGGCATGGGGCTTCCAGCCCATGATCGAGGGAGATGACCTCCAGCGACGGGTCCGATTTGGG
>DAIRGS010000490.1:0-2646 GCA_036794395.1 Tepidisphaeraceae bacterium | reverse complement strand
CCGTCGCTGATGGTCAACTCCCTCGATCATGGGCTGGAAGCCCCATGTCACGAAAAGGCGCCGAATCGCGCATGGTTACTTAGATGTCCGCTCGTTACCCTTCAGCAAGTCGCCGTGGCAACGGCGGTCGAACTATTGATCGTGCGGGGGGGGCATTGGGGGTGGGTGATGTGTTAATCTTAGGCGATGCTCAACCTCGCAGCGATTTGCACGGCGGCGTTGTCGATCCTTACTTTCACTCTGCCGAGCGGGGCGCAGGCGTATGGCGAAGCGCTGCGGCCGCAGTTTCATTTCACGGCCGAGAAGGGGTGGCTGAACGACCCGAATGGATTGGTTTTTTACAAGGGTCAGTACCACCTATTTTTTCAGCACAATCCGGATGGGACAAACTGGGTGGAGGGCTTGAGCTGGGGGCATGCGGTTTCCACCGACCTGGTGCATTGGAAGCAGTTGGAGGACACGATTCCGCCGACCCCGCGGCCGGACGGGAAGATGGCGGGGTCTTATTCGGGGACGGGGTTTGTGGATTGGAATAACAGCGGGGAATTTGCAACCGGGGCGGAGAAGCCGATCGTGCTGGCGTGGACGGCCACGGGGTTGGGACAGTGCCTTGCCTACAGCAACGATGCGGGGAAGACGTTCACCAAGTATGCGCAGAACCCAGTCATTGAAATGCCGGTGCCCAAGAAGAAGGGCGATTGGGATCGCGACCCGGACGTATTCTGGTACGAGCCGGGCAAGCATTGGGTGCTGTTGTATTCGATTACGGGGACGGGGTTCATCGTCAACACCTCTACTGATTTAAAGCATTGGAAGCGCGAGAGCGTGATTAACGGGTTTTTTGAGTGCCCGGGGATGTTTGAGCTGGCGGTGGATGGGAACGCGGCAAATAAGAAATGGGTCGTTTGGGACGCGAGCAGCAAGTATCTCATTGGAACATTTGACGGCAAGACGTTTACAAAAGAGGCGGGGCCGTTCGTGCTGGATCGGGGGAAGAATTATTACGCGGCGCAGTCGTGGTCGGATGCACCCAACGGGAGGCGGATCAGCATAGGGTGGATGCGGAATTCGCGGTTCCCGGGGATGCCTTTCAATCAGCAGATGGGGATTGTCAGCGAATTGAAATTGAAAACGATCGACGGGGAAGGCGTGCGGCTGACGAAGCTGCCAGTGGATGAGGTCAAGTCGCTCCGGGGGCGGGAAGAACACGTCGACAACCAGCCGTTGGAGGCGGGCGGGGATTGGGTCAGCAGTTTGAGCGGAGACACGTTCGATATTGAGACGGAAATCAACCCGGCCAACGCGACGTCGATTGTGATCAACATACACGGGCAGGAGCTGAAATGGAGCGGCGGGGAGCTGAGCATCGCCGGCGCTTCGGCGAACGTGCCGGCCGGCGCCGGGCATCCGCTTCGGCTGCGGATTCTTGTCGATCGCACTTCGATTGAGGTGTATGCCGATGGGGCCGCGGAGTCGTTGACGATGGCTTACCTGCCGGGAGGAAAAGCTCGCCCGATTCGATTGACGGCGGTTGGAGGACAGGCGCGAGTGATTTCGAATCATGTCTGGCAGATGGGATCTGCATGGAGGGAAGCGGGTAGCGGGCATTGAGTAGGAAAAGTCATTGAGCATCGTACAGGCGGCCGATAATGACCGATAACTGTGTCGTTTTCGAGGTAATAAGTATGGATGCACTGGCTGAGCCGCTCATTTCGTCGATGTACGAATCGTTTCCAAGGTCGCGGACCAACGGAGGTATTTCGTACATCAACCTATCCGATGAGTACATCGACTGGCTGGTGCTGGCCAACGCGGGAATGCTGAGCCGGGGGAATCTGCTGGCGTTTGACTATGCGCTGCGGAACCTGCCATCGGCGAATCCGATGATTGAGATCGGGGTGTTTGCGGGGCTCTCGACCAATGTGCTGTCGTATTACCGCCGGAAGTTGGGGGTGAGTGTGCCGTTCTTCAATTGCGATCGATGGCAGTTTGAGGGCGCGGGCGGGAATGTGGGCGATTCAGAACTTTCGCATGAGGCGTACAGCGCGTTTGTGCGAGACAGCTACGTGCGGAACGTGCGGACTTTCAGCGTGGAGGATTTGCCGTACACCATCGAGCTGTTTTCAGATGAGTTTTTCGCGGCCTGGGGCGAGGGGCAGACTAGGAGAGATGTATTTGATCGGAAGGCGACGCTCGGCGGGCCGATCTCGTTTTGCTACATCGATGGCGACCACTCCTACGAATTTGCCCGGCGGGATTTTGTGAATACCGATCGGTTCCTGGAAGTGGGGGGATTCGTGCTTTTCGACGATTCGGCGGATGGAACCAAGTTTGAGGTCGGCGGGGTCATCGAGGAAGTGAAGAAGATGGAGAATTACCGGGTGATTTTAAAAAACCCGAATTATCTGTTTCAGAAGATCGGTTGAGAAGAATTAAACACGAAGGCACGAAGACACGAAGGAAGATAAAGAAGAATTAACCACAGAGGGCACGGAGAACACAGAGAACACAGAGGAAATTACCGAGAAGAGTTTTTAACCGCAGATGGCGCAGATGCTCGCAGATTAGGAAGGATCTGTATTCATCTGCGAAAATCTGCGCCATCTGTGTTGCAGCCCACAAGGCTGCGTGTCCTGCCGGTGTAAG
>DAIRGS010000023.1:34481-40811 GCA_036794395.1 Tepidisphaeraceae bacterium | reverse complement strand
CTCGATTTTTGGTAACGAGCGTTGAACGGTATTGGGTTGGAAACCCGTGCCACTTTAAAGCAATGGCGCGGAATCGCGCACGGTCATTTAGCCTGTCGTCCATTGCCGAGGCTCCCTCGTCTCGGGTCAACCTTGTCAGCGGGAAAAATGGTGGTGTGGGCTGGACTGCACAAAAGATCGTCCTTCTACAGGGATTTGACCGTCGCCTTCAACCCCTCTAAAATCCCGGCCTTATGTTTCGGGCGTGTACCCAAGTGGCCAACGGGGTCAGACTGTAAATCTGATGGCTTATGCCTTCGAAGGTTCGAATCCTTCCGCGCCCATCCAATCGAATCGACACGTGCTCGCACCGGCGAGCATTTTGTCATTAATGGCTGCCTGATCTTGACTTACCAATCATGTGACACGCAATCAGGCTGGCCGGCAAACACAGTTTGGCTACAACGACTCCCACCGCCTTTCTCAATAATTGTTTAAAACGAACCTTCTTGCCTTTGGCAACGAATGATGAATACTCGGTAGTCACCCGCGTATGAAACAAGCTCCGCCAGCACATCGCTCCCGCTCTCCGCGCCCAGCGGCGGCGCACGCACCGATTTGCGAAGCGCTTGAACCCCGCGTGGTGCTGGCTGCCGCGGTCGCGTCGGCGGTTGGGGATGGGGTGATGTACCCCATGTTTCGGGCGGCTAATCCGCGTGGGGGTGTGCGGGCGTCGAGTTCTGCTACTCCGCCGTCGAGTGCTACCACGCCGGGGCAGATGCGACATTTCTATGGTGTGGATGCGGTGAATTTTGGCGGGGTGATTGGGGATGGGCGCGGGCAGACCATCGCGATCGTGGATCCGTTTGACGACCCGAACGCACTGAGCGACCTTCAGCATTTTGATAGCTTTTACAACCTCCCCGATCCGCCAAGTTTCAAACAGTTCAGCCAGAGCGGGCAACTGTTGAAAGAGTCCGGCGGCACCGCCCGCGCGCCGTCCAAGCCGACGCCGGGGCCATCGAGCTGGGTGGTGGAAATCACGCTGGATATCCAGTGGGCGCACGTCATGGCACCGGCGGCGAGCATCGTGCTGGTCGAGGCCGGTAGCGCCAGTTTCACCAACATGTTTCAGGCGGTCAGCTCGGCAGCCGCGATGCCGAACGTTGCGTGCGTTTCGATGAGCTGGGGCAGCAACGGAGAGTTCTCTTCTGAGAGCTCTAACGACAGCACCTTTACTGCCGCGGGCGTCACATACCTGGCCGCCACGGGCGACAGCGGCGCGGCGCTGACCAGTTACCCCGCGGCATCGCCCAACGTGGTGGCCGTCGGCGGGACGACGATGCACTTCGCCGCGGGCACCACCAACGGAACCTACGGGAGCGAAACGGCCTGGAGCGGCACCGGTGGCCAACTGAGCCCGTATGAATTGAAGCCCAGTTACCAGAACGCGGTCATCCCCGGCTCGGCGCGCGGCACGCCGGATGTTTCCATGGAGGCCGATCCAGCAACAGGCGTAGCCATTTACGATTCCTACGATTTCGGGAATTCGGCACCGTGGGCCCAGTACGGCGGAACGAGCCTCGCCACGCCGATGTGGGCCGGGCTGATTGCGATCATCGATCAGGGCCGGGCTGGCGCGAGCCTCTCTCCGCTCAGTGGAAGAAACCAACTGCTTCCAGCGCTCTATTCGGCCTCGGCGACGAATTTTCATGACGTGACCAGTGGATCAAACGGCAGCGGAAATAACGCCGGGGTTGGCTATGACACGGTTACCGGTATCGGGACACCCAAGTCCGCCACGCTCCTAAATGTCCTGGCAGGCGTGGCGGCATCGAATCAACTGGCCTTCACGCAACCGCCGGCCGCAACTGTCGCGGGCGTGGCGATCAACAACAACATCGGTGGTGTGAAGATTACCGTGCAGGACAGCCTGGGAAATACCCTGTCCGGCGATTCCTCCACTGTCACGCTCACCCTGAACGGCGGCACATTTGCCGGCGGCGGAACAACGGCCACCACGAATGCCGTCAATGGCATTGCTACATTTGCAAGTTTGGTGATTAACGCTGCCGGCAGTTATACGCTTACCGCCACCGACGGCTCACTGACCCCGCTCACGTCGGCATCGTTCAGCATCACGTCAGCCGCCTCGAATAAGCTCGTCTTCATTGGCGGGCCTTCGGACACCACGGCGGGCATCGCGGTTTCACCGCATGTCGTCATTGATGTGCAGGATTCATTCGGCAACATTGTGACGATAGACAACTCATCGGTAACGATGACGGTCGCCACCGGCCCCGGATCACTCACCGGGACGACCACCGTGCAAGCAGTCAGCGGCGTGGCCACATTTTCAAACCTGCTGCTCGATACCGCGGGCACATACTCGATTCAACCAACGGACGGGCCACTCCCCAGCACAGCCTCCCCGACCTTCATCGTCCATGCAGCGTCAGCGGCGAAGCTGGCATTCGGCCAACAGCCTGCCAACACAACGACCGGCAACGCGCTAAGCCCAGCTATCACCGTGGATGTGGACGATGCCTTCGGCAACATCGTAACCACCGCCGCGTCTACCGTGACACTGACACTCAACACCGGAACGTTCTCCACAGGTAGTGCAACTGCGAGCGCGGTGGTTTCCGGCGGCGTCGCCACGTTCAGCACGCTCACGATCAATAACACCGGCGGCTATACGCTGACCGCCACCGATGACGTGCTCATACCCGCCACGTCCAATCCATTCAGCGTGACGCTGATCGATGTCCTCACGGCCAGCACTGCCAACGCAATCACGCTCACTCAGGACCCCGATGGCCAGCACATCGATTGGATACAGGGCAGCTCGATCGGCGTTATACCCATCAATGATCCCAATGGTCTTACGATCAATGGCGATGCGGGCAACGATTCAATCACCCTCGACTACACGAACGGCAACCCATTCCCCAACACCCTTCACCTGAACGGGACGTTCACGATCGCCGGGTTGCAGGGTGCTAATCCGCTGGCCAACACGGCACTGGAAATCGGCCAGAGCACGGTTTACTTCAATTACGCGAGTGGAACGAGTCCCGTGTCGGCGATCCAAGCCGCCTTGGCCGTCGGATACAACGGCGGCGGATGGAATGGCTCGGCTGCGGGTTTGATCGGGGCGATCACCTCCGCCACTGCGGCGGGTGGGCCGGCGAATACGTTCGGGCTGGGCTTCGCCGACTCGGCAGATGGCATCGTTGCCGGACAAACTTCAAACACAGTCGAAATTCGATACACCGTGATGGGCGACGCGAATCTGGACCGGGTGGTAGACGTCAACGACAGCCTGTTAATGGCGCGCCATTGGATCGCGCTGGGAAACCCGGGTTGGGATATCGGAAATTTCAATTACGACAATACGGTGAATCTCAACGATGCAACGCTGCTGACAAAGAATTGGAATGCAACGGCCAGCGGTGCAGTCGCGATTGCAGCGGCGGCGACATTGGCAGCGGCAACGACTCCGACTCAGGCTGCCGTACCGCCGGCAAGTACTACGCCATCGGTCACCGTGCCCGCCAGGAGCGACAAGGCGGAAAAACGCGAGCAAACCCACTACCGCGGGGTCAGTCAATCCACTTCGCTGCAACTCATTGCGTCCACGGATTCTCGGCAACGGCGAGTTGGATGACCATCTGCAGTCGATCGATAAATTCCCAATCTGCTTCGGCTGAAGTCAACGGACTTATCATTCGAACTCGGCCACGCGCCTGGCAGTCAATCAGTAATCGGCTATCAGATCCTTCGCTTCGCTCCAGGATGACAACGGGGGCTGGTCAGATCGTGGGTTTCAACAGACATTCCCAATCGAAAAACGGGCGGAACTAAATGACCGTGCGCGATTCAGCGCTTCGTGGCATGGGGCTTCCCCTTCGGGTCTGAGCCTCAGGGTCGAAGACAGCCCATGATCGAACGAGTTGACCACTAGCGACGGGTTAGATGTGGGAAAACCAAGTTTCGACAGTTGGACAACCTTCTGGATTTGCAACCAGAAAATGCCCAACTCCGGCGAGTTGGTTTTCCCACATCTCACCCGGCGCCTGACCCGCGGCTGCCCCAAACACGGGTTAGAAACCCGTGCCACTTAAAAGCAACGGCGCTGAATCGCGCACGGTCATTTAGCCCTTTTTACTGAGGCCGCCCGACGCTGTTCTCAATTCCCTATTTACTTCCCCCGGCGGCCCACTTCATCAGCCGCGAGCAAATCTCCCAGTTATCCTGCTCCTTAATCGCCACATCGCCAATGCCCTTCCCGCTTAGGGCATCATTCGAAATCCAACCCGCATCCGTCACAGCGATAAACCGTCCCTTGCCCAGTTCCGCCGTCGCCAGCAGCGCGCCTGGCTCATCGCGCGGCCCCTTCTCCGGCTTCTGCTTCAGATCATTTTCAACCAGTGCTTTGGGGTGAGCCGGATGGCCCGCATCCATCACAATCTGATTCCCTGTGTAATACGCCCACCGCAATCCCCCAATCACCGGCACGCTCGTTGGGATCACCAGCTTCTTCGCGTCGGTGTACTTACTCACCCACTTCATCCCAAACGCCCCGAGCAAGCCGTTGAAATCGTTGATTTCCAGATTGTGATTCTCCTGGTTCCCCATCACGATCACCCCACCGCCCCCGCTCACAAACTTGCTCAATGCCGCCACATCCTCCGCCGAGCAATGGTGCGGCGGCGGATTCTTGCCCACTGCCTTATCACTGGGATTCGCGATCAACACCACTGCCACGCCCTTCAGCGTCGCCGCGTTTAACGGCTCGTCGTTCGCACGAACCTCAAACGTCTCCCCCAACTTCCCCAGCACATCCTTGAACGTCCCATCAGGCAGATACCGCGACTCACCCTTGGCGTTAAAATACCGGCTATACAGCAACACCGGCTTACCCCCATCCGCCGCCCCTACTGGCGACGCAACGCCCGCCACCAAGGCGACAAACAGTCCCAAAACTCGAATCGCGGAATGCCGATGTGCGGGTGTGAAGTTCATGGGCGAACAGTCTAGCGGCCTGGCCCCCCGAAGCAAAAATGCGATTGTCGCACCCCGCGCCAACACCCGCCGGCCAAAGAGAAATGAACTGAGCACGCTGGGGCTCGAACCCAGGACCTACGGATTAAAAGTCCGTTGCTCTACCAACTGAGCTACGTGCTCTTGCAGGCTTCTTCTCGCCTGAAGGGGTGAAAGGATAGGCGAGGTGAAGCAATGCTTCAACCGGTACTGCCATAGCATTCAAATAGACCGGATTCTCCAGCACGCAAACAAACCCATTTCTGGGTAACATCCTCAAAGCGATGCGCGCACCCGTAAAACGCAAAACTCCAACGATTTCGCCGCCCCATAGACTACGGCCCGCGTTGGCCGGCCTGGCTATCCTCGTTGTCCTGGCGATCGTCGCGACTGTCTGCGCCTTGGCCCTGAGTCGCAGGCCCGGCATGGTCTGGATTCCAGGCGGTGAATTTGTCATGGGCACCGATGACCCCAAATCCATGACCAACGAACGGCCCGCCCATCGCGTCAAGGTCGATGCATTCTGGATCGACGCGCACGATGTCACCAACGCCGAGTTTGCCGCCTTCGTCAATGCCACCGGCTATATCACCACCGCAGAGCGCAAGCCCGACTGGGAGGAAATGAAAAAGCAGGTTCCACCTGGGACGCCCAAACCCGACGACAGCATGATGGTCCCCGGCGCACTGGTCTTCACCCCGACCGATCACCCTGTTGATCTGGCCGACCTCTCCCAATGGTGGGCGTGGGTTCCCGGCGCCTCCTGGCGCCACCCTCAGGGGCCCACCAGCACCATCCAAAACAAGGACGATTATCCGGTTGTCCAGGTCTCCTGGGATGATGCGACAGCCTACGCGAAATGGGCCGGTAAGCGACTGCCCACCGAGGCCGAATGGGAATTTGCCGCACACGGCGGAAAATATGGGACTCGATACTACTGGGGGAACGACTTCCGCCCCGCCGGCAAATTCATGTGCAACACCTTCACCGGCCTCTTCCCAGTAAAGGACTCCGCCGAGGATGGCTTCGCCGGCGCTTCGCCCGTCAAAGCTTTTCCCGCAAACGCTTACGGCCTCTATGACATGGCCGGCAACGTCTGGCAGTGGACGGCCGACTGGTACCGCTCCGACATGCACGAACGGAATTCAAAAACCGATTGCTGCATCAACCCCACCGGCCCCTCCGACAGCTTCGACCCCGCCCAGCCCTTCACCCCTGAGCGCGTCATCAAGGGCGGATCGTATCTGTGCAGTGATACCTACTGCGAAAGTTACCGCCCTACGGCTCGCCGAGGGTCTCCCGCCG
>DAIRGS010000023.1:22087-34471 GCA_036794395.1 Tepidisphaeraceae bacterium | reverse complement strand
ACCGGAGGCAGCGATGATCACGCCGCCGATACCGGGACCAATCACACGGGCTTCCGCTGCGCGGCGTCTGCCCAAACAAAGTAATCGCACCATCGCGACAAACCGCCCGTGCCTACTTAGCATTATTGCATGACAACGTACGCTCCCACGCCCGGCAAACGTCTTCGCTGGAAGTTTCCCCTGGTCGTTCTTGTCTTTGCCACGTTGGCCATCCTCGCCCTGCATCATCGCGAATGGGTCGAAAGCTACATCGCCGCGTACGCCACCGCGTTTATCACTTTGCTGACATGCTTTCTCCTGCTCATCTGGTTCGCTTTCTTTTCTGGCTTAAAACGCCAAACGCGGTACCGCGGAGTCGTTGTTTTGGCGGCGCTCGTCTTCGGGGCGGTAGTCGCCCTGAAATACACAACGCGCGTTGACGGCACCGTAAGCGGCGTCGGCGTCCCCCGACTCGTCTGGAAATGGTCCCCGCGCGCCGAAAACAACACCGCCGGCCTGCCAACTGTTGTCGTTGATTCGTCCAATCCCGTCGATCTCACCAAAACCACGCCGCAGGATTTCCCTCAGTTCCTCGGCCCAAACCGCTCCAATGCTCTGACCGGCGTCGGTCTGTCCCGTGATTGGTCGGCAAAACCGCCCCGCAAAATGTGGAGTCAGCGGATCGGCCTGGGCTGGGGCTCGTTCGCGATCGTCGGCCAGTGGGCCATCACTCAGGAACAACGCGAATCCGCGGAAACAATCGTGTGCTACGACATCAATACCGGCAAACCGCGCTGGGAGTTTTCCCACCCCAACACCCGCTTTACTGAATGGCAAGGCGGCGATGGCCCCCGCTCCACCCCCACCATCTCCGCCGGCCGTGTCTACGCCATGGGTGCCACGGGCCTGCTCGACTGCCTTGATGGCACCACCGGAAAACCGATCTGGTCGCGCGACGTCCTGGCCGACTCTGACTCGCACAACACCTCCTTCGGCAAGAGCGCCTCCCCTCTGATCATCGACGATCTTGTCATCGTGACCGGTGGCCGCGGCGCATCGGTCGTTGCTTACCATAAATCCGACGGCACCCCCGCCTGGACCGGCGGCGAAGAAACCCCCGCCTACGCTTCGCCCGTCCCAGCCACACTCGGTGGAATCCGCCAGATCCTGACCATCAACTCCGACAGCGCCGCCGCTCACGATTTGGCCGATGGACACCTGCTCTGGAAATATCCATGGCCCGGCCAAATGCCCAAAGTCGCCAGCCCCATCGCCCTCGATAACGACCACGTCCTGCTCTCCGCCGGCTATGGGCTGGGCTGCGTCCTCCTCCAGGTTCACAATGATGCCAGCAAGCTTTCTGTCACCACCGTCTGGGACAGCCGCCGCCTCAAGCCCAAGTTCTCCGACCTTGCCATCAAGGATGGCATCATCTACGGCCTCGACGATGCCATCCTCACCTGTATCGACCTCGCCACCGGCAAACGCCTTTGGCGCGGCGACAACTACGGCTTCGGCCAGATCCTCCTTGTCGACGATCTCCTGCTCATCCAATGCGAAGATGGCAACGTCGCCCTCGTCGAAGCCAAGCCATCTGAATTCCACGAACTCACCCGCTTCAAAGCGCTCTCCTCCAAAACCTGGAACAACC
Organism: Tepidisphaeraceae bacterium; assembly: GCA_036794395.1. Classification (GTDB taxonomy): domain Bacteria; phylum Planctomycetota; class Phycisphaerae; order Tepidisphaerales; family Tepidisphaeraceae; genus DASXMX01. The sequence goes on along the minus strand of DAIRGS010000023.1, from coordinate 32,841 downwards.
CCGCCCTGAGCGGCCACCGCCTCCTCGTCCGTAACGACCATGAAGCGGCATGCTTCGACCTACCCTGATTTAAGATTCAAGACCAGGCAGTTTCACGTCCGGCTGACCACTCAGTGTGCTCAAATGACAACGGCCGTGTGATCGCTACGCAATCACACGGCCGCTTTATTTCAACTTCGAAACCGATCAGTTCACATTTAAGTTCGATTCCAATCCAGACGCTCCAGCCTCACGCCAAAACCTTCCGCGGCCGAAGCCTTGCCGCCCCAATTAATCCTAACAAAACAAGTCCACACGAAACGCTCGAAGGGAGCGGAGCGGCCGCGAAGGTGAAGCTTCCACCTGCAAACGGATGCGCCGTCAACCCTCCAAATCCCTGGTCCGCACTCGAATTAATGGGGTAGTGGAATGAAACGCTGGCATCAAATCAGCCGGTCCCAACGAACTGGATAAGACCACCTCCCGAATCAGTTGAAACGGAAAATGGAGGTGACGCGATGTTCTCGTTGCCATTGAAATTCGCGCCGCCAAATCCAACCGTGTCGATCGTGTAAAATCCAGGAGTCAAGTAAACCGTGCCTGGCAGTGTCCTGAATCGATACCCATCGATCAGAGGATCTCCGGAGCCGGAAATGGTCTGTACCGTGCTTGCAATCACGACGCCCGCATGGTCCGTGTTAGGATTGCCGCCGGGAAGGCGTCGGAAAATGCCCACTCTGATAGGGGTGGCTATTCCGTTCGCGCTGTCATCATATACGCCCACCGACGTGATCTGAATCGCACTGATGACGTTGAAGTCCAGGCCCAAATTACCGGCGTAAGTTTGATTCCCCGTAAGATTATTAGTGCTGTATGCGATTGTGTCCGCACCGGCAGAGTGAACACATATGCCAATTCCTGCCACTACAATCGCGGCCAGAATTTTCGCGATTTTCATACGGATTCCCCTGCAAGCAGATACGAATTCACTTCCGCCGATAATTTTCGCCATTTTCTCCAATCCGTATATAGCGGATTTTCGGCAGTTAACGCAATCCCAAATTCCCAGATTTCTGCAAATCTCCGACAATCGCCTGGATCATTTCACGACAGCGACCTCGGCGTCTTCCACCCGATTTGTTCGCTCGGAATTAACGAAAAATCGAATCGCATTCAGCAACTGCGGAGACGCCGATTTCGAAATCGGGTCGGCGGCTGTCGCGACCGCCATCTCGTCTAAACTGCGCTCTAACGCATCGGCATCGTTAGCCACCGCAACCGCCACCCTCCCACCCAGCCGGGCCACCGTTGCGAACTGGTGATTATTTCGGTGCTCGTGAAGATCGCATCGTCGCGGCATCACGATCAGTCGTTTACCCAGCTCTAATCCGGAAATTATTGTTCCCATCCCGGCATGCGATACGATCAAATCCGCCTCTTCGATCCGTCGCCGGCAGTCGCTTGCCGTTAGAAAATGCCCCCACTGAATCGACTTTGGCTGATATGCCGACGCGGGCGCTATTTGGGCAAACACATCATTACGTCCACACCGGATTGCCCACCGTTCAACGGTTTGAATCAGCCGATCAAATGGCAACTGGGTGCCGACGGTCACAAATATCATAACACCGCCCCCTCATAGAATGGACCATCTGGCCGGGCCAGGTGCGGCCACTGCGTCAGCCACAAATCCGCATATCGACCAATCCGCTCTCCGCACAAAGACAAACAATCCGCGTTGGCCAGACTATCCACCCAGATCGTGCGCGCTCCCAGTAGCTTCGCCAGCCGCACGCAGAAATACCCGGCCGCTGCTCCCGTCGAAATGACGATGTCCGGGTTCTCGCGAATTACGATGATGCTGAGTTGAATCGCCATTCGCAACAATCCCAGCTTGTTCCATCGATTCGCATCAGCCACCGAATAGAATAGAATCGAGTTCCGCTGCACATTTCCTCGCGATAGCTGTCCAAAGTCGTGACGAACGCGACGTCCTGCCCCTCCATCGCTCCCATGAGCCTTTGGAGCTGAACCCAGTGACCGCCGCCCGAAGCCACTGCCAAAACCCGTTGACGCGGGTCATCGGCTCGCCTGCGAAAAAGTTGTCGAAATTGCATCCTCCACCACTCCAATCAGCCGCGAGCAATCGCCCCTGCCAGCCCTGCCTCGCCGCAATTCCTTCCATGAAATCGCTGTCGCGCCCGCCAAACTTCCTTCCAAGCTCCATGGCCCGCTTCATACCGTGTGCTGAGTTTCGAAGCGACCAAAGTTGCCGTCATTCGAGTCAGGCACCACATATCCAGCATCCGGATGCCAAACCGCGCCTGCATCGTCGCCCAATGCTTCCAGATCAGCCGAGCCTTGGCCTCACACAGCCGCAATATTTTTTCCGAGCGCACGCGATCCGACTGGCCCCCGTGATGAATCACCTTCGCGTCGGGGCAGATCATGCACCGGCTCCCGCACGCCCACGCCCGCAGGCACAAGTCCGTGTCTTCCCCATACATGAAAAACGATTCGTCAAACCCCTTCAACGCTTCCCAAAGCGACCTGCGAATCAGCAGAAAACAACCGGTCACAGCGTCCACTTCGCGCACGGTGTCGCGCTTCCACGCCCCCAGCGACTCAGGATCAAACCATTTCGACCCGCGAAACACAGCTGAAATCCCCGTCCCCAGACACAACAAACTCCACGGGCTCTGTCGGCCATGACAAGACGTCGGATTCAACCGCCCATCTTCAAAAAACGTCCGTCCACCGAATATCCCCGCCTCGACATTCTCACGAGAAAACTCAAATACACGCCTAACGGCATTATCCAGAATCACCGTATCGGAATTGAGAAGAAGCAGACACTCCCCCGACGCGGCCCGCGCCGCCAGATTTGTCGCACGGCCAAAGCCAAGATTCTCTTGCGCACAAATCAACTGAACCTGCGGAAACCGTTCGCCGATTGCTTCAGCCGAACCGTCCTCCGAAGCGTTATCTACAACGATCACCTCAAAATCCAACCCGGAAGTTTGTGCGTACACCGACTCGAGGCACGCAAGCGTCAAGTCACGCGTGTTGAAGGAAACGATCAGAATGGAAACCGATTTCCCCATGCTTCCAGCATTTTCCGTGCGATGATCCTCGCCTGTTCCATCAGGCTCGGCCTTCGGATCAACGATACCTTCAATTCCCTGCCAACTCCGCCGCTACCGAGCAGATCCTCCCCTACAACGATGTATGCTCGATCTTATTGCATGTTGCCGTCGGCGACACGCCCGTCCGGCGATCACTTCACACCTAAACACCAGCGGTGAAGAGCCCCTAATACGCTGTTGAGCACGAACGGTTCTTTTTGTCTCTTCGTAATCCCCAAATATCCCAGAGTCGTAAAAACTTTCAATCCTAAATATTGCCCCGCCCAGTCAGACACCCCAACCACCCATGCCCTCCAAAACAAAAAAATCCCGGCATCGGGTGATGCCGGGACTGACGTTCAGCGAAATGGAACAGTGACTTACTTGGCCATTTCCTTGAGGTTCTTCAACGGACGAACCTTGACAACCTTACGCGCTGGCTTCGCCTTGAACATCTGCTCTTCCTTGGTGAAAGGATTGATGCCCTTGCGTGCCTTGGTCGCCGGCTTGTTGATGACGTTGATGCGCATCAGTCCCGGCACTGTGAATGTTCCCGCTCCCTTCTTACCCAACGCATTTCGGATCTGCTCGCCGAGCGAGTCAAACACCGCCGAAACTTCTTTGCGCGACAAGCCCGCTGCTTCCGCCGCCGTGCTCAAAATCTCGCCCTTGCCGGGCGCCTTGCCAGTTGTTGCCGCCATATGCCTACGCTCCTTGTATGAACAATTCAGATCGACAGTGCGGAATCTTTTAAGGATAAAACGCAAAATCGCAAGCATCTGCGGCTGTTTTCCCGGGGAATTAGGGGTTTTTCCGCACATTTCATGCACTTTGGCGAGCGCGCAGCGGTCGTCAGGCCGCCAGAACGGCCAAAAGCGCCTCTCAAGAAGTGTTCGGTTTTCTCAGGCAGCCGCGGGTTTTTTCGGCTCGCCTTCATCAAAACTGCGCGCCTCGGCCGGCGTTAATTCCGCCGGCGGCGCTACATTCAGAACGTTCAACGTCACGACCTTTGTGGGGCAAACGTCGACGCATTCGCCATCCAGATCACATTCGTTTAGCGTGCGAAGGTCAATCAACGCCTTACCGTCGACCATGCGCAACACGCCCTTGTCGCAACGGGCCACGCACACTTCGCACCCGATGCAGTCGCGCGTATCGATCGCGAGGCTCGCCTGCCGGTAGACACCGTCATCTTCACGAATGAAGTTTCCCACCGGGCTGGTGGTTTCGCGAACGTCATCTTGCTCGAAGGCGGCATCCAGCCGGTTGAAGTGGCCCTGCGAGCGCACCTCGACCAAACCGCGCCGTCTCAGGCGATACACCGGCTGCTGGCAATGGCCGCACAGTTGCAACGATTCCAGTTTCTCCAGGTACTTGATCGCCGTGCTCACCACTGTCGCGTGGGACCACGTCAATGGGCTCACGCTGATCGGCTCGTTCGTGTAAGGGTTGACCTGCTCGGCCAGCACGCCGCTCTCGAGCGCATGGGAAGCTGTCCATTCAAAAATCGGGAGTGCATTCTTCAGTTCCGCGGTGCTCTTGGCGCGCTCGATAAAATAGTCCGCCAGCCAAAGCGTGCAGATAAACCACGGATTGCCCGGAACCGCCGCGGTGTCGTTGCTGATGCGGTGGTAATAATCATTCTCGTAACGCGCCATTCCACCCACGCGCGTTTTCACCCACAACTTCTCTTCAACCGCCTTCATCGTCGAGATCACGCGCGGGTCGTCGGCTTCAAACAGGTGAAACTTGTAAACGCCGAACAGCGAAGCATCGATCGTCTCATCCACCTCAAACAGCTCATCAGGCGTATAACCGCCTAATGGCGAGTTCTCCACGTACTGTCCATTGTCCGGCGGTTTGGGAATGTCGCGCGGCACCAGTCTTCGAACAAATCGATTCAATCGCGCATTGAACAGATACTTTTCCGCACCGGCCTTCACTTCCTCGGCAGCGCGAATGTAAACCGCCGCCTTGGCCCTATCTCCAAACGACACGGCAAAGTTGTGAGCCGCTTTCAATCCCGCATAAACCGTCGCCACCGTGAACGCATGCACGCCCCACCGTTCTTCCCACAAGTCATAGCTGGGCAGCGGCAGGCCCGTACGCGGATCGCGATATCGCGCCATGAAATCCGCGGCCTTTTGCACAACATCAACCCACAGAGGCCGGATGAATTCAATGTCGCGATAGCGGTAGTAATGCCGCCAGAGCGCCCACACAACCAGGGCCGTCTCGTCCTCCTGAATCGGCATCGCCCGGTTGCCCTTCAGCACCCACGGATGCCAGCTTGATGCCGGCGAACCGTCCGGATTGTACTTGTGATAGAAGTAACCCTCATCAGTCAGAACCTTCGAGCAGAAGGTGTAAAACGATCGTGCGATATCCGAGAACCCCGCCATGTCCAGCGCGTTGGCCACCAGCGCGCCGTCTCGCGGCCACACGTACGAATACGTGTCCCGCGAAAACTGCATGATGTCCGAATCATTGGCCGCCAGGATCGCCCCGCCATTATCAACCTGCGTTCGCAAGACCAGCAACGAACGCTTGAACAGCTCGACAACCTTGGTCGGCAGGTTCCCGAAATTGATGTTGGTCCCACCCGCCCAAAGACGCCAATACGCGCTCGTGCGGTCTATCACTCCCTGCGGCCCCATCTTCAGCATCCATTGATGAAGCTCGAGCAATTCATCCCGTGACTTGCCCGCCATCATCACCATGTAAACCGTCGCTTCGCCCTCTGGATCGAGCGACACGTGCCGCGAAACAGTGGAGTCAACCGACCCCTGCGCAATTGGATTGCCTTGCAGGTGCCCGTCCTCCGCGTCACGCCAAGTTCCTTCCGCGCCGTGGAAACCGGATGTGCCGGTCGCGTACTCGTCGATCTTCGGGACGAAGTGTGCGCCCTCCGCCGGGATCGCATCACCATAAAATGTAACCATCAAATAGCGCTTGGCGCGATAGTGAACGATCGAGTTCAGCTCCGGATCGAAGTAGGCCGTATCGCCAATCTTCGATCCGAACATGTTGAAGTCCTGATGATGCATCAGCCGCACCGTGCGCGCATGATGGGCCAGGTTCTTCAGCTTGATCTTCCGAACATAAATATTTCGATGGAAATCGACTGTGTCGTTGCAGTACAGCGCCAGCCTTAGATCGCGATGATCCAGCGCGACGCTGGTCGTCAGGGTATCACGCAGGTACCGCTGGCGAATCTGCCACCCTGGGCTGGTGGTCCAGAACAGCTCACTCTTATGCTTGCCGGGCACATCGCCATACACGCCAAACCGGCACGCCCCCTCACCTGCATGGTTCTCCTGCCCGACGTGCGGGAAATAGATATCGCGTATCTGATACTGATGGTCGAACGTAACCAGGAGGCAACCATTTCCGACCGGAATATCACGCGGCATGTATGTCCCGTTCTCAGCTAAGCCTTCACGAACCCCCTTGTAATGTCGGATCGTCGAAGGGGGCGGCTGAAGAAAACGGCAAAAGCAAGCCAAAAAAAGAACCCGTCGCAAGGACGGGTTCTCAAAGGCGTTATCGATTTTGAATTTACTTATGCTCGACGACGACGGGCCAATAAACCTACGCCAAACGCGCCAAGCAACCCGATCGAAGCCGGCTCAGGAATAGGCCCGCCAGCTGTCGAGTGATAGGTGTTATCCACGAGGGAGATCGTGGCAATCCCGGGGGGGGTCACTCCCGACGTCACCAAAATATCCTTCGAGATGTAAATGCCCGTCTGCGGCGTCGGAAGCGTCAAGGACGCGTTATTGGTCGTTGTGGGCCCAGTCGCCACGGAATTAGAGGTCGCAAGCTGGCCGATCGTAGTCCCCGGCCCAACCGCGACGTTACTCCCAGTCGTCAACAGAGTCGCCACCGATTCAGTCACAGTGGCAACTGTACCAGCACTCGGCAGCGGGGCAGCGCCATTGAACGCCAGATTGACCTGGTCAATCACATTCCCGGCCGTCACTTGAACGGCGTATCGGATGTTACCATCCTGAAAACCGAGCGGAACCGATTGCCAGGCAGAATTAAAGGTCAGGCCAACATTCGGCCCGGGGGCTAAAGTCACCGTAACCTGCGATGCGGTAGGAGCGGGATTTCCGGTTGGATTTCCAGAGCTGGGTGCAAACGAAAAGTCCGAGAAAATGAAATTACCGATCTGAACGCCACCCGATCCGTTCAACGCAATCAGGCTCGATAGCGTGGAATTGGCCGGGAGGCCGACAGTTACAGCTCGTGCGGTCGATGCCCCGATTCCGGTCATACCGGCAATCATCCAGAGGGACAGCGCCACCCCTTTCACCCCGATAAGAGGTTTGCGATTTAACATATTCTCCATCCTCCTGGCTTTCCTGAGTGCATTTTCTCTGCAGCCAATAGGCTGCGCAGAATTCTCGCGGACGGCCTTGCCAACACGTTCAACTTATCCCCAAACGGCGTACAGTCAAGATAAAAACGATATTGCCGCGCCATCGTTAACATCCTCAACCCCTCTCCCGAGAGAGTTTCGGACAATTCTGTTCCGATCATGAGGGATTTAACGGTTCTAACCCTTGATAAGACTGGGCAAAAACCCCTAAACCTTCAGATCAACCCGCTCCTGCAGGCGTTCACGATATCTTACGCGAATGGGCTGAACCACACAACCTAGAAATTGATCCGTTTGCTCAGGTGCCCGTCCGACAAAGCGCGATGGGTTCAAAAGCTCATCCCAAGACAACCCAAGCGATCCAAAAGCCTCGTCATTCTGCAACCTTGGGAGCAGATCATTCGCCAGCCCGTGAAGCTTGACCTGCTCTGCTGCCGCCAGCGAATGCTTCCGAATCCGCTCGTGCAGCTCCTGCCGGTCGCCCCCGGCCTGCACCGCCGCCATTAGAATCTCTTCCGTCGCCATGAACGGCAACTCCGCCCGAACGGCAGCCTCGATCGTCTTTGGATACACCACCAGCCCCCGCGCAACATCCATCACGATCTGAACGCAACCATCAACCGCCAAAAAGGACTCCGAAACGGATAGCCGCTTATTCGCTGAGTCGTCCAAGGTTCTCTCAAACCATTGCTCCGCAGCGGTTTGCAACGGAGAGGTCGACAGGCTGATTACAAACCGCGCCAACCCCGTCGCCCGCTCGCATCGCATCGGATTCCGCTTATACGCCATCGCACTAGACCCCACCTGCTCGGCCTCAAACGGCTCCTCAATCTGCTTAAGCCCGGCCAAAAGCCGGATGTCATTGGCGAACCGATGCACACTCGCGGCCACCCCCGCCAGCGAACACACCACCTGCGCATCAACTTTCCGCGGATAGGTCTGTCCAGTTACGGGGAAAGACTCCTTAAACCCAAAACGATCCGTCACCATCCGATCAAGCCGGTCGACCTTGGCGTGGTCCCCTTCAAACAGCGACAGGAAACTCGCCTGCGTCCCGGTCGTCCCTTTCACCCCCCGAAATCGTAATGTCTCGATCCGATATTCGAGTTCTTGCAGGTCCATCACCAGATCCTGCGCCCAAAGCGTCGCCCGCTTCCCCACGGTCGTAAGCTGTGCCGGCTGAAAGTGCGTATACCCCAGCGTTGGCAAATCCCGGTACTTGGCCGCAAAGGTCCCCAGCGCATCGATCGAATTTGCCAGCCGACCCGCCAGCAACTGCATCCCCTCCCGCATGATGATCAGGTCCGCGTTATCCACCACGTACTGCGAAGTCGCCCCAAGGTGAATAATTCCCTTCGCCGCTGGCGCAGCCTCTTCGTACGTGTGAACGTGCGCCATCACATCATGCCGCAGTCGCTTTTCCCAATCGCGAGCGCAATCAAAATCGATGTCGTCGAGCTTTGCTTCCAGCTGGCTGAGCGCCTCTTTGCTGATCCGATCCAGCCCCAGTTCCCGCTCGCAGCGCGCTAGTTCCAGCCAGAGCCGCCGCCAAAGCCCGAATTTGTGACGGGGGGAAAATAACCGAAGCATTTCCGCGCTTGCGTTGCGCGTCGCCAGAGGAGATTCGTACGTGTCTGCTGATGCCATTGCAGCCGATTGTAGGGCCGCGCGGCCTTTTTGAAAAAGCTAAGCGCCCCCCAATTCGAGACAGGCGGCGACTCCAAGACTCTTGTCAATCAGAAGCCTCATCCGCTTAACCTGATCCACGTCGGGTCCTCCCGCACAACACCCCGCGCCCTGCACCGGACAACAACTGACCACCAGATCAACGTCAATCGAGTCACCCTTGTCTTCCGCGGCGAGAACGTCGATGTCGATCTCGCCGGGGTCCCAAACGCCCAGTCTTAGGATCGAGGGATCAAAAGTCAGCTCCTCGACCAGAACATCGACGAACCGGCACGTTCCAAACCCGTTTACCGCACGAAGCAGCGACATAAATTACATCCCCAGCTTCTTCCGCTTCTCATCCCACTCCGCATTTTCCCGCTTATTCTCGGTCCCCAGCGGCTGCCCGGATTTGATCGCCTCAACCTCGAGCCGCGTCAAATGCACCCCGCCAAAGTTGTAATCCAGAAACGCCTCAGCCGCGACGGGAACAATCGGACGCACCAGGGCAAACATCGCGTTTGCAAAATCGCGTATTTCCTGTTGCGCATGGGCATCCATCCGCAATGACAGGAAATGAAACAGGTTGTGCAGATCGATCTTCCAGTACCATTCCGTGTACACATTCACCGGCAAGCCGATTCGCGCCAGTTCCCGCGCAACCCCCTTCCCAATCAACTTCTCATAATCCGCATAGTGCGATTCCACCTTGTCGAGATACTCGCAGAATTCCTTGGCCGTCAGCTCGTCGATCGGCTCATCACCCCCCTGCCGGTTCACGGTACTCTGCTTACGCACACTCTCGACGCTCGGCCTGTAAAACCGATCCCTCACCACTGAATACCGCGCGCTGTACTCATTCACATTCGCCGTGCGGTGTCGAATCCATTGCCGAGCCACGAAAATCGGCATCACATGATGGAACTTAAATTCGACCATCTCAAACGGCGTCGTATGTCGATGCCTCGCCAGGTACCGAATCAGCCCCCGATCCTCATTCACCTGCTTGGTTCCCGCCCCGTACGACACCCGCGCCGCCTGCACAATTGCAAAATCCGCCGTCTTCCCGACCGGCACAAGCCGCGGCATCACATCCACCAGCGCCACCAGCCCATGCTCATCCACCTTCACCTCCCACCGCGAAGACCCTCCCATCACATCGAAGGTCTCCCCCTCAGCGGGCTTGCGATCAATCCGAATGTTATCGATTTCGCTCTGCTGCATCACCCGCATAATAGATGCCCGCAAGCCAGTTGCCAGTCATCCTCAACCCATCGCGATCTATCCATCTTTGCCCACGTACAGTCCAACCTGCAACAATCCGCGCCTACCACGCATTTGGTCGCGTTCTGCCACCTCGGCATGCGTATAATCCGTAGCATCACGCCCCTTCTCTAAGGCCGACGGACCTCTCCGCCGCGTTCAATTGATGTCCAAATTCATGGTCCGAGTCGTTCTTCATGAGGCGAAATCGCGCAAAGAATACGACCGGCTCGATATGGAAATGGGGAAAAAAGGTTTTCGCCAGGAATTATTGGGAAAGAAGGCAACTTACTACCTCCCAGAGGGCGATTACTGGTATAGCGGTGATTCAACGGTGG
>DAIRGS010000023.1:0-22077 GCA_036794395.1 Tepidisphaeraceae bacterium | reverse complement strand
GTGGCGGATGTCCGAATCATCGCCGCCGCCGCTGCCGACGAACTGAAGCAAGACTTCGGCGTAGTGGCTGTGAAAGTCGATGGCTGGAGCGTGATGGGCTTGAAAAAAGTAGCAAGCGCCTCGCAAGGATAGCCTCCTGCCCGCCGTCTGCTCGATGTGAGCTGACGTGCCCTGTCGATCTGAAAATCAAACACATGGAGGGCGCTATGGCCGCCGAAATCGTCGAACAATCCGAAAAACCAGAACGCAAAGCCGCCGAGCCCGACCTCTCCGCCGAGATCGCACAATCCATCGCTCGCGCGGTCGACGAAAAGGTCACGTGCCGTAGAATTTCCGGCAGGAACTACCGCTGCAACTGGTGGAGCCCCTCCAATTCCCACGGCCAGGATAATCCCCGCATGGGCGGTCTCCTCGTCACCACCCACGTCGTCCGCAAGAGTCAGTTCCTCAACGTCACCAAGACCGAAAAAGGCCTGCAGATCAAAGATGCTTCAGCAAAAAGCTCTTTCGAAACACACCGATAGGCCGCCCGGCAGCATTCAAGCAGGCTGAGCATTTTATATAATTTTGGCGCGTCAAATAAAAAATATTTGCCAGCGTTTCGACGCTCGCAGGCAAACCATCCAGATGATCATAACTGAAAACCGGACAAAGATTTATCGCGATAGGTCGTTCTTCCTATCCCTGCAGAGGCCGATGCAGCACTCCAATTTTGAGTTCCGGTATTCCTTACTACCAGACACTTAACGCGGTACGCTCCGTGACCAGAGTGGCCCTGTAACCACTCCGCCCGACCCCCCCATCGCCGTAAACCCCCCTATGACACTTTCCATTGACGCCCCCGGGGGCGCAGGTACTTTGCCCGTGTTTCCTGACCGGATCGTCCTGGACGAAGTCCTTCAAGACTATTTCCGCCGAGCTGATCGCATGGGCTGGTCGCCTTACGACCTGGTCAACGCTGATAACGTCCGCGAGCTGGCCCGTCCTGAGCGCCTCTCCGAAGTTCAGCGGAACGCGGTAAAGACGGTGCTGTTCGTCGAAGATCACCTGCCGGGCTACCTTGCGGAATATCTCCGGATCATGACCGATCCCGAACTGCCCGACGACCAATACATCATCAACCGGAAAACACTTCACTACACCTTCCGCTGGGTCTCAGAAGAAGACCGCCACGCCCAGGTTCTCGAGCGCTACATGGTCGCCACCGGCTTAGTCACTGAAGCCGAAATCGAAATTGAAATGGCCCGTGAGCGCAAGACCGCTTACATCTTTCCCTACACTCAGGTTGAAGAAGGGTTCATCTACCTTGCCCTCCAGGAGAAGGCTACCCACCTCTACTACCGCGCCCTGGCCAAGAGCATCGACGAGCCGCTGCTCGATTCGGTCCTGAAAAAGATGGCCGCCGACGAAGCCAGCCACGGCGCGTTCTTCTACGATCTTCTCGTCAAGAACAACAAAGGCGACCTCGACAAGCTCTCCCGCAAGATCTCAGCCGTGGCAGTCGACTTCAAAATGCCCGTCCAGAACAACCTGCTTAACTACCGCCGCCAACTTCTCAATCTCATGCGCGCCGCCCCCACCTATCAGCACGGCGACGTCATGGCCGACATGCTCCGCGCCGTCGAACGCGCCGGCCAAACCTATGGGAGCGAATCCCTCGCGCTCATTAAACCCGACGCCGCAGCTCCGAAATAACGTCCATGAGTTCGCTGCAAATTAAATATGCGAATATTTGTTGCAGTTTAATCTGTTAAACCACTTTGACATCTGTTAGGGTGGCGGGTCAGGTAAGTTTGACGAACGAGACTCTCGGATCGTGGTTCTATAGCACGACCCCACCCGCCTGCCTCTGTCCTATCTCCTACCTTCCGGGCCGGAATGTCGGCCCCTTTCAGATTGAACCCGGAAAGTAAAAATCGGGTTTTCCAGCCCCAAGAGCGATAGGAGCTTTTCATATGGGCAGCAAATTGTACGTCGGGAATCTTAGTTACAACGTCACCAGTTCGGAGCTCGAGCAAATGTGCTCGCCGCACGGAACCGTGCAGAGCGCCGAGGTCATTCAGGACCGCGACACCGGCCGGAGCAAAGGCTTCGGCTTCGTGCAGATGGCCAGCGATGAAGAAGCGCAAGCCGCCATCTCCGCCCTGAACGGGCAGGAGAATGACGGCCGCGCCCTCACCGTCAACGAAGCCAAGCCACGCGAACCCCGCAGCGGCGGTGGTTTCGGTGGTGGCGGCGGTGGTGGTGGTCGCGGAGGCCGTGACTCCGGTGGCAGCAGCGGTCGCCGAAGCAGTGGCGGCGGTGGCGGTGGCGGCTACGAGGCCGGTGGCGGTGGTGGTGGCAATCGCCGCTACTAAACCGTATTCCCCCAAATCAAAACAACGGAGGAAGTTGCACACCTGCAGCTTCCTCCGTTTGTTATGAAGAGCGTGCTCTTGTTTAACGGCGTTCATACAAATTTCGCCTGACTCCTCCCACCACGGTTCATCGGTTTTGGCGGACACGCCCGACCGCTCGGACGATGAGCTTTACTCGCTCCCAAGCTACGCGATGAGCACAAAATTTCTATTTTCCTTGCGTCGGGCCCCAGAGTAGTTAACATACCGGTGCCTTCGCGGTGACATCACCATGGAACGCTTATTCTCGCGAGAACGGAAACGCACGATAAGAGCTGCTAACTACCTCATATGCGGTGCCTGTCTTGTGGTCGTCGCTGCGTCTTTTGGCTATGCGTCCTGGAGGTTAAGCGCGCGTCGTCAGTCCTCGTTGCTCATTGAGGGCGCCACGTTCGACTGTGGCCTGGTGAAACCGAATGCGCATCTCGAGCATATGTTTACTGCGACGAATCAGGGTACCGGCCCAGTTCACTTCGATGGGTGCGATTCGTGGTGTGGTTGCACCTTAACCCGTGTGGCGGTTACGACCCTCGCTCCCGGGCAGTCAACAACGATTCGCTGTAACGTAGACTTGCGTGGACGACGCAGTTCATTTCAATCAGGTTTTACCTTATGGTACCACGATGCCACGACCGCTAGAGGCGCCGTCGTCGCTCAGATCCACTGCGACATTGATGATATAATTAAGCTCGACCATTCGGAACTGTCGTTTGACGATCGCGTACCGGACGTCCGTCGAATCACGATTGCGGCCTCTGTTCCTTCGGCGAAGATTCTGAGTGCTGTAGCTAACCACCATTGTTTGACCGTGACGGTGATCGACAGTGGGCGCACGATTGAGGTCGCGTTTACGCCCGCGCCTACCGTTGGTCCGGGGATCAAGTTGGGCGTTAAGATAACCACCACGGCTGCGGCCGAAAGCATGATCATGATTCCGGTAACTATCGGACACGTCGGGTTGTGACCCGCTTCGATATTGCCGCCTTTGGGAGCTCGTATGATGCGTTTCTTGCCTCGCGCTCCGTTGATGGGCGTACTCTGCGTCGCCTTCGCGATCGCTAGTGTGTGCATATCTCGTACGCTTGTCGCGCAATGCCCTGACATGGGCGCGTTTAAGGGTTATTGTAGTCCTTGGGTTACGTGCAATGATTTTCCGACTTTTCCATGCAGCTCTAATTCTCAGAGTACTCCGACGTACAATTATTGGTTTTCCCTTCCTCAATCGAACACTTATGTCTTCGCGGGAGCCACCATTTCGTGCAGCACTAACTATGCAACATGCGAAATGGGACTCGGTGGCTGTGTTCCGTCCGGCAATCCGACGTATCCGCCCGCGGTGCTTTTTGCAGAGGACGATTGCTATTGAGTTTGCCTTCAACATGCAGCCCGGTCTGGTGGCTGCATGGCTATAGCCGGACGCGCGGGTCTGTGATTGCATGAATGTAGCTATACATCGGAGGCGTCAGCTCGCCATCGGGTCGTGCGACAGTGCAACCTGATCTCTCGAGCAACGATTGACAGTGTGTGCTGTCTGCATCGCCTGTCGGCTAGCCGCTCCTCCCTTTCGCCCACCATCGATAAGACGGTGGCCCGTTTCACGGTTCGTATGAAGTCGGTGAGGTCAGTCGTCCTGCCACGCCCTGTCGCGGCCCGGCACAACAATAATGTCTGTCGGTTGTTGACGCAGATGCGTATTTGTCCAGGCAGTCTGGTCGGTGGTGGCCACGAACACGGCGGCCGCTGGGTTGGCTGGGCGATACCTATTCCCAGGCTCGGTTTCAGCATTTGGACGGTTCCTTATGCACACACTCCTTCAAGTAGTTCTTGCCGCTCTTTGGTTTTCAGGCCTGGTCGATCGTGCGACACCATTGACGGCGTCTGATCTCGATACGGCTTGGCTCAACGCCCGTCGGACAATCAAGTCCGGTCGATTTATGATTCAGTGCGACCACAAGTTGGATGTCCCCGGGAGGAACATCTCCATCGCTTCACATGGCGATATCGTGTCCTATGTGGATGGCAATCGCTGGCGTGAGGACTACACGCACGACGGGATAACGTATTCCTCGTCGCGCGGTGACACATATTACTTCCAATATCTTCGCGACCCGACGGTGCCTCCAGGCCGCTCTGGGCTGGTTGCGAAAGATCTAAAGGCAGTAAACCTCGGCGATCCCGAGTACCGGCATTTTGATCCGCTTAAACTCATGTTCGCGCCGGTCTCATATCAGGCGACCAAGCTATTTCCCATAGATTATGTGATTGGGTCATCGGCACGGGAGAACATTGGGTTCGAGCGCGCGCTCTCGGACGGTGTCGTAGCGTGGAAAGTGTCCTGCGTATGGACCGGGGTGGGGCGCTGGAACATCAGGTATTGGGTCGTTCCATCTCTCGGCTTTAACGTCACCCGCATGGAAGCGGAATCTCTTGAAGGGTACTCTGCCGGAACAAAGGCAGTCATCGAATGCGAGCTCCGCGCCGTTGCTGATGGAATCTGGTTTCCCGCACGAATTCACTTCGAACAACACGGCCCTGGGGAGTCGATCGTCGAGGATCTCGTTATCCGGACATCGCAAATTAACGAAGGTTTGGGCTCAGCAATCTTCGAGCCTGCTGAAATGAATATCCCGATAGGTACTGTTGTTGCACGAATGCCTAGGCTCCCGGATCATCAAGCCCTGAAATGGAATGGGAGGGCGCTCGTTCCCATGACTCCCCGCGAGAGGTTTGGTTATATAGCCACTAGTCGCACTGGTATCCGCTTCTGGATGGTACTTGCAGTGATCTCGGGCGGGTTTGCGCTCGTTGGAGCTGGGTTTCTCCTCCTTGGCGCCTTTAGGCGCCACAAGCATGCGCGAGACCGTTTTTGATTGGATTCTCGACCAGTCCACTAGGGTCGACTCCGTGCCTTCTGACGCCGCACGCGCGATCGACAATGCGGTTGTTCGAGGTACCCATTGACTTCTGCTACGGTCTATTAGAGCGACTACAATGATTGGGATGAGAACTATGAGGCATACCTACGCCGTCTGCTTCATCATCCGAACGGCGTGCCCGATAGCAATCTTTGTCGCCTCGTTTGCTATTGTATTACTTGGATACGAATACGCTAGACTTTATCCACCACCTGAGCCATTTCAACTTCGGACGTCTGCCTCGGCTCACAGTATGACTGCGTGGGACGGTCAATGGTACGCACGAATTGCAACTGACGGTTATTTCTATAGTAACACCGAACAATCAAGCATTGCGTTCTTCCCCGCGTATCCGCTCCTTGCTCGCATATTGATGACACTAGGGTTATCGGCATCCAGCGCTTTGCTTTTGTTGTCAAATGGATTTTTTCTATGTTCTCTGCTACTGTTGCCGCTATACCTTGAAGCTCGGCGCGTCAATATAACGAACAGTAGGATCAAATGTTATACGGTGTTAACTATCGCGCTCTGGCCGACGGCGTTTTTCTTTCATGTCGGATATAGCGAATCGATGCTACTGTTTCTCTCGCTGCTCGTTCTGTATGGCATCGCACGTCATTGGTCATTTGTTACAATCGCGATTATCGTGGGTGGTGCGACTGCAACTAGAGCTGTCGGCGTGGCGCTATTATTGCCGTTTTCCATGTATATATGGAGTGGCAGTAGCGTGCAGGCGTGCGAAGGAAACACCGGCGCCGGCGGATACGAATCTGCGGCGGGAATCTCGGGCAAAAGGAACGAGGCGCAGCGATTTACGGGGCGACTTGCACGCAGTATAATAGCGCTTCCCATTGCAATTTGGGGACTCCTCGGCTTCCTTATATTCCAGCAATGTAGATTTCACGATCCATTTGCGTTTTCAAAGGCGCAGCTCACTTGGCACAGCCGTAGCGATTTGCCGACAGTTGGGGGCTCCATTATGGCGTTGGCGTCGCTCGAGCCAGTCCGCGCAGTGTATTCATCGCAGTCTCCGTGTAGCTGGAGAGTTCATGCGCCCCATGACGAAGCATTGCTGAATATGGATTTCGCCAATCCGATTCTGTTTCTGGGTACGGCGGCGCTCTTGTGTTTGGGGGCGATGAAAGGGTGGTTGGCGCGCAATGAGTGGACCTGGGGCGCGTTAGTCCTTGCGATTCCCTACGCGATGCAGTCGTATCGCATGTGTATGATGAGTCACGGCCGATTTGCGCTCGTCGTCTTCCCGGCGTACATCGTGGTCGGACATCTGCTCGGTCGCCTGCCGACTCTTGTCGTCTGCTACATTGTAACCTGTAGCGGGCTCTTGATGACAGCATACACAGTGTTATTTACCTCCTGGTACCCTCTGTTTTGAAGTCGGGCGTGGGGCGACAACGAATGCTGGTGGACGTCTACTTGTGTAAAAAGGAGGAGTTGCGTGTTGCGAGAGAGGAGTCCGTCAAGGACGGTTCAGAAGAGCGACTAGATCTTAGCTAATCCAGCAGCGGAGCCAGTGGATTAGTTAGGATTTAGGGGACTTTCGCGCCGAGTCGATCCCACGAGCCATCTCAGCAGCGTCCGCATCGCCCTACTATACCGCAGCTGATGCGCTCCGCGCCGCGCCCGCCCCCGCTTCAATCCGCCGACGTCCCCTCGATCAGCGGCTCGGCCTGAACGAACTTCGGCCCGTCCTCCGTGCAAATCGCATATCGCACCGGAGACCTCCCCACCTTTTCATACAGCGTGACGCCAGCGTATTCCCCGCGCGCATTGAGAATGTAGAAGTTCAAATCGAACTTCGGCTTTCCCCGGCCATTGAGCAGCCGCTTCTCAACCGTATTGGCTACCACACGTTTGAGCGCCGTCATTCCCGCGTCCTTCGGCGACATCCCGTTGCGCATCGATTCCACGATCAGGTACGAACACAATCCGTAAAGGTTGGCCTCCCCGCGCCCCGTCGATCCGGCCGCCCCGACCGCGCCATCCACGTACAGCCCCGCCCCCAGGATCGGCGAATCCCCCATTCGCCCCGGGATCTTGAATGCCAGCCCGCTGGTCGTGGTCACGCCGCAAATCTCTCCCTTGGCATTGATGGCGTTGCAATTGATGGTGCCGTAATAGTGTGAAGGGTCGATCAATCCGTCGGCCACCATGCTCATCCCGGCCCGATGCCCCGCATCGGCCCGCGTTTTGGGGTCCAGGTAGTGCTCCGGATCGAGCCGGCGTTTCCATTCCATCCACAGCCGCCGTGATTTCTCCGTGTTCAGATCGTCGTCGATCGTGAATCCCATGTTCCGCGCAAATCGCTGCGCATCCTTCCCGACGATCAAATGATGATCCGTCTCATCCATCACCTTTTTGGCCTCGATCAGGACGGCACGGTGAGTCTGCTTCCATTTGGAAAAGATTCCTACTACATCCGAAACAGCCAGCCGCTTCCCTATTGCCAATACAGGATATCCCTGCGTGCACTTTCGCTTTTATCAGCAATTTTTCCGGTCGTCTGGCTGTTGGTTCGGCTGCGTATCCGAGTGCGTCGACAAATCCGCGCGGATCGAGGCCTGTGTCGCGTTTGCGATTACGACCTCACTGGAAATTCCAGTGGGAAATGCCCGGAATGCGGCACTTCGACGACCAACGAGGACCCCATAGCACCCCCAATCGGTTCCTTGTAGAAATCGGCGATGCAGCCGATTAATCCTTCTTTAATGGCCGATCGGCCAAGTCTGGTCGATCAGATTGCTCAAAGAAAATGGTGTGGGCATGCGTGGCGTTTGGGATGTTGTTCGCCATCACCTTGCCATTCACCTGGAAGGATTGGTCGGCCGGATTGTATTGCACGATCTGGTTTTTTCGTACATCGCCTGAATAGACCATGTGCCGATCGCTATCGTCGCGAAGATAGATGCGCCCGTCATGGGGCGCCGTAAACGCTACCACCTTGGCGCCACTGACCATCTTCGTCGCCTCCGGGGGAACAGCCGGAAAATTGTCGTGGCTTGCACATCCCCACGCGCCGGCAACCAATAACCCGCACCCCAACGACCATGCAAACCCTTTCCAAGCACACATGATAAAAGTCTCCATTTCTCTGCAACTGCTCAAAATTGCAAACTCGATCGAGTGCGCCCGATAGAAACGCCGCCCCGCCAAAAATGCAACGTCAATTGACGGGACGGGCCAAAGCTCAGTCCGCCGAATTCCCTTCAATCAGCCCATCCATCTGCACGAACCTCGGGCCATTCTCGTCGCACACCGCATATTTCACCGGCGACCGTCCGGCCTTTTCATACAGCGTCACACCGACGTAATCTCCACGCGCATTGAGGATATAGAAATTCAGATCGAACTTGGGTTTCCCGCGCGAATTGAGCAGGCGCTTCTCAACCGTATTGGAAACCACGCGCTTGAGCGCTGTCATGCCCGCATCTTTGGGCGACATTCCGTTCCGCATCGACTCCACGATCAGGTAAGAGCACAGCCCATAGAGATTGGCTTCACCGCGACCGGTCGACCCGGCCGCACCGATCTCATTGTCCACATACAGCCCGGCACCCAAGATGGGCGAATCGCCGACGCGCCCCGGGATCTTAAACGCCAGCCCGCTGGTCGTGGTGACGCCGCAAATTTCGCCCTTGGCATTGATGGCGTTGCAGTTGATCGTGCCGTAGTAGTGCAGCGGATCGATCAATCCATCCGCCACCATGCTCATCCCAGCCCGATGCCCGGCATCCGCGCGGGTCTTGGGATTCAGATAGTGCTCCGGGTCGAGCCGGCGCTTCCATTCCATCCACAGCCTTCGCGATTTCTCGGTATTCAGATCGTCCTCGATCGTGAATCCCATGTTCCGCGCAAATCGCTGCGCGTCTTTCCCAACGATCAGATGATGATCCGTTTCGTCCATCACCTTCTTGGCCACCAGCGACGGTGTCTTCACGCCCTCAATGCACGCAACGCCCCCCGCACGCTTACGCGGCCCATGCATGCAGCACGAATCCAACTGCACCACGCCGTCGGCATTTGGAAGCCCGCCATATCCGACACTTGTATCTTCGGGATCAAGTTCCACGACGTTTACCGCCGCGATCACCGCGTCCAACACATCCGATCCACCGGTGATCATCTTGAACGCCTTGGCAATCCCCGTTTGCCCGTCAGCGTCCTTCGATCCATTCCCGTTTCCGGCGGAAATGACCACCGGCTTAATGCTCTTAGGCGACAACACCTGCGGCGCTTGATTCGCCCATGCCGTCAGGACCGGGGCGGCCAGCGCCCCCACACTCGCGGAAGCCACAAACCGACGACGCGTCACCTGGCTATTCATGGGTCAAACCTTTCAGAGATTATCAATTCCCCTCGAATGTTCGCGCTCAATCCCCTGTTGCTCCGCGCAGAGCCGGCGGCAGCACGTAAGCCGACACCGGGCTTTCATGCCCTTTCTTATCCACCGCCTTCACGCCAAACACATATTGATCGATCGGCGTGTCCTTCAGCGTATACGTCCGATCATTTCCCACCCAAAACTCCTTTTCCCAATCAGCTGCGGTGGTCGATCGCATGACGACGACAAAACCAGCGATGTTTTCATCCGGCTTCGCCACCCCCCACCGAAGTACCGCGTCATAACCCGTGCCCCGCGTGATTCCCGGCCGGTTCCGCAACTCCACCGCCGGCCCGCGCGTCACCGGTACCCGCGGCGCCAGCGCCAACGCGGCCGCCGTCGCGGCGTTCACACGCACAACTTTGGCTGTGTAAGGCGCGGATGCGTTGGCGAAGGTATCCGTGGGCGAATGTTGATTGGCAAAATTCTCCGATGGCGTCGTAAACCGTACGCCCGGATATCCCTCGTCATTGAATGCCGTCTGATCCCCCCCGCGTCCAAATCGATCCCGCCGGAACACCATCTCGGCCGTAAAGTCAGGATAATATTTCTCGCCCACGTGATGCACGAAACGCGCGAGTTGTCGCGAAGCTGAATCATCCGGTTCTTCCGAGAAAACCAGCACGCGGCGGCTGTCTGTCGCACCATTTCCCGAGACATCGTTCCCGATGATGTCGTTATTGAGAACCGCCTCGATCTCCTGCTTCTTGCCTTTGAGCCGTTTGGCCATCGCCCGCGCCCCAACCAGGCCCTGCTCTTCACCCGCGAAAGCGACAAATACAAGCGTCGCATCAAATTCATATTGGCTCAGCACGCGAGCGCACTCCATGGCGCAAGCCGTCCCGCTCCCGTCATCGCTCACGCCCGGTGCTGGCAATTCCGCGGCCTTCTCCGGCTGTCCGCGCATCTCCGGCGGCACGCGCAAATTCAGTGAATCATAATGCCCACTCACCAGAATCCATCGATCCGGATCGCGCTTACCCGGCAGCACCGCCACCACATTCCTCAGCTCCACGTCCTTCCAAACCCGCCCGCCCTTTGGAATGTGGTGTGTATCGAAGCTGACGTCCAGCCGCGGGCTGAAACTCTTGAATTCGTCAAAAATCCATTGCCGCGCCGCCCCGATTCCCCGGTCTGTCTGGCTTGGGTCCGAGAGCAAATTCCGCGTCCCGAAACTTTCAAGTTTCTTCATGATCCCCGCGATCCGCTCATCGGAAATCTCCGACACGATCTTGGCGATCTTCGGGTCTGTCGCGCCAAGAACCGGCGCGGACGCTCCCACTAATTCTCTGCCGTCTTCCCACAGTTTCGAATCCTGCCGGACGTGGAATGTGCGCGGGTCCGCATTGTCCAATATCAGCTTGGCCGTCGCGGTATATTCGGTCCCATTGGACTTCATTACCACCGGGTCCGGCAACCCGAGGGCCTTGCGATCGGTCATCCCCAGTTCATCCAAGGTCTTTGCGTACTGCTTGTTCTGCTTGAAGTATTCCTTCTGCCGGTGATACACCTCCATTAACAGATCCTTGGCAGGCAATGTCGCATCTG
Source organism: Tepidisphaeraceae bacterium (assembly GCA_036794395.1). Lineage (GTDB taxonomy): Bacteria > Planctomycetota > Phycisphaerae > Tepidisphaerales > Tepidisphaeraceae > DASXMX01. The sequence continues at coordinate 10,819 of DAIRGS010000023.1, read as the reverse complement.
GCTTGAACGCCACACTACCCGGCTTCTCCGTTGAAAACTGCACATATCCCCATCGCTCCGGCCGATGCATATCCGCCACGCCAGGCGGCGACCAAACCCAGTTATCCTCCGGCCTGCCCTGCACCTTCCTGTACTTCCCATCGATAATATCGATCACCCATTCCACCCGCGAAAACCCCAGCCGCCACTGCTCCCCATCCACCGGCGGACATTTCACCGTCTTGGCGTACTTTGCCAGGCCCTTCAACGGAAACGCAATTTCCACCGACCACCCTTTGTCGGTATCCGATGAATCGTTTAACGTCCCATTCACCTGCACCGCCGACTTAAGCCCCTCAAGATTCGTCCCCAAATGCACCGGCCCATCATCCCGATAGGGCCGATCCAGCGTCAGCTCCCAGATCGTGTTCAGCGCGTTCATCTCATATTCGTAGTAGTTGTGATTGTTCCCATCGGGGTTGATGAACACCTCAAAATCATTGTCCCGAAAAATCACCTCGTTCTTCTTTGTGATCGTCCCCCACACATGCGGGTCCTGAAGCTCGGCATAAACATAGAGGTACTCATCATCCCAAAGCATCTTCGCCCGCGTCCGAAACCTCGGCGCGACTTTGCCCGGCCCTTCAATGTCGGCAAAATCCTCGGTCCACGGAACGGCGTCCCACGCCGGCTCATCGCCCTTGCCGTCAATGTTGATCGTCCCACCGGCGCGGTAGCAGACATAGCCCCGCGGCTTCATCACCTTCATCTTCGCCCATTCCGAATCCAGCGCGGCCCCGCGCGCCGCCAGGCTCACCATTCCCAGCGCGCACACCAGAACCGCAGACCCGAATTTCATGCTCATGTCTCGCCTCGATTTCAGAAAGGAGCCGCCACATTACGCCTGGGCCGATCGGCAGTCAAAATCTCCCCTTCGATCGTTTATTCCAGGATGTCTGACACTCTAGGCGATCCTCTTTCCCTCCACCGGTCGCCGTACGCCGTACGCCGAAGGAGTGAACAAGGCACGTGCATCTCGCCCCTCCAGCGTTAAGATATGCGGCATGGATCAGGACCAATGGCGTGCCGTCGATCAGTACATTACCGACATCATCGTCAAGCCGGATGCGGCCTTGGACGCGGCTCTACGCGCCTGCGAAGCCGCCGGCCTGCCTTCCATCAGCGTTTCTCCAAGTCAGGGAAAACTACTGATGCTGCTGGCGATGATCCGCGGCGCGAAGAACATTCTCGAAATCGGCACCCTCGGCGGCTACAGCACGATCTGGCTCGCCCGCGGCCTGTCGCCCGGCGGGAAGGTCATCACGCTTGAGGCCGAATCGCGCCACGCCGAGGTCGCGCGAAAAAACATCGACACAGCCCGGCTATCCCATGCGGTCGATATCCGAATCGGCCGTGCGATCGATACCTTGCCCCGCCTTGCCGAACAGAAGGTTGGCCCGTTTGATCTGATCTTCATCGATGCCGACAAAAGCAGTCTGCCCGATTATTTTCAGTGGTCGATGAAATTATCAAAGCCCGGCACTCTGATCGTCATCGACAATGTAATCCGCAAAGGCGCGGTGCTCGACACCAGCGGCGCAGATCCACCCGTTGTCGGGGTGCGCCGTATGAATGAGTTGATTGCCGCCGAGCCACGCGCCTGCGCTACGACCCTTCAAACCGTGGGTGCAAAGGGATACGACGGTCTTACTTTCGTGGTCGTGCTCTAATCGGCGAAGCCTATTTGGCGCCGCGTTGCACCACAACGTAAGTCCCATTGCGAAGATTGACCGCGGCGTAAACCGCCTCGCCACCCGCCCCAGGCCAGCGCGTGAACGCCAGATCCGAGCCACCTGGCCCAAACAGCACATCCGCCGTCGGCTCCGATGCTCCCGCCGGAGCGGCAACCTGATGCTTCCCGCCAGGCCCTTCAACGATCAATTGGCTCCCCTTGCCCGCCCGAGCGATCGACAACGTGTACTGAGTGGAATTGATGGCATTGCCCTCTTTTAGTTGGGCAGGTTGCTCATCGCTATGCGCCTTAAAATACCCCGCCTGGTCAAAGAGGCTGCTTTCCCAAGGTAAAAATGATCCCGGCACAGGGCCGTTCGCGGCGATATAACTCCGGATCGCGCCGTTATGGCTTTTAACGAACTCGGCATCCGCGGAAACCGTTTGCTCCGGCAATCCCGTTTCGCGATTGAAACCCGTCGACTTCTGCCCGCCAGTCACGTACCACGTCACGTTTTTCTGCACGAGCTCTTCGTAAAACTTGTCCCGCCCGCTGGCGATGGACTGCTCGGATTTCGCGCGAGCCTCCTCGGGCGTTGTCTGGTGCGCGCACCCTGTCACAACAATAGTCAGCAGAGCAATTCCAATCCGCAGCTTCAACGGGTTCATCTATCCTCCATCAGTGGCCGGCGATCAATTCAACTATTTTGCGCTCTCTGGTCTCAAACTGCGAATCCCCAATTATTGGAACCGCCCCAGACGTATCGATCGGCGCCTCCAGCGGCACCCAACTCTTGCAGCCCGCGTATGCGGGAGTATTGGCGACTGTCACCGGTTCAGGAAGTCGATACGCCCGCACAAGCATCAGATACAGCGGATTCCGCGGCTTGTAATTGAACCGCATTTCAATCAGCGGAGCCGCCCAAATATGCTCGGCTTCAATCGCATCCATCTGCGCCCGCGACCGCAACTGCACAATGTGGCTCACCACCCCCGCCGCCGAAATCCGGATCTCGCTCGGCTCGGCATTCATCGATTCAAATCCGCCATGCGCTTCAGTCTTCAACATGTTGAGATTCTGATGCAGATAAGTCGGAAACAGCAGGAACCGCGGATGCTCCAACTCAAACTCCCCCGCCGCCTCATATATGCCCCCCTTGCGAAGCAGGATGATTTGTCGCCCCGTCTCCAGCGCCGCACAAACCGATGCCCATTCCTTGAGGGCAATTTGGAGAGATTGCTGCAAAGAAGTCATCACCCAATCCTATATGTCTGACAGCGCGTCAATGTCCCTTCCGCCATGGATAATTCGCTGGATCCAGGCGCTTACGGCCCTCCTTTTTGACGGACTGCGTGAGTGTTTGGAGGCCGCCCGATTGATACGTCTTGTATCGTCCGTCCTTGAACTGCTGCTCGGCTACGCCGATTTCCTTCCGAAGCGACCGAAGTTTGTACTCGCGAAGAAACTCCCGATCCTTCAGAAGTTGCAACGCTTCACGCACCACTTCCGCATGTGTGGCGTAAACGCCGGATTTCACCAATCCGTTCACAAATTGATCGAACTCGCCGCTCAGTTCAACGGTCACATTCACACAACACCTCTCGGCAAATGCAGGATCGATAATTTAAGTTTGATCGGTCGGACTTGCCATTGGATCACCAGAAGGGTCGTCCGGCAGCGAATGAGCCTGGATCGTCCCGACTGCTGGCACGTCCCCAGGTTGCCCTGGTGTTGCCTCCTTCGCCTCCTGAAGCACATTCCAAATTGTCTCCAGCACGCTCTCCACCCCCTGCCGGGTCGCCCCCGAGATCGGGAAGATTTCCTTATCTGGGAGCTCATTCATCAACCGATTCAATGCGTCGTCGTCAATCGCCAGGTCCATCTTATTGGCGGCGATGATTTCGCGCTTGTTCGCCAGCGCCGGGCTGAACGCCTCCAGCTCGGCGCGAATGGTGCGATAATTCTGCACCGGATCGGATTCATCCATCGGGTACATGTCGAGCATATGGATGATGGTCTTGGTGCGCTCGATGTGTTTAAGAAACGCATGGCCCAACCCCGCCCCGTGCTGCGCCCCTTCGATCAGCCCAGGGATATCCGCCACAACAATCCGTCGATAACCCTGAAGCTCCGCGATGCCAAGCTGCGGGTCCAGCGTGGTAAACGGGTAATCCGCCACCTTCGGACGGGCCGCGGAAATCGCGCGAAGCAACGTGCTCTTGCCCGCATTCGGCATCCCCACAAGGCCCACATCCGCAATCAGCTTCAATTCCAACTTGAGACGTCGCTGCTGGCCTTCGGTGCCCGGCTCGGCATATCGCGGCGCCTGATTCGTGGGCGTACGAAACCGCCAGTTGCCTTTACCTCCCCGTCCTCCGCGCGCAACAACAATCTGCCTGCCGGGGGTCTCCAGGTCGGCCAGCAAAATCTCATGCTCCGCATCGTATATTAATGTGCCGGGCGGGACCGGAATGACCAGATCCTCACCGGTCAGCCCCGCCATCTTCTTACCCATGCCGCCCTGGCCCTTGGGCGCATTCCAGTGATGCTTGCCGGAAAAATCCAACAGCGTGTCCTTGGAGGTATCGGCGACAAACACAATCGAGCCGCCATTCCCCCCGTCCCCGCCGTCCGGCCCGCCCTTGGGGATAAACTTCTCCCGCCGAAACGAAACGCAACCGTGCCCGCCGTCGCCCGCTTTAACCTGTATAACCGCTTCATCTACGAACATCACGGAAGGATATGCGGGGGGTGGACTGAAAGGTAGGGAGGAGCGTAAAAGCGTTAACCGTAGACCCTCGGTCAAACCCCTGACTCCCAGCGGCGAATTTGCCATTAACGCGGTATCATCCTACGGTGAAAGGGAACCAACCGAGGGAATTTCAGTAGCACGGGAGGCGCAATGGGCAAGCCCGTCTTGTTTGCGGTGGACGATGATCCCCAGGTGTTAAGGGCCGTCGAGCGCGACCTGCGTAAGAAGTACGGAGATTCCTACAGGGTGCTCCGCGCCAAATCCGGCGAGGCGGCGCTTTCCACGCTAAAGCAGCTCGACGAGCGCGACGAAGACGTTGCGCTTTTCGTCGTGGACCAGCGCATGCCTGGCATGTCCGGCGTCGAATTTCTCGAACAGGCGCAGAAGACTTATCCCTCTGCCAAACGTGTGCTTTTGACGGCGTACGCCGACACCGACGCGGCCATTGCGGCCATCAACAACGCGGGCATCGATTACTACCTTTTGAAACCCTGGGACCCGCCTGAGACGCTCCTGTACCCGAAGCTGGACGGACTTCTGGAGGACTGGCAGAGCCGATACAAGCCGCCATTCGAGGGCGTAAAGGTGGCCGGTCATCGGTGGTCCCCCGAGGCGCATCGGATCAAGGATTTCCTCTCCAGGAACCTGGTCCCGTTTCAGTGGCACGATATCGAACAAGAGCCGACCAGTTGCGTCGTGCTGGAAAAAGCTGAAGCCGAGCGGCCTGGTCAGACGTTGGTGGTGTTTAAAGATGGATCTCACCTGCTTGAACCAACCAATTCGCAACTTGCCGCGAAGGTCGGGATGCGGACGACCGCGGATAAGCCCTTCTACGACGTGGTGATCGTCGGAAGCGGGCCGGGCGGGCTGGCGGCAGCCGTTTACGGGGCATCGGAAGGACTCAAAACAATCGTTGTCGAGCGCGAGGCGCCCGGCGGTCAGGCCGGTACCAGCTCGCGGATAGAGAATTATCTCGGATTCCCCGGCGGCATCTCCGGCGCCGACCTGACGGGCCGGGCACTGGCCCAGGCGATAAAGTTCGGCGCCGAAATTCTTTCGGCGCAGGACGCCTGTACGCTCCGCGTCGAGGACCTTTATCGGATCGTCTGCATGCAGGACGGATCGGAGCTGCGCTGTCACAGCGTGCTGATCGCGACCGGCGTTTGGTATAGCCGGCTCGATGCGCCGGGCATCGAGCGGCTTTCAGGCCGGGGCATTTTTTACGGCGCGGCGATGACCGAGGCCAAGGGTTGCGAGGGCAAAGCCGTGGTGCTGGTGGGGGCTGGAAATTCGGCCGGGCAGGCAGCCGTGTATTTTTCGAAGTACGCCTGCGATGTCCACCTGGTCGTGCGCGGCGCGTCTCTAGACGCGAAGATGTCCCAATATCTGGTCGATCGCATCCAGAACGATCCGAAGATTCACGTTCACCTGGGCAGCGAGATCTTCGAGGCGCACGGCGATGAGTATCTATCGGCAGTGACGTTCGGCAATCGGAAGACCGGCGAGAAGATGAAGCTGGATACCGCCGGACTTTTCATTTTCATCGGCGCGTCGCCGCAGACGGATTGGGTGCGTAACGTCCTCAAGCGCGACGATAAGGGCTTCATCCTTTCCGGAACCGCTCTGGCCGAAGGCGAAAATCGCCGGCCCAAAGGCTGGAAGCCCGACCGCGATCCATTCTTACTTGAAACATGCGTCCCAGGCGTTTTCGTTGCCGGCGACGTTCGCGGACAGTCGGTCAAGCGCGTCGCCGCCGCGGTGGGCGAGGGTTCGATCGCGGTCCAATTCATTCACGAATATCTTCGCGAAGTCCGTGGGGCAGGAGTCGAAGCATGAACGACGATAAACTGTTTCCAAAACTCAGCGACTATCAAATCCAGTGCGCCAAGGATGTCGGCGACGAGATGGCGCTGGACGATGGCGAAGTCATTTTCCGCGAGGGCAAAGGAGCCGCGGATTTTTTCGTCGTGCTCGACGGAACGATCAAAGTCACCCGTGGCGGCGACATGGGCCAGGACACCGTCCTGGCCATGCACGGCCCCCGTGATTTCACCGGCACCACCGACCTCCTCACCGGCGAAGCTGCCACCGCAACCGGATTCGCCCTCGGCCCGGCCCGCGTGGTGCGCGTCCGCGCCCAGCAGTTCCGTGATCTGCTGATGCTGTGCCCCGAGATGCGCGCTCTGCTGCTTCCGGCCTTGACCGAACGCCGCACCGCTGAATATGCCATCGAGGTGCAGCAGCAAAAGTTAGCCGCACTCGGCAAACTGTCGGCCGGTTTGGCGCACGAACTGAACAATCCCGCCTCCGCCGCCGGCCGATCCGCGCAAAACCTCACCCGGCTGCTGTCGGATGTCGAAGGATTGTGCTGCCATTTGCTTCAATGTGTGATGTCGCAGGCCGGTGAAGGCGTCAAGCTCAAGGCAATCTGTGAGATTGCCAGCCACGATGGACCCGAGCTAGATCCCCTCACGCGGAGCGATCGCGAGCAGGATCTGGGCGAGTGGCTCGGCGAGCATTCCGTCCCCGACCCCTGGGAAGCCGCAGCTTCGCTGGTGTCTGCGGGTGTCACCCGCGAAAAACTTGAGCCTATCGCCCAACGCGTCGCGCCGATCCATCTGTCCAAGGTTCTGAGCTGGCTGGCCAAGGACGTCGAGATGCGGCTGCTCTGCCGGGAGTTGGAACAGAGCACCGGCCGAATCAGCGAAGTGGTCGGCGCGATGAAGGAATATACGTATATGGATCGAGCCGCCGCCAAGTCCCCCACCGACTTGCGCCAGGGTCTCGACACCACGCTCACAATCCTCAAGCACAAGCTGAAAAAGAAGGATGTCGCCGTCAGCCGCGACTATGGAGAAATTCCCCCGGTCCCGGCCTTTGGCGGGGAACTGAACCAGGTCTGGACCAACCTGCTGGATAATGCAATCGATGCCGTGCCAAAGGGCGGGCATATCAAAATCCGCTCCGCCCGCGAAGGCGATCAAGCCATGGTCGAAATTGCCGACGACGGACCCGGAATTGCCCCCGAAATTCGCTCGAAGATCTTCGAGCCCTTCTTCACCACCAAAGGAGTCGGAGAAGGAACCGGCCTCGGCCTCGACACAACGTTTCGCATCGTCCGAGATCATCGCGGCGACATCCGCTTCGACTCCGAACCCGGCCAAACCCGGTTCCGCGTATATCTGCCGTTGAATTGATTGCTGTAGGCTTCAACGCATGGTTATGATGTCCGCACATTTCATTCAAGGCGGACCAAACATGCAAAACCATCCGGGAACCGAAGATCATTCGCAAAACAATCCCCAATCATCTTCAGAGCTGACGCGTCGTAAGCTGATGAAGCTCGCTGTGGCCGGCGTCGTCGCTGGCAATCTTCTCGAACCTTCTACGTCACGCGCTGCGGATAAGCTCCCCGAGCTTTCGCCGGGCATTAAGATCTCACTCCAGGTCCCGCCCAACCCCGGCGAAGAATATTTCACTTTCGCCCGCCAACTCGGCGTCGAATATTTAAGTGTCCCAAGCGGCGGCGCCGCTGCCACCCTTGAAAACTTCCGGAAATGGAAAACCAGCGCCGAGCACGCTGGCCTTCAAGTCTGGAACATCGGAAACTCCAACGTCCACAACATGCCCGAGGTTACCCTCAACCTGCCTGGCCGCGATAAGAAAATCGAAGAGTACAAGCAGTACCTCCACAACCTCGCCGCGATCGGAATCAAATACACCACCTACGCCCACATGGGCAACGGGATCTGGAGCTCCGGCCAGGTCAAGACCCGTGGCGACGCAATGGCCCGCTCGTTCACGCTCGAAACGGCGCACGGCGTCTGGGGCGGAAAAACGTTTAATGGCCCCCTCACACATGGCCGCGTCTTCACCGAAAACGAGATCTGGGAGAACTACACCTACTTCATCAAGCAGGTAGCGCCGGTAGCCGAGGAACTGGGCATCCGCATCGGCATCCATCCCGACGATCCCCCCGTCCCGGTGCTTGGCGGCGTGCCTCGCTGCATCTTCGGCAAATTCGACGGCTATGTGCGCGCCCTCGAAATCGCCAACAGTCCGAACGTCGGCGTTTGTCTGTGCTGCGGAACCTGGATGGAAGGCGGTGCCGGCATGGGAAAAGATGTCCTGGGCGCCATTCGCGCTTTCGCCGGCATGGGCAAGCTCTGGAAGATCCATTTCCGGAACATCAAAGGGTCGATTCCCCATTTCGTCGAGGCCTACGTCGATGATGGCGACATGGACATGTGGAAGATCATGAAGACCCTGCGCGAGGTGGACTTCCGCGGCATCCTCATCGCCGACCACGTTCCGTCCATGGCCGCAGGTCGCGATGCCGGCTGGGCGTACAGCATCGGATACATCAAAGCATTACTGAATCGTGCGAACGCCGAGGCCAAGGCCTGAAAAGGGTAATCGCATGTTCCTCGCCCCGCGATTCATTTGGGAGTGCGAGGCTCCTGCCGAGCCAATGTGACTTTCATAAAAAATGCGCTCGGCGGGAGCCTCGCACTCCCAAAGGGTAGGAGTTTCCAATGTCCAAAAAATGCACGCATCTGAGTGAAGTGAAGCCAGTCGGCCCGGAAGCCGAAGACATCTGCCCCGAGTGTGTCGCGATGGGCGACGATTGGGTTCACCTTCGATGGTGCCGTACCTGCGGCCACGTTGGATGCTGCGATTCATCCAAGAACAAGCACGCGACCAAACACTTTCACGCCACCGCACACCCCATCATCAAATCACTCGAACCCGGCGAAGAATGGAACTGGTGCTACGTGGATGAGATTGTCGTGAACGTACCGCGAACGAAATGAACCTCAGTAAAACGTAAAGACGTAAAACGTAAGCGCGATACTTACGTTTTACGTCTTTACGTTTTTATTAGAGATGTTTAGAGAAACGTTAAGCAGTAGCCCCTTCCGTCCTCACATGCACCTTGCGCCCCTGGAACTCTACCCGGCCATCAGTCAGCGCGAACAGCGTGTAATCGCCGCCGACGCCCACGTTGAATCCAGGATGAAACTTGGTGCCGCACTGGCGAACGATGATCGAGCCAGCGGTTACAATCTGCCCGCCGTACGCCTTGACGCCGCGGTATTGCGGATTGCTGTCGCGACCGTTCCTGGTGCTGCCTTGACCCTTCTTATGTGCCATGATCGATTCCGTTTTGCAGTAATAGCCAATTCGCGAAACATCAACTGTAGGCACGCGACCCGTGCATAAACAACAGCCCCGCCAATCAGGCGGGGCGGGGAAGGTACCACATTCGGCGAATTAGGCAAGCCGCCGGCGACCTATCGCATCACCCAGGTTTCACCCAGATCATGAATTTCGTGCCGCTGGGGATAAAACTCGTCACCATACACCGCGTACGTGAGTTCCAAGGTCTTGCGAAGGAAAACGGGTGTTCCATCCTCGGATTTAACGTCTTTCCCGTCGTCCTCCTTGGCAGTAACAACTTCACCACTCAATCCTGTCACATAAATCTTAAAAGTGCCCATCCGAGGATTGGGCTCCTTCCATATCGCCACGCTGTCCTTGGCCTGATCATCCCCCTGATGCAGCGTTCCAACAACTAGATACGACGGCTCTAAAAACCGATTCCGCTCAACAGCCCGGATCTTAACAAACGCGTTGGGCGAAACGTTGTGACCGCTTTTGACGATCTTGCCGTCATTGGCCACCATGTCGAAGGTTGGCGCCCAAAGCTGCTCTTCACCCGTCTTGTTGGTAACGGTGTAGGTGAGATACCAGTACGCGTCAGCACCAACCACAATGCGCTTAGGCGTGCCGTGCTTAAAGCCTAATTGCCATGCGATCGGATAAATGCTCGGCTGTGGGTATTTGCCCGCTCGGGCTGGAATCGCCGATGCAGTGATAAGCGCTGCAAGAATCACAAGAGCCAGGGCCTGACGCATCCGGTGTACCTCCGCGGTGTGATCGGGCAGTTGTATTTTGCCCGCTTCGGCAGTCCGGGTAATCTTAAACGACGTGAGAGCACTGTCAAATTTGTTCCGCGGGCTCGACGGGGGAAGCCCTGGCCGCCTCGAGTGCCGACTGGCCAGGCCCGAGGAATTCGCTGATGCACTGGCACTTATCCTCGGAGCCCCCCACCTCCCGGCCCCCCCGGATCAGGTGGCAGAGTTTGCACAGTTCGCATCGTTACGAGGTCTGGATCTTCGCGATATCTGGGTAGCCGGTTTGGACGGCCGAATGGAGTGGGCCACCCTCCCACTGTATAGCCCCGGCCACACCGCCCTACTCCTCACGCCCGGCAAACTACCCGCCTCCGTTGATATCGGACCCCTGATCGAATCCGTCTGCCAGCATGCGATCTCCAAAGGCGTTCACCTCGT
>DAIRGS010000210.1:0-12539 GCA_036794395.1 Tepidisphaeraceae bacterium | reverse complement strand
GACACGCTCCGCGGCTCCCCAACAGACCGCACCCCGCCCAGCCAGGTCCTCACCAACAAATGGCCCGTCCTCCACTACGGCTCGGTCCCCAAGGTGAATCCCACCGATCCCTCCTGGCGTCTGAAAATCTTCGGCCTCGTCGATGAACCCTACGAACTCACCTACGCAGAAATCCTCGCGATGCCCCCCATCGACGTTGTCTGCGACATGCACTGCGTCACCCACTGGACCCGTCTCGACAACACCTTCACCGGCGTCCCCACCAAAACCCTCCTCGACCGCGCCAAGCCCAAACCCAACGCCCGCTTCGTCATGTGCCACAGCGAAGCCGGCTTCACCGTCAACGTTCCACTCGATGAATTCACCCGCCAAGACTGCATCCTCGCCTACCATTGGGAAGGCAAACCCCTCACCCCCGACCACGGCTACCCCCTCCGCAGCCTCGTCCCCCGACTCTACCTCTGGAAAAGCGCCAAATGGCTCAGAGGAATCGAACTCCGCGCCACCGACGCCCCCGGCTTCTGGGAACAAAACGGCTACCACATGCACGGAAACCCCTGGACCGAACAACGCTTCGGCTGGTGACGCCAACCTCCACCTCCACCGCATGCGCAGCATTCCTTTGTCCGGTTAGCCGGCCCGCTCGCGGGGCGCTGCATTTCCTCCTCTCCCCTCGGGAGCGGGCTGGGGTGAGGGGCGCGAATGAAAGCCTTGATCAGTGTCCATTCCGCGCAGACGCCGCTGGTGCTGCCGGTGAGGCTACTGGGACGCGGACTTCGTTGTCGCGCCTTTCGAGATACGGAGACCTCCATTGTCATAAATCGGGCGTTCTTCGGGGTGTTGACTGTTGTGGATTGAACGGGGGATTGTGTAGGGGAGTGCCAGCGTATCGGCAGCCGCCGAGAAGGGTATATCAAAGAACGTGTGGGGACTCACGGGACTCAATTCATTCCTGAGTCCACCGTACACGATGTTCGGGTACGGCTCGTTAGTCTCCATTGAAACCATTGTGCCACAACCGACCACACAAAACGCGGTGATTGGCATTAGCGATAGCGCGACAGTGAAGGCCCAGAGGTGACGACGCATGTGGGCAATTCTACTCGATCAGCCGCAGATGCCAGTCTTTGTCTTTATCTGCGAGCATCTGCGTCATCTGCGATTAAAAACTCCTCTGCACGGCTTTCCCCATCCGCGCTATCCGTGGTTAAACCTCTTCAACGCCCCGTTCCAATCGAACATCGAACCACCAAACGCCCCTCTGTGTCTCCGTGCCTCCGTGGTTGCATCTCTTTCTTTATCTGCGGTCATCTGCGGCTAACCCTCTTGCATTGGCATTTCTTCGTGCCTTCGTGCCTTCGTGTTAAACCTATTTCCCCGGCGGCCCCTTCGTCAGCAAAAACGCAATCAAATCGCAAAACTCCTCCTTGCTCATCGTCTGCTCCAGCCCCTCCGGCATCATCGAGATATTCTGCTGCACGAGCTTCGAAAGCTGATCCCGCGGCACCACGTGCGTCCCCGTCGGTTCCTTCAGCACGATCTCCTTGGGCGAATCCTCCACAAGCAGCCCGTTAAACACCGTCCCATCCTTCAACCGCGCCACATAAACGTAGTAAGGCTTCCCAATCACCAGGCTCGGATCCAGCACGTTGCTCAGCAACAGATCCAGATTATCCCGGCCCACCCCCGTCAAATCCGGCCCCACATTCCCCCCATGCCCATAAATCGTATGGCACTGCGCACATTTGTTTTCAAACACCTTCCACCCCCGCCCCGCATCTCCTCCGCGCGATTGAAACAGAGTCTTATACTCCGCGACCAGCTTCGCCCGAGCCGGATCGCGCTCCGTCCCCACTTTCCCCCACACCGCCGATAGCTTCATCCCCAACTCCGAATCACCCAGCTCACTGATCGTCCGCGCATGGTTCTCGTTCATGTTGCTCTGTGCGATCGATTTTGCTTTGATCGCATCCAGCAGAGCCCCGGCCGACGCTTTCGACAACACCATCGCATTCACCACCATCGGCCGCAGGTCCGGCGGCAAACTCTCAAACCGACCCAACAGCGCCCCCGCCGCCTTCGCATCATTCATCGCCCCAAGCGCATTCACCGCATTCTGCCGAATCAGAATCGGTGCGTCGTTATCCGCCACCAGCGATGCGAACGCGTCGACGTTAGCCGGGTCCTTCTGCTGTCCCAGCGCGCGGACAAATTCACTCCGCACCGGCGCCTCCGCCTTCGGATCAGCAATAATCGCCCGCGCCGCCTCCATCGCCTTCGGATTGCGCCACCACAGCGCGATGATCGTCGCCGGCACGCGCGCCCCCGTCCGCCCCGTCGCAATCTGCACAATCCGCTCACGCGTTCCCGCCGAGAACAGTTTCCCCGCCTCATCGGATTTCACACCCAGCGTATTAAACGCATCCACCACGCTCACAAGTTCCGACCGCGTCTTCCGCTCCACCGCCGCCCGTCGCAAATCATCAATCGAACCCGGCAGCCCCCCCTCCAGCCCCGCCACGATCTGAGCCGGGCTTCGATTCAGCGCATTCACCGCATCCGCAATCCACCGCCCAACCGTGTCGCCAAAATTCTTCTGAATCGCCGGGTCCTTCTCAACCATCTCCAATATTTCCGCCCCGCGCTTCGGAATCAGCGGCAGAATATTGTTGTAAACAATCGTCGGAATCAGCGGGTCCTTCGCATTCTCCCCATTCCGCAGCATCGCCAGCTCAATCGGCAGCCCTTCCGGCTTCTGTAGTCTCCCCGCCGCCACCGCCACCTGCACTCTCACATCCGCCGACGGATCATTCACCATCCCCTCCAGCTTGCGATAGATCTCCTCCGACGCCGTCTGCATCTCCCCAATCCCCCGCACGCCCCAGTTCCGCGTCGCCGCATCCGCGCTTCCCAGCACCTTCTGATGAAAGCCCCCCTCAAGTTGATGCTGGCTCACCAGCAACCACAACGCATGCATATGTGCCGGCGTCGTGTCCGCCGTATCCAGCGCCATCTGTTGAAGCTGCGGAATCAATCGGTCGTCAAACTTCTCATTGAGCACGCGCTGCGCCTGCCGCCTCCACCACACATTCGGATGCCCCAGCAGCTTGATCAATTCCGCGCTCGACATCTTCTGCAAATCAAACGCCGGCACCACCGGCGGATCGCCATAACTGATCCGGTAAATCCGCCCCTTGAGCCGATCCACCCCCTGCGGATCGCGCCCCGCATCCTGGTAACAGTGATACCGGTCGTACCAATCAATGAAATACACGCACCCGTCCGGCCCAACCTTCTGCGACACCGGCATAAACCACGTATCGTTCGCCTGCAGAAAATCCGGCCCATTATGCTGCGCATACGTTGCCCCGTTCCGCGTCAACGTATCCGCATTCAATGCACTCCCATGCAGATTCCCCATGATCAGCGCCCCCCGATACTGCTCCGGAAACTGATCCGCATCGTAAATGCACAACCCCGCGTAAGCCGCCATCTGATGCTGCTGCTTGGTGATCGAAGGGAGCCAATGCGTCTGCGCCGGATAAGGCCCGCCCTGCCGAAGGTAATAGCCGCTCTGCGTCATGTGAAAGAGGTGATCGATCACGCAGCACGAAACAAACCAGTCGCCCTGGCGGTTGAAATCCAGGCCCCACGGATTGCTCGTCCCCTGCGCGAACAACTCAAACTTGTGCGTCTTCGGATGCCACCGCCAGATCGCGCACGTGAAATCATCCACCACCCCATCGTGCTCCACCTTCGCTTCATTAAATACCCCGTTCATCCCATACAGCCACCCGTCCGGCCCCCACGTCAAACTGTTCGGCAGCTCGTGCCGGTCATACCGCCCAAACCCCGACAAAATCACATTCTGCCGATCCGCCTTCCCACTCCCCGCCGAGTCCTGTAGAAACAAAACCTCCGGCGAATTGGTGACAAAAACCCCGCCGTTGCCGACCGCAACCCCCGCCGGAATATTCAGCCCCTCCTTGTACGTCGTCACCTTGTCGAATCGCCCATCGTGCCTCGTCGATTCCAACACGATCACCTTATCCCGCCCAACCCCCGCCGATTCCCGCGGATACTCGACTGACTCCGTCACCCAGATCCGCCCCTGATCGTCAAACGTGAACGCCGTCGGATTCACCACCTCAGGCTCCGACGCCACCAACGTCACCCTAAACCCCCCCGGCAACTGCATCTTCCCCATCGCCTCCGCCGGCGAAAGCGCCGGCCCCGGCTCTTTGGATTGGTGGTACGGCAAAACGGGTTTGGTCGCCTGCCCAGCGCCGATCGACAGCAACGCCGCGATCGTCAGAAATGGAAGCCTGAAGTTCATTACGATCCTTCGTTAATCCGCAATACGTTAAGCACAGAGGACACAGAGAACACAGAGAGCACAGAGGAAATACAAAAAATCGCCCCATCGGTTTTCTCTGTGCCCTCAGTGTCCTCTGTGGCCTCTGTGCTAAACTCAACCCACAAAAATGTCCGACCCTCGGCACCGCTGAAGACCACCGCAACCAATCGCCTACCGGCGCTTCTGCTTATGAAGCCAGATCGCGAGCGGAACGGATACGGCGCTAACGAAGATGGGATAACCAACCACCCGAACTTTTTGCCAAACTGTCTCAATCGGCTCGCCAAACGCGTGGACGTGCGGCGACCGATGCAGGACAAGGTAGACCCCCGCAACGGCGAGCAATGGCCCACCCACTGCCATCCCATACACCAGAAGGTAAACAAACACCCAAAAAACGATGGCGACAAAATGCGCCCATGTGGGTAATTCCCGCAGTGTTTGCGGTAACGCGTAATCGAACGTTTTTCGATCCTCGACGCTCACGGCTCCTTTTTCTTCGTCGGTCATGAACGATCCTTCGTTAATCCGCGATACTTTAAGCACAGAGACCACCGAGGACACAGAGAGCACAGAGGAGATACAACGATTCACCCCATTGGTTTTCTCCGCGCCCTCTGCGCTTATGCGCGTCCCCCACACCGGGCACACGCCGTTGGCGTTGCAGGTGAGGGGATTATGGTGTCGACTAACGCTCTTTTGCGTTCCCGCGAAATATTCCGTCAGAATCAGCGTCGGCGGCGAAATCTTCGAAGGAGACGTTGAACGTCGACAAGTTGTTTTCAATAGCCTGAATCTGTGATGGAAGTGCACGAAAACTCCGTCCACGGAATTCGTCAAGATCAATAACGAGAAGGGAATGTTCCGTCGAGCTGAACGTCGTTCCATCCGCGACAATAACCAGAGGATGTCCAAAGTCTGCCATGTTTGGAGGAATCAGTCCGAGTAGATGCTCCGCATTGATGTCCCTGAACGCGCGATCGTCGATGTATTCGACATATGCGATAAACCCCTCGACACTGGGTTGTGCGATCTCCTGCTTTACAGCCCGCCATTCTGCGTCGTCACTGAAGTCCGTACGAATGACCGGAACGTTTTCGGTTATGGGCACAGTTTTCATCCGACCAATCGCTTGTTTGTAGCGAAGCGTCCACAGCACCGCTGTCGCCACGCATAGCAGTAGCAATAGGGCCGATGCGAGGATAAGCAGGCCGCGCCGCATTCATTTCTTTTCTTCGGTGCCTTACGCTTGGCCCCGAACTCATCCACTTTCCCTTTCGTCTTCTCTCTATGCAACCACCCTCTCAATTCTTCGCAGCTTACGCGGATCTTACGGGCAAGCGAGAATCATCGCCCCATCCGCGTTATCCGCGAAATCCGCGGTTCCATTTCTTCCACGTAGCCCTCAAAACAAGTCAAACCGCCGACTGCCCCTCCGTGTAAGACACGAAGAAAACCACGGAGCAGAATCCTCAACCACAGATTGCACAAATGCTCGCAGATAATAAAGACCCGCATTCCATCTGCGTAAATCTGCGCCATCTGCGGTTAAAAATCTTGAATTGGCTTCCTCTCTGCCCCCCGTGTTCTCTGTGCCCTCTGTGGCTAACCCGGATTATTCACCACGGAGCGCCTGTCCGTGTCAGGCAAGGAGAAAATCACGGAAAAGAATTCTTAACCACAGATTGCGCAGATGCTCGCAGATAAAGACAAATACCTGAATTTCATCTGCGTAAATCTGCGCCATCTGCGGTTAAAAATCTTGTATTGGCTTTCTCCGTGCCCTCCGTGTTCTCTGTGCCCTCTGTGGCTAATCCTCTGTTTTGTTTTCTTCGAGTCTTCGCGCCTTCGTGGCAATCATGTTTGTCGAGAACCGCCTCCGTGTCCTCCGTGTCTCCGTGGTGAACATCTCTTTTTTTGATTGCGACCCCACTTCGATCTGGGAAAATCTGTGGATCAAACCGTCTTTGCTTTTCCCCCGACAAGAGATCCCTTCACTCGGGCACGCGAAACTCCGGCGCAACCCTCCACGACCCGTGCGTTTCGCTCCACACCGTCACCGATTTGCGATTGTGACTTTTGACAACCCCCCGAATGACCTGCCCTGTCCCCGAAGTAAACCGCACCGGCTGCCCCACGCGAAACATCATCATCTTGTTGTGGCTGTGGATCTGCCGCATGAGCCGCAGACGTGCCACGATGATGTGGTTCAGTTGAACCAGCTCCTCTTCCGTCAACCGTTCCAGCGCCGACAACACCGCCGGCAAATCCAACCGCTCGCCACCACTCATCGCCGCATTATGTTGGCCGCGCGCCCCACTGTCGAGCGTTCGCCAACGCTTCCAAACCCTCTCTTACTCTTACTCTTAATCCTAATCTTAATCCCAATCTCAATCCGTCCCACAAGCCGGGCTCCGAACCAGGTTCGAGATGTGTAGCGTGTTGCATTTGGTTGCATTTCGTTGCGTTTGGCGGAAGTTTGCTCGTAGTAAGACGCGGGCAGCAGGCGATGGGTGAAGTGGTTGGTTGTAAGTCCTTATTTCGAGGGATGAGGCTGGCGCGCTGATGGTTTTTGGGGGTGCGGCTAAGGCATGCCGTGTCAGGGGTTACGGGAGTGGCTGAAAATGGGCAGCGCGCCAGGAAATCGCGGAATGGGATGGGTGCAAACGGAGGTCGGGTGGGTAGGATGACGGCGGGTTCGTCGGGGGAGGAAAGTGGTGGGCATGTCTGATGGTGGAATGGCGGGACCGGTCGAAGACGGTATCGAGGCGTTTATCCGAAGGTGGAAAGAATCGGGGGCGGGTGAGCGGGGGAATTTTCAGTCGTTTTTAAATGAGTTGTACTATTTGTTGCGCTGAGTCGGGGGCGGGAGCGGCGCCGCGTTGGGGTGGGCATGGGCGAAGGGTACTGGAGAAGGCGGGCAGTCACGAAGGGTACGGGGTGGGGTGAGTGTGCTGGAAAGCGCTCCTCTTTGAGTCGCGGCGAAACAGGAATGATTGGAAGGCGAGGGATCGGCGTGGCCGATGCGGGTATAGTCTTCTCCCGCTCCGGAAGACACCGGAGCCATAAGCAGGTCGGTGCTTCTGGATGGGGCGGACGGGATTGCGGGTTGTGAGACTCGGAATGGAAAACGGGACCGGGAAGCGCGACCGGTTCGAATGTCGGTGGCAACTTCTCAGCCGTGCGGTTTACGCGTTCCGGGAACAATCGGACCGGTTGGAGGGAATTCAGAGCCGTCCCGTTAAATCGGTCCAGAGCCGTCCCGTTAAATCGGTCCATCGCAAGCAGATCAAGGGACGGAAACTCTTCCTTTTGACATGGAAAGATCCGGATTTGTGGTGTGCTCATTGCGCGTCCTTGTCAATAGGATTTGGCGGAGAGGATTTGGAACGGGGCGCCGAGGGACGGACGGCCTACGGAGTCGAGGCGGGCTATTGCCCAACGGTGATTGGCATTCTTTGCGATGATCAGGATCTTTCCATAGGCGGCGTGGGCTGCGAGCATTTTGGGGATTTCGCGTTGGGTGTCGTAGGCGTATTTGGTGTCGGCCAGGAGGCCGCCGTCTTGAGTGCGGCGCTCTTTGATGCCGACGATGAAGTCGGGGAAGAATCCGCGCCCGGATTCGAGCAGGACGTTGATCGACCACGGCTTTCGGGATGGATTGCGGTGCCACCAGAGGACGGTCTGCGTGTCGTCCGCGTCGAGATACTGGCAGAAGTCGCGCTCCCAGGAGTTGAGACCTGGCGGTGTGACGCTGTAGACGTTGAGGCGGGACGAGGGGAGTGGTACTTCGGAATCAATTTTTTCGGGTAGTGGGTCTGCGTCGCAGATTTGTGCTGCCGCGGCCATCGCGGCCAGTTGAGCTTCGCGGAGGAGTTCGGGGTGCTGCGAAAGCAGAATGTCGAGGTATTCGCTCAACCGCTCGGAGAATGTCGCATCTTCAACGCCTTTTCCAGTCAAGAGGATTTGAAGTTTGCGCATAAGGGCGGCGCGAAGTTCCTTGGCGCTGAAGATTCCCGATCGCAGCAATTCTGATTGGGCTCTGCGCTGCATTTGTTCGAGCGACGGCAGCGCGAATCCAAGCTCCATCTGAATTTCGTGCGTGAAAATTTCGAGTGTACGCTTCTGAACACTGACGCGCTCCCGACTGATGATCGCATCGAGCAGTTGCTGGGCCGACACGATGAACCGCTCGGCGCAGTCTTCCTCGGTCACGTCATACTCGCCCGGGAATTCCTGCGACTTAAATCGCCGGGGCACATCGCCGCGAAGCGGGTATTGATACCGGGCCTGTGCCACGGGCAATTGCAGCGCGGCACGAACGGCGCTGCGGACCTCGTCGGGGGCCCAGGCGGTGTTAAATAGAAGTGATTGGCTCGCATCGCCCTCTGTCGTCCCTAACCCCGTTGCATCGGGCGGCGGAATAAACATCGCACCGATTGGCGGCGCGGCGACAAAAGTCATTTGCCCGTCGACCCCCATTCTCTGAACCATCGTGCGATCGCCCACCTGAACGATCACGGTCGTCGGGCTCACGGTCGCGTACGCGGTCTGCAATTGATTGATGCGCTGCCCGGCTGCGTCAATCCCCGTTTGTGATTCGGAATCCGCCAGCAGCACATACCCATACCGTAGCAACTGCGGAATAGTCTTCCCTTGAAGCCGCCGATGTACCCGCAGGATGCGCCCGACCAACTGCACGCCGAAATCGGGGTCCCGTGCCGCCCGCATCGACACCAGCGCCCACGCCCTTGGCGCATCGAATCCCAGCGCTACCGACATCTTGAAAATCAGCACCTCCCGTGACTCATCGTTGGCCAGCGCCAGCAACCCCGCGTCCGGCTCGTCGGCCGTGTGGGTGGCGATCTGCGATTCGGTAAAGCCCATTCCAATCAGCTTCTCCCTGGCCTTCTCCACGCTCTTTGCCTTTGAGTCCACCTGCACCAGCATGAGCGGCACCAGATTGACCCCAATCCGCTGCAACTCCGCCTTGAGCACTCGGTGAAGCGTCACGCCCTCGCGCAAAGCCGTCGTCTCGAAATCGACCAGCGCCTCGCTGCCTTCTTCCACCCGCCAGGCGATGCACTTAATCCCATCCTTAATCAACCCCGCACCACTCCCATCCCCCACGGCATCGGCCCGGCTGATCGTGATGCGATGGAGCCGGCCCAACTGCATGCGTTCCTGCAAATCGCGCAGGTCCGCATCGTCGGGGGTGGCGGTGACCAGAATCGTGTAATCCGGTTTCAGCACGCCGCGAAAGAACACCGCCGCCTGGGTGTCGCCATGAAACCCGTGATGGGCCTCATCCACTACCACCCCGATCCGAAAACCCTGCTCCCGCAGCGAGATGATTAGATCGTCCACGCTGCCGTTCTGTTCGCCGGTCTGCCGGACGCTTCTGCGGTCCTTCACGCGCGTTGCCACCAGTTGCCAGGTTGTGACAAAGACATCCCCGGATCGCGTCCCGATGTCGCTTCGATCCTCCGAAAGCGTGCGGAGGCGAAGCCCGTGAAACTGCTCGCGCAAAAACGCGGCTGATTGATCGACTACGCCCTTGAACGGGGCGAACCAGAACCATACCACCTGGTCTTTCCCGCTCATTTGTTCGACGATGTTACCCGCCATGAGGGTCTTGCCCGATCCGGTCGGCGCTTCAATGAGAAGGTAGCCGTTGTCGTGAATGGCGGTCGCCCGCGCCTGCTCGTCCGCGCCGGCGGCGTCGAGCATCGTGCGGGTGTGGTCGAAAACCAGAATGCCGCTTTCGATGGCGTTGGCTTGAAATGTCTTGAGCGACTTGATCGCCATCGTCAGATCCTCATCCCGAAACGCCGGGCGAGACTCTCGGGAATCGTCTCGATCTGCACGTTCGAATACTCTCGCAATCGCTGACGAACCAGTTCCGGCTGCCAGGTGTATACGATCGCGGCGCAGGCGCGCCCGACCGCCGCCCGCAGCGCCCGCGCGTCTTTGGCCTTGAAGTGCGGCACGTATATCAGCAGTTGTTCTTCATCACCCGCCTGGAGGACGGGCTTATCGCAATACTCCGTCAGAGTTTCGACATGCGTCAGTTGAAGCGCCGTCCAGACCTGGGCGTGGTCGATCTCCATCAACTTGCCAGGGGCGATCCGGCGGCAGCGGAGATAGGCGAAATCGCCGCCGATGCCGGGGTTGTTCCCATAGCCGCTAATAATCGCTTTAACACGCGGCGCGCACACATCGCGGCAAAGGTTTCGATTAGGCTCATCCGGGGTTCGCTCAGCGTTCGACACCATTATAAATTTTCGCTGACCGCCATCCTGAGCATTTTGCTGCAAGACAGCTTGCGCGGTTGTGCCGGAGCCGGCAAAGAAATCGAGAACCGTGCTGTCCAAATCCGTCGACTGCTCGATAAGCTGACGCATCAACGAAGGGGGCTTGGGGTAGCTAAAGACTGTTTTGCCGAATATCTGCTGCAGTACCCCGGTCCCCTCACCGGCCTCGCGTGATCGTAGTGTCGCGGTTTCCTCTTGGTCGTCCTCTTCATTCATTCTCGCGATCCAACTGCCGACGGGGCTCGTATGGCTCTTCAAGTCGCTCCAATGCTTTTTGAATGTCGGCCGTCCCGATCCGACCGGTTTGCCTACCCAGAACTCAAGATTTGGAGTATTGCGCGACAGTAACGGAAGCTTCTTTTTAGGCGTGACCGGCACTTTTCCCGCGTCGATCGCCGACAGGAGATCGTCCAGCGATTGCCACATGAAGACAGGCTCCTTGACGGCGTCCGGGAAGACGATCTTCTTTTGACGAATCCATTCCTCCATGGTCTCAGTTGCGAGAGTACCTGTGTCACTATGAATCTTCTCACTTGCGTAGCGCCAGACTAAATTAGGATCACACGGATACCATCTTCCCGTTGCTGGATTCTGAATTGGATAAAAAAGGTTCTTCCGTTGGAATCTATCGAATCCAAGCGTTAGAGGGTCTGCATTCCACGGCCCCCGGGGGTCGTTATCAGGGTTTTTGTACTTTCTTTGAGTTTTCTCTCGCCCACGGAACTGAAACGCTGAACCCGCATAGATGAGAATGTGTTCATGGGTGTCGCTGAAATTCCTTCCCTTCGCGCTTGTCGAGTCACGAGTCCTCCATGCCATGGTGCCGAGACGCTTGCCCGGCATCACCCTGTCCAACAGCAGTTCGAGCTTGGCCCGATTATCGTCGTTGATACAGCACAGGAGCACGCCATCGTCCCGCAGCAGATCACGTGCGATCACGAGACGTTGATACAAGAATTCTAACCACGTCGAGTAACGCCAAAGATCCTCCTCCCCAACGAAATGATCGTTGTATACGAAATCTTTCCGACCGGTGTTGTACGGAGGATCGATGAGGATGCACTTGACTCGACCGGCGAAGGTCATGCGGAGGTAGCGGAGTGCGTCGAAGTTGTCGCCCTCGATGATGAGGTTTTTCCAGGGTGCGGAGCCGCAGGAGATTTGCGGGTCGAGGTCGAGTGCGACGAAATCCTGATTCAGCGCCTTGTCGCGTTCGATTTCATTGGCTTCCCATACGAGCCCAAAGCGAGTTGCATCGCGGCGGTCGCGCGATTCCAGCAGCCGGATCAATTCTTCTTTGGAGAGGTCGTCGTACTTTTTTGCCGCCATGGTGGTTCAGTTTTGGACACGGGTTCATGGGCATGAATTGCCCCCTCCGATGGTGAGGGGTTGTACAGGGAATGGGGCGTAATCGCCAGATAGCGCCGTTGTTGGCGGTATTGGGGCGGGATCGACGCGCCCGGCAAGTCGGGCGGCGGACCGGCAAAAGAATCGCTGAGCGATGCGATGAGCGCGCGGCGCTTATCCTATCCGTGGAATGACGCTCCGTTCAAATCAGAAGTCGAAATGACTGGCGCGCCTCCGTGTCTCCGTGCCTCTGTGGTTGCATCTTTTTTTTCGGTTGCGGCTCTGCGGCGCTGTGGCATTTGGGGAATCTGTGGATGATCTCTGAGCAATTGGGGTTTTGGTCGTCGCGAAGAGCAAGCCAGTTGGGCGGCGGGGATGGGCTGGGGCGGGTTGAGAACGGGGGAGTCGCTTTTGACGGCGCGGGAAGCGCTCCTCGTTGAGTCGTGGCGAAACGGGCTTGGCATTTCATCTGCGAGCATCTGCGCAATCTGTGTTGCAGCCCACAAGGCTGCGTGTCCTGC
>DAIRGS010000209.1:0-12681 GCA_036794395.1 Tepidisphaeraceae bacterium | reverse complement strand
GCGGAGTTCGAGTATCGCAAAGCCGGTTAAAACTACTTATGAGACAGTCTCTTAGTGTTGACCGCGGCACTTCCGATGGCATGGGCGGTCGCCGCGTACCGACGCAGACCCCCCGGCCACTGCGTCAAGTGCGGCTACAATCTCACCGGCAACACAAGCGGAATCTGCCCCGAATGCGGGACGGCTTTACCGGCCGCAGCCTAAATGATCGTTCACGATTACGCGCTTGCGGCGCAGGTCTCCAGCCCTGCACGTGCGGGTCGGAAAACCTGCACCGCAACAAGGGCTTCACCACAATAGGCTTTATGGCTTCACCCTCGTTCAACCGTTCCTCAGCGCCGTTTATATGTCGCCCCGAAACGTCCTGGCAACCTACACGGCCTCCGGGTACATGCCAGATATTCGCTGTCCCAACTCCGAGCCGCGTGGTCGGTCGTGCCAATGAATCTCACTGACGCAATCCGCCTCGAGGGAGAAGGCAGGCTCGCGGAAGCCGAAACGATCTGCCGACAGGTATTGGGCGTCGAGCCATCGAGGCCCGACGCCCTTCATCTTCTCGGCACGATTCTCTACGAGAAAGGCGAGTTCGAGCAGGCGGTCGAAATAATTCGACGCGCTGTTCAAGTGGCTCCGGCAAATCCGGCGCTCCGGGTTAATCTCGCGGCGTTATTGGGCAGGATGGGCCGGCATGAGGAAGCGCTGGAACATCTGAATGTCGCCCATCGGCTCAACCCGAACGTTCCCGATCTTCACAACAACCTGGGTCTGGTCCTCGAAGCCCTCGCACGGCACGACGATGCAGCCGCTGCCTTCTCCACCGCCATTCGCCTCCGGCCAAACTACCCGGAAGCGCACTTCAACCTCGGGAACACGTACCGCAAACTAGGCCGGACGACGGACGCGGCTGGCGAATACACCGAAGCGATCCGCCTCCGCCCCGATTACGTCAAGAGCCATGACGCGTTGGCGAGTGTCGCCGTCGAGCTTGGCGAATTGGATCTGGCGCTTAGCTGTTATCGCAAGCTGCTCGAACTCAAACCCGATCAGGCGAGCTTCCGCAGTTCGCTTCTCTATACGATTCACTACTCTCCGGATTACGACGCTGCCGCTCTTTATCGGGAACATCGCGAATGGGGGCGGAGGTTTTGCGACCCGCTGCTCGATCAGATTCCGCCGCACGAAAACGATCGTGTTCCCGATCGCCGGCTGCGTATCGGGTATGTCTCGCCCGATTTTCGGGAGCAAACGGTTCCGCGTTTCATTGGAGCCGCTCTGGAGCATCACGATCACAACGCCTTCGAAATCTTCTGCTACAGCGACGTGGCCAAACCGGATTTGACCACGCGACGGCTGCGATCGCTGCCCGACCATTGGAAGGAAACCGCCGGCAAGAGTGATGAAGCGGTAGACCGTCTCATCCGCGACGACGGCATCGACATCCTTGTTGACCTTCGCGGCCACGCGTCGCGCAATCGCATGAAGCTTTTCGCCCGCAAGCCCGCGCCGGTGCAGGTCAACATGGTCGGCTACTTCAACACCACGGGCCTGGCAACGATGGATTGGCGCATCACTGACGAGCACCAGGATCCGCCAGGCCTGACCGAGCAATACCATACTGAACAACTCGCCCGAATCCCGCACACTTGCTGGTGCTATACGGCGGATGCCGATGCACCGGAAGTGCGCGAGCCGCCGATGCTGGCAAAAGGCCACGTCACGTTTGGCTCGCTCAACAAAATCGTCAAAATCTCCGACCCGTGCGCAAAGCTCTGGACTGACGTCCTCAACGCCGTACCCGGCTCACGCCTGCTGCTCAGCGTCGGCGAGCTTACAGCCGCCATTCGCGACCATCTTGGCAAAAAAGGCCTCCCGCTCGATCGATTAACTCTCGTCGGAAAGGTCAAACATCGGCGTCATTATTTGGAGCGGTTCAATGAAATCGACATTGCGTTGGATACTTACCCGTTCAATGGGATCACGACCACTTGCGACGGGCTGTGGATGGGGGTGCCGTTGGTTAGCCTTGCAGGAACGACCACGATCTCCCGCTCAGGCAAGAGCATCCTGCACGGGTTGGGGATGCCCGAGTTGATCGCCGAATCACCCGAGCAGTTCGTGGGCATTTCGGCAAAACTGGCCGCCGATCCAGCTGGGCTCCGCGCGATGCGCCAAGCGATGCGACAGCGCATGGCCAGTTCCCGTTTGATGGACCATGCGGGATTTACGGCCAGGCTTGAGGCAGTATATCGCCGGATGTGGCGAAATCATGTTTTGGGGGGATGATGCCGGGAGGGAAGTAATGGGGGACGTGTCGTAATTGATACTGTGAGCGACCTGGCATTTTTAGCGGGAAAATTCGCGAAGCTCGTCACCACTGGTCAGCTTGCACTGACCTGCCGTCGCCTTGGCGATCTCCACGTAAAGCGGGCTGGCGGTGGATCCAATTTGAATGATGCAGACGTGCGACCCTGAGCCGATTGCCGTGCGAAGTGCATCGGCGTCGTCGCTGTCGAGCTGCGATTTGGCGGTGGCGATAACAATGAACTGGGGATGACGGCCCAGGGCTTCGCGAAATGGACCGGCCAGATGACTGCTTCCCCCGGCCACGACATCCTGGAAGTTGCGCTGACAATCCTCAATCGCCCCGGCGGTGGCGTTGCGCAACGCGCCGGCTGGGAATTCCGCCGAGCCGGCATCGTTATCCCACAGGATCACCTGGAATTTCCGATCCGGGCCCATTTGCTTGAGGCTTTTGTAGCAGACGGCCTTGATCGTATCGAAGTATTCGTTGATCGAATTGCCGCGATCCAGCAGAAAGACGTCGGTGCTGCCGGTGATCGGAACGCCGCAGAAGCTTGGGCCGGTAAGGGATGCGCCGGGACTGGTGGTTTTCCCGGAGGTGCGGTCGCTGGTGGCGCGGGACAATAGAATGGCGATTGCGATCCCGCTCAACACAACCACCGCGGCAGTGATCACAACAACCGAGAGCCTCGCTCCCGAAGGCGGCGGGGGGGCTTGAATGACCGGCGTGCTAATCTGTGCCTCACCGAGGGAAGGATCCGAGTCCTGACCGGCCAGTCCGCTTCCACTGCCGGCCAATCCGCTGCCTGCGACCGCACCGGCAAGATCTTCCAAGCCCGTCCCCGATGACTCCGCGCGGGAAGGGGATGGCGCGTTTTCCTTGTGATAAAGCGATTTAGTGGTCGTGGTGACGCCGGACGCGTGAAGGGCGGCTTCGGCTTTGGACGGCACGGTTTGAATCGTGCCGCAGAACTGGCAGCGGCACACGCCACCGGCGAACGCGTCGTCGATGGTGAGCACCGACTGACAATTGGTGCAGGTAATCGAGATCATGGATCAGAGGCCCGGCTGCCAGAGGTAATACAGTCCGGCGGGAAGCAGCGGCGAGGTGCCGGGAAACTCGAGCTTCATCACATCGGCACGCGGCGCGGGAACGTTGTTGCTTGCATAGATGGATCCGCCATAGCCATAAGGGCGAACGTACATGACCACCTCGGCGCCCTTTGCGTGAGCCAGGTTTCTGGCGATATCGATGGCGTCTTCGAGCAGGCCCAGGTCATCAACCAAGCCCATCTCTTTGGCCCGTTCGCCGCTGAAGACCCGGCCGCTATAGGTCCCGCCGTATTCGCTTTTTTCGTAGTCGGTGAGGTCGGCGACGGGATGTTCTTTCACAGGGCGGTTGTCGGTGACGATCTTGATGAATCGGGCGAAGTCTTCCTCGACCATCGCCTGCATGACTTCTCGTTCTTTGGGCTTAAGGGCGCGAAAGGGGGAGCCCATGTCTTTAAGAGAGCCGCTTTTGACGGATTCTATCTGGATGCCGAGTTTTTGAAGCGTGCCCTCGAACTGGGTGGCCTCAAAGATCACGCCGATGCTGCCGACGAGGCTTGTCGGCTGGGCGACGATTCGGTCGGCGGCGCAGCTGACGTAATACGCTCCGCTGGCGGCGACCTCCTGAGCCGCGGCCACGACGGGGATCCTGGTGCGGGCCTTGAAACGTTTGATGAGCTGATAGATCGCATCAGAAGCGGTGACGGTGCCGCCGGGGGAGTTGACGCGAAGGACGATTGCCTTCACCGAAGAGTCGCTTTCGGCCTTTGCCAGTTGCTGGGCGAAAAGGCTCATGGGATTTTCGGTGGGTTGAAGCAGGCCCTGCGAACGGGCGTTGGAAAGGGTGCCCTCGATTGGAATGATGACAATTTTACCGGGTGAGAAGCCGTGCCCGGCCTGAACCTTGTCTTCACTGAGTTCGTTGGTGTTGGCAACCGGGGTCAGAAGGAAGCTGGGGGAGCCGCATCCAGCCGAAAGCGAAACCAGTAAGGCGATCCAGAGCATCCGATGCATGCGGTTGCCTCTTTATAAGGACGAGCGGCGGACATCCGATCCGTCACGTTTGGCTAAAGCAGGGGTCATTGGGCCCTCTGCCGGAGCTAACGACCTATAATCTCATGCCAGTCAACGGATTCTAACGATGGCGTATCGCGTGAGCAAACGGCGGTTTGGGCTGATGGTGGAAGAGGCTCTGGCGACGCTCCCGCCGCAGTTTCAGGAATTCATTGAAGAAGTGCCGGTGGAAGTGCGCGACCGGCCCACCGAGGCCCAGTCGAGCCGTTTCGATTCGAAGGGGCTGCTATTGGGCTTATATGTGGGCCGTCCGCGAACACAGCGGAGCGTGGAGGAATCGGGGCGACTTCCGGATGTGATCTACATTTTCCAGGAGTCGATAGAACAGGTGAGCAACAACGAAGCGGAACTGTTGGACCAGGTGCGTAAGACCGTGCTGCACGAGATCGGGCACCATTTCGGCCTGGATGAGGACGACCTAAGCACTCTCGGTTACGGCTGACGCCGGTGGACGTCTGATAACTTCATTTACACAGAACACATAAGAACGCTGAACGTAAAAAGACTTCCTGACCCTTGGCCTTTCCGGGTATAAACTGGATAAGCTCTCAGGTTACTATCATCTTTAGCGGTGACAATGTGTGCAGCACATGATCTGGTTAAAGGTGGTTGGATTGGCGGGTCGATCCTGAGTTGTTCTGGAGGTGCTGCATTGAGTCCGATCATTTCGGCTCGGTCAGCATGCGGAGTGCAAAATTGTGAATAGGCTGCGTTCGGACGCGTCGGACGCATGTAAGTGTTATACTTTTGGCGATTTCCCGGAAGGGCCATTTGAGCATGAATACCAACCCTCGTCGAAACCGAATGTCGTGGACTCGCGCGAGCCTGGCCGCATTGTCGTTGAGTGGATTGTGCCTGGCGGCTGGGCCCGGTTCTGAGGACACCTCCACCCCTTTCCCCGCGATTACGTCACCGTCTCAAAAGCGACAGCAGAATTTCGACGTGCCGGGCGTTGTGCAGAAGCTGCTGGTGAAGGAAGGGGACGTGGTTAAGGCCGGGGAGCTTCTGGCTGAGCAGAACATTGAAGGTGATGAGGCTCACCTTCGTTCACTGGAGCTACAGTCGAAGGCGACTGGTTTGGAAATAGAAGCGGCCAAGGCGCAGGAGGGCAAGGATCAGGTTGATCTTGAGCGCAAGGAGAAGATGCTCCTCAGCAAGTCGGCGAATATCGGCGATGTTGAAGAAGCACGGCTGCAGGTCCATATCGATTCGTTGAAGGGCCAGAGCGCCGTATTTAAGCAAGACCAGTCCCAGGCCGATCTTCTTGAGCAAAAGGCCCGGATCAAGCAGAAGAAGCTGAACTCGAAAATCGACGGTATTGTTTCGGAAATCAACACGCACGAAGGGGAACTGGCCAACAACGATACACAGCACCCGACGATCACGATCGTGAAGAACGATCCGCTTTACGTTGAGGTCTGGCTGCCGGCGCCGTTGGTGACCCGACTCAAGGCGGATTCGCTGAAGACAGTGCTTCAGGTTCAGTATGTTGACGAGGACAAGGCCGGGAAGTGGCGGGACGCGAAAATTCACTTCATTCGCCCCCAGGCGGATGCGCAAAGCAACATGGAATACGTTCAATTGGAAATGCCCAACCCGGAGGGTCGTAGCTCGGGCTTGCAGGTGATGGTAAGGATGCCAACGGGCGCTGCTCCGGTAGGGGCGGCAGCCTCGAATCGATAGGGAGAATCGCGGGAGCGGTTTTGTTTGGGGAGTGCGACCAGGAATTGTCAGTCACAGATCGGGAGGTCACAGGCCGTGGCATCAGGAACAGTTGAAACGTCTGAATATTCGGAAGAAACCGAACAGGAACAGCCCAGCGGTCAACGCGCACCGATGGTGCAGCGGTTGCTCGATGCGCCGAACCTGCCGGCCTTTGTGCAGGACCTCATCACCACGCAGGCGACCACGGTCGTCGGCACGGAGGCCATCGGCTTCCTCATCGAAAATGGCGAAGAAGGGGCCAAGCAGCTTCGGTTGCTGGCACACGTCCGGCCGGACAACAGCGCACCTGATGTGCGTGAAGCCGCAGTGAAGGCTTTCATCGAATTGGTGAAGCCTTGCGTGAAAGAGGGCAAGGACGGGGCCATCGAGATCGGGGTGGGAGACGCGTACCAGCCTGAATCCCAATATTGTCTGATTACCCTGCTGCGCGCTGAGGGTAGTGCGGTGGCGGTGTCGGCGGTGATCACGCGCTGCATGAACCAGGAGCGCGCCAAGCAGCGGCTGACGTCGATGCAGTTGGTGGCTGGGTATTTCGAGCTATTTCAACTTCGTCACAGCGTAGACCAGGCCCGGCTGATCGCCCATAGCCATCAGCACGTGCTTCAGTTGGCCAGCGCCGTTGCGACAGCCGAAGGATTCCCCTCGGCGGCGATGAACCTGTGTAACGAGCTGGCCAATCGATCGGGCGCGAGCCGGGTTGCGCTGGGTTGGTACAAGGGCCGGAATATTAAGGTTAAGGCGCTTTCGCACACTGAAGAATTCGATAAGAAACAGGACCTGATTGTTCAGATCGAACGGGTGATGGAAGAGTGCGCGGATCAGGAAGAGATTGTCAGCTTCGATCCGGGCGGCAAGAGCAGCGAGAACGTGAGCCGAGAGGCGCAGGCGATGTCCCGCGCGCAGGCCGGCAACATCATATTGTCGATCCCACTCCGCCAGAACGCGGAAGTGCAAGGCGTGATGACGCTGGAATTTCTTCCCAGCACCAAGTTGGGTCCGCAGCTGATGCACGGGCTTGCCGTGGCGGTGGACCTGCTGGCTCCGCAGTTGCACGATCGTTATCAGAACGATCGATGGCTGATCACCAAGGCCGGGCTTAGCGCCCGATCGCAGTTGGAGCACGTTACCGGCCCGCGTTACATGCTGGCCAAGGTCATCATCGCGTTGTCGTTGGCGCTGGTTCTGATCGTGACGTTTTTCAAGCCGATGTACCACGTGAGCGCGCCGTTTGTGATTCGCGCTCCTGACACGATCTCGGTCAGTGCCCCGTTTGAATCCCAGATACAGGAAATCGGCAAGAACGCTGCCGGCGATCCCTTGCGTCCGGGCGACTATGTAAAGAAGGGCCAGCTGTTGGCGCAGTTGGACATTGACGAGCTGCTGTCTCGCAAGTCGTCGGCCATGGGACAGAAGGACACGGCTTTGAACGAGGAGGGCAAGGCGCGCGGTGAGCATAAGAGCGCTGACATGTTGATCGCCGCAGCCAAGGCCAGGCAGGCTCAGTACGACATCGAGCTTTACGATCATCAGATCAATCAGTCCCGTGTCGTAGCGCCGTTTTCCGGCCAGATATTGAAGGGTGATCTTACGACTCACCTTGGCCAGAAATCGCAGCTTGGCGAAGAGCTGTTTGAGATCATGCAGAGCGACAAGCTTCGACTTGAGCTGACTGTTGCCGAGCGTGACATTCAGGATGTGAAGAAGGATGCACGCGGCCGGTTCGCCACCGATTCGCTGCCGATGGACAAGTACCCGATGACCATCACCCGGATTATCCCGGTGCCTGATGTGAAAGAGGGGAGCAACTCGTTCATCGTGTACGCCGATGCGGATACGTCGGGCATCGTCGCGGGCCAGGAGCCGTTGTGGCGGCCTGGCATGGCGGGTGAAGCGCGGATCGACGTCGCCCCGCGACGGCTCGCGTGGGTCTGGACGCACCGACTGCTCGACTTCCTGCGGCTGAAGCTGTGGATGTAAAAAGGAAGTGCTGAGTGCTGAGTGCCGGGTGCTGAGTGAAGAACTTGGGCACGGTTACCAGGGACTCAGCACTCGCGACTCAGCACTCAGCAATTTCGAATTCTGATACTCAGCACTTTTTATTATGACTCTCCAACTGCGACCGACATTTTCTGAATCGTGGTATCGGGTGCAGAGCCTGCGGATGAAGTTGCGTGCAGGCGCGCAGATCTCCCGGCAGCATTATCGCGGCGAGCGCTGGTACGTCGTCCGCGACCCGGCGGGAAACCAGTTCCATCGGCTCAGCGATCCGGCATATCGATTCGTTGCGCTGCTGGATGGCTCGCGAACAGTCGAACAGGCATGGGATCTGTGCGGCGGGCAACTTGAAGACGATGCGCCGACGCAGCCGGAAGTGATTCAGATCCTGTCTCACCTTTATTCGGCGAACCTGATCGACGCCGACATCACGCCCGATGCGACGATTCTATTGCGGCGGCACAAGCAGCAATCGAAGCGGAAGATTCAGGGCCGCCTGATGAACATGCTGTTCCCGCGCATTCCGATGTGGGACCCCGACCGGTTTCTGAGGCTGTGGATGCCGGTGTGCCGAATGGCGTTCAGCCGATTTGGGGCGATGATCTGGCTGGCGGTGGTGTTCGCGGCGATTTTCCTGGTCGCCCCGAAGTGGAATGAACCGGGCCATAGCCTGAAGGACGCGGCGCACAATTCAATCGACGTTCGAAATAACCCGATCAACCTGATCCTGCTTTATACGGTGTTTGTGGGGGTGAAGCTGCTCCACGAGTTGGGCCACGCCTTTGGCTGCCGGCGGTTTGGCGGCGAGTGCCACGAGCTGGGCGTGATGTTCCTGGTGTTTATCCCGACGCCTTATGTCGACGCGTCGACTGCGTGGGCATTTCCTAATAAATGGCATCGCATCTTCGTCGGCGCCGGCGGCATGATTGTCGAGTTGTTCGTCGCTTCCATTGCGGCGTTCATCTGGGTGTCGGTGGGGGACATCCATAGCGTCGTTTCGCAGCTTGCATTTAACGCAATGCTCATCGCATCGGTGACGACGATTGTCTTCAACGCCAACCCGCTGCTGCGTTACGACGGTTACTACATCCTTTCGGATTTCCTGGAGATTCCAAACCTCCGACAGAAGAGCAGCGAATACACGCTGGGGTTGATCAAGCGTTATGTGTTCAGAATCAAGCTGACCCAGCCGCTTCCTCCCGCGCTTCAGCGGTTCTGGCTGTTCACGTATTCCATTGCGTCGTCCATCTACCGTGCATTTGTGGGGTTTGTGATCCTGTTAATCGTGGCTTACGAGCTGCCAGTGATTGGGCCGCTGATGGCGATCAGCGGTATCGCGACGTGGTTCCTGGTGCCGTGCTACAAGGTCGTTAAATATGTGGGCACGGACCCTGAGCTGCATCGAAAACGTCCGCGTGCCGTGGCCTTTGCGCTGGGGGTGGCGGCTGCTGCTGTAGTCGTAATTGGGGTGATCAAGTTTCCGGTGAACATCGATGCTGAGGGTGTATTGTCGGTGAGCCCGGCCTACGCGCAGCAGAAGTACATCGAGCAGCCGGGCTTTGTGCGGGAGATCGGGAAGAACGTCGACGGCAGCAGATTGAAAGATGGCGATTGGGTGAAGGCCGGCCAGGTCTTAATGGTTCTGGAGAATGAGCCCCTCACCACCGAACTGAAGGTGCAGAACGCCAAGATCGAGCAAATAACGTTGGAGCGAAACGCCTCCACGGCGATCAGCGCGAATGAAAGGCATTCGAAAGAGGCGGAGCTTGTTGTACTCACCGAGCAACGTGACCTTATGCAACGTAAAGTTGAGAAGCTTACCATTCGCGCTCCGATCGACGGTCAGCTGATCGCTCCAAACATGGAGTACACGACCGGGCGATATTTCCAGCCGTCGAAGCATGAGTTGCTTCGCGTGGTGGACACACGCCGGCAGTTTGTCGAGGCCGCATTGCCGCAGGATGACTATCAGCTGCTCGATCAGCAATTAAACTGGATTCAGGATCATACCGAGGTGCGGATGGTGGGCGACATCCCGCACAAGCTGAAGGCGATGTCGGCATTCCTGACGCCGGCTCAGAGCAAGCCGATCAGCCAGGCACTTACACCGATGGGCGGTGGCCAATCCGTTCTGAATCCTTCAGACCGCAACGAGGGCACGCTTGCCACGCCCGAGTTCCGTGCCCGCGTGGTGACGGATGATCTGGGTGAATTTGTGACCGGGCAGCGCGCTTATGTCCGGTTCAAGCTTCAGAAGAAGCCGCTGATCTGGCAGTGGATGCGGCGTGCCTGGCAGCTGATGGAGGCGAAGGGCGCGAGCGCGAAGTGGCTATAGGATCGAGTGCTGAGTGCTGAGTGTTAGAGCGTTTATCAGGAAGGTGTAGCGTTTGCCATCCCAAGTTTAGCGGCCCCGCTCGCGGGGCGCGGAATGCGTGGACGCTACACCAACACGGAAACTGCTTAAAGTGCTGAGTCGGAAGTGTTGTTACGTCTGAATTTTTATGTCCGAACTTGCAACCAAGGAATTGTGGCAGATCTTTGACGCCCGGCGGGTGAAAGCGCCTGAGCTCAAGGGTCTGGACGCGATGGCGAACGTGTTCTGGGGGTGGTTTAAGAATCGCCAGCCGGTGCTGTCGCAATTGAAGGCCCTGGCAGTGCGAGTTGAAGCGTGCGAGCCGGAGATTAAAAAGCTTGGGTCGGCGGGTTTTTACGAAGCTGTGAATGAGGTTCGCGAATTGGCGCGGCGCGACAAGCTGGTCGGGCCGCACCTTGATCGAGCTTTGGCTTTGGCGCGTGAAGCGTGTCTTCGATCAGTCGGCATGCGCCCGTTTCCCGTGCAGATCATGGGAGCCGTGGCGATGATTCGCGGCGCGGTCGCCGAAATGGCGACCGGTGAAGGAAAGACGCTAACGGCGGCTGTTGCCGCATCGATTCTTGGGCTGGCTGGTAAGCCAGTTCATGTCATTACCGTCAACGACTATCTGGTTGAGCGCGACGCCGAGGAGATGGGGCCGGTCTATACATACATGGGCCTCACCACGGGCTTCATCACTCACGAGACCACCGTACAAGAGCGTTTGGAGCACTACCGCCGCAGCGTGGTCTATTGCACGAGCAAGGAACTGGTGGCGGATTTCCTGCGCGATCAGATCAAGCTTGGCACCTTGCGCACCAGCATGCAGACGACAGTTGGAATGATGCTCGGAGGAGACGTTGGCCGGCAGCTACAGGTGCCGGGGCTTTTCAAAACGATCGTAGACGAAGCGGACAGTCTGTTGATTGATGAAGGCGTTACGCCGCTCATCATTTCTAATAAGCCCGATTATGAAGGCAACCGTACCTACTACGAGGCGGCCTACAACCTCGCGAAAGAACTCGAGCTTGATAAGGACTTCACCATCGATCGCACGTCCCGCCGATGCGAAATGAAGGAGCGTGGCCACCGTACGCTGGATCGAATCGCCGAGGGGACGGTTTTTGGAAAGGGCAAACGCCGCCGCGAGGAACTGGTCACTAACGCACTGACCGGGATCCACTGCTATACGCGCGATGAACAGTACCTGGTGGGCGAGGACGGCAAAGTTCAGATCATCGACGAAGCTACTGGCCGTATCATGAAGGATCGATCGTGGCAGCATGGCCTGCACCAGGCGATCGAGGTGAAAGAGGGCGCAAAGATCACCGCCGATTCAGAAAACCTGGCGCGCCTCAGCTTCCAGCGTTTCTTCCGGCAATATCCCAAGATGTGCGGAATGACCGGAACGGCCTGGGAAGCGGCCCCCGAACTTTGGCAGATCTACCAGCGGCCGGTGATTCGGATCCCCACCAACCGCCCGTGTATTCGCGTTCAGCTCCCGGTGCGGATGTATGAGACGGCGGACGAGAAATGGGATGCGGTGGTCGAACGTGTGGCCGAGTTGCATCAAAAGGGAGTTCCGATCCTGATCGGTACCCGCAGCGTGCTGGCCAGCGAAGAAGTCAGCAAGCGCCTGGATTCAAAGGGTGTCGTTCATCGCGTGCTCAATGCCACGCAGACCGCACAGGAAGCATCAATCGTTGCCGACGCGGGGCACCTCGGTACGGTGACTGTCGCCACGAACATGGCCGGTCGCGGCACCGACATTAAACTGGCAAAAGGCGTCACCGAGCTTGGCGGGCTGCACGTGATCGCGACCGAGCCGCATACTTCGCATCGCGTCGATCGTCAGTTGTTTGGCCGGGCTGCTCGTCAGGGAGATCCCGGGTGCGCCCAGATGTTCGCATGTGCCGAGGACGACCTGTTCATTCGTCACGCCAACGGCTTACGCAAGATGTGGAAAACGATCGGCGCTCCGAAGCTGATTCACGTCGCCCAGGCGCGTGCCGAACGAATGGCGCGATTCAGCCGCAAGCAGGTCTTGAAGAACGACGACTGGATGGATCAGAGTCTTCCGTTTTAAATGACTGTGCGCAATTTCGCGATATTGTTTTTTTAGTGGCACGGCCTTCCCCGTCGGGTCTGAGCCTCAGGGTCGAAGACAGGCCGTGGTCGGGGGC
>DAIRGS010000208.1:8051-12728 GCA_036794395.1 Tepidisphaeraceae bacterium | reverse complement strand
GCAGGGCAGCGGCCGGCCATCGGGGAGGATGATGCGCTGCACGCGGCCATCGCCTTCGAGGCGCTGGGGGCGGGCGTTGGGGTGGAGGGTGACGCCGCGTTTTTCTAAATAGTGGGAGAGGAAGCGGGCGGTATTTTCGCCGGCGAATTTGTCCCAGGGGTGGTCGTGGGCGAGGAGGAGATCGACGCCGAGCCCGAGTTGGGTGAGCGTGGCGGAAAGTTCGACGCCGAGCACGCCACCGCCGATGACGGAGACGCGGCCGCGGCCGTTGGCGTGGGGGCGGCCTTCGCGGAGGGCTTTGTCGATGGCGTGATGGAGGAGTTCGGCGTCGTCGATTGTTCTCAGATAGACGAGGTTGGGTAACTGAGCGCCGGGGATGAGCAGGGGAGCGGGGGTTGCGCCGGTGGCGATGAGGAGTTTATCGAAGGAGACATCTTCGCCACTGTTGAGGATGGCGGCCATGCGGGCAACGTTGAGGTGGGCGACGTGGCGGCCGGTGCGGAGCTGGACATTGTGTTGTTCGAACCAGCCGGGCTGCTGGGCGAAGAGTTCGTGGCGGGGCTTTTCGCGGCGCAGGAATTCCTTGCTGAGCGGGGGGCGATGGTAGGGGCGGTTGACCTCCTGGGAGACGAGGAGGAGGGAACCATCGGGATCGAGCTGGCGGATGGCCTGGGCGGCCGAGCTGCTGGCCAGGCCGCCGCCGACGAGCAGGTATTTTACGTGGAGATTGTTCATACGTCTGTCCCACTGCGGTTAATGGCTGCGGGTTTTATCGGACTTTGGGTGTCTCGGACATCATCAAACACACGGCAAGCATTGCACCCATTTCGGCATGCGCGGGGTCGGAAATTACTCGACTTTGGGCGTGCTTCAGGGGGTGCGCAAATTCAACGAAGACATGGTCGCTGAAGCGACCACGCCCGGTGTTAGTTGTATGTGTGGGGAGGGGCGGAGGTTCGGTGGGTTGACATTGGGCAAAGGCGTAGTAGCATTCCATCCGGATAGACGGATGGTTAAAATTGCTCGACAACCTGAGGTGCTGCTGGGGTGGATGGGGGCGCTGGCGGACCCGACGCGGCTTAGATTGTTGAGGTTGCTGGAGCAGAATGAGCTGGGGGTGGCGGAGCTGTGCGATGTGGTGCAGTTGCCGCAGTCGAATGTGAGCCGGCATTTGAAGGTGCTGGGGGATGAGGGGTGGGTGAAGTCGCGAAGGCAGGGGACGGTGCATTTGTATCGGGCGGCGGTGGGGGAAGTCGATCCGGCGGCGCGGAAGCTTTGGATGGTGGCGCGGGAGCAGACTGAGGGGTGGGCGGCGGTGAGGCAGGATCAGCTTCGGCTGACACGGCGGCTTTCGGAAAAACGGCAGGCGAGCGAGGTTTTTTTTGCGGGGGCGGCGGGGCAGTGGGATAAGTTGCGCGAGGAGTATTACGGGCGGGCGTTTGCGCAGCAGGCGACGCTGGCGTTGCTGGCGGATGATGCGGTGGTGGCGGATTTGGGGTGCGGGACCGGATCGATTGCGGCGCAGGTTGGGCCGTGGGTGAGGAAGGTGATTGGGGTGGATAGCTCGGCGACGATGCTGAAGGCGGCGGGGCGGCGCACGGCGGGGCTGGAGAATGTGGAACTGCGGCGCGGGGAATTAACCGCTGTGCCGATTGAAAGCGGGACGTGCGACGCGGCTTTTTTGGTTTTGGTGTTGTCGTACGTGGTGGATGCACGGCCGGTGTTGGGGGAGATGTCGCGGATTTTAAAAGCGGGGGGAAGGGCGGTGGTGGTGGATTTGTTGCCGCACGATCGGGAGGATTTTCGGTTGAAGATGGGGCAACAGGTGCTGGGGCTGGAGATGGGGCGGGTGAAGGGGATGATGGAGGAAGTGGGGATGAAAGTGGGGAGGGCGGTGGAGCTGGGGGCGGAGGCGGAGGTGAAGGGGCCGGGGTTGTTTCTGGTGGCGGGGGGTCGCGATGGCAATGGGTTTGGAAACTGATGGCAAGACCTCGCGATATTGACGCTCGAAAGTTCGCGCGAGTTGCGATCTTACGGCTGGACGAAGCGAAATTGATCTATCGCAAAGCGCAATTGCCGGCCGCAGCGCAATACATAGGAGGATACGCGGTCGAATGTGTTCTGAAAGCACTAGTCATTGCCAGTACGCCGCGAAATGAAAGACCTCCAAGCGGAGATGAGACAATCGCATGGCTCAAGAAGGCATTCGGACACGATTTGTATGCGCTGAAGGCATATCTGACGAAAAGAGGCGTTCAAATGTCTCATCCGGTTTCTGGAGATTTTCTGTTCGTTTCTACTTGGGATCCACAACTACGATATGAGTTAGGGCCAGGAGATCCAAAAGTGACCGAAAGATTCCTGGAAGCTGCCGAGGCGCTGGTAAAATGGGCTGACGAAAGGATGTGAAGAATGGCGACGATTACGCGCGGATCGCAAGATCAGGTGGTCGAAAAAGTCCGATCGGTGCTCGACGAGTATGAACGAGCGCACCCCGGTGCGAAAGCGTCCGTGTATCGGCATAGCTCGGCGGCGATCCGCATCCGCATAGTCGATGAGCAATTCGAAAATCAATCCAAAGGTGAGCGTCACGATTCAGCATGGAAGTTTATTGGAGGCAGATTAACAGTGGACGAGATTGAAGACGTTTCGATGTTACTACTGTTAACGCCTGATGAAATGTCCAGATCGTTTTTAAATTTCGAATTTGACGATCCGATTCCCTCTCAACTCTGAGACGGTCGGGGTTACAAAAGTTCAGCAACTTTAAGGAGATTTTAATTCATGACACAGACATTGACACCCCCGGCCAAGGCGAAAAGTGCGCAGGGCGGGCTTGAGTTTAAGGTGAGGAATCTTGCCGACGCGGAGTGGGGGCGCAAGGAGATCATGCTGGCCGAGCAGGAGATGCCTGGCTTGATGGCGGTGCGGGAGGAGTATGCGCGGGTGCAGCCGCTCAAGGGGTTGCGGATCATGGGGAGTTTGCACATGACGGTGCAGACGGCGGTTCTCATCGAGACGCTTTCGGCCATTGGGGCGGACGTGCGGTGGTGTTCGTGCAACATCTTCTCGACGCAGGATCATGCGGCGGCCGCGGTTGTTGTGGGGCCGAACGGGACTGTGGAGGATCCGAAGGGCGTGCCGTGCTTTGCTTGGAAGGGCGAGACGCTGGAAGAGTATTGGTGGTGTACGGAACGCGCGCTGGATTTTGGCGGCGGGCGCGGGCCGAATCAGATCGTGGATGATGGAGGGGATGCGACGCTGCTGATTCATGAAGGGCTGAAGTACGAGAAGACGGGATCGGTTCCTTCGCCCGATACCACAGACAACGAAGAGTTCAAGGAAATCCTGACGCTGTTGGGCAAGACGATCAAATCTGATGCCCAGCGCTGGACGAAAGTGGCGAAGGAAGTTCAGGGCGTCAGCGAAGAGACGACGACCGGCGTGCATCGGTTGTATGAGATGCAGAAGGCGGGCACGCTGCTGTTCCCGGCGATCAACGTCAACGACAGTGTGACCAAGAGCAAGTTCGACAATCTATATGGCTGCCGGCACTCGCTGGTGGATGGCTTGATGCGGGCGACGGACGTGATGCTTTCGGGCAAGGTTGCGGTGATCCTGGGCTATGGCGATGTGGGTAAGGGATGCGCTCAATCGTTGCGCGGGCAGGGGGCGCGGGTGATCGTGACGGAGATCGATCCGATCTGCGCGCTTCAGGCGGCGATGGAAGGGTATCAGGTGCTGACGATCGAGGATGCGCTTCCTGACGCGGATCTGTTCATCACGTGCACGGGTAACAAGAACATCATCACCGCCGATCACATGTCGAAGATGAAGGACAAGGCGATCGTGGGCAACATCGGCCACTTCGATAATGAAATAGATATGGCGGGGTTGAAGAAGTTCGCCGGGATTAAGAAGACGAACATCAAGCCGCAGTATGACATGTGGACGTTTGCCGATGGGCATAGTGTCTTGATTCTGGCGGAAGGGCGATTGCTGAATCTGGGATGCGCGACGGGACATCCGAGCTTTGTGATGAGCAACAGCTTTACCAACCAGGTGATCGCCCAAGTTGAGCTGGCGACGAATAACAAGAAGTATGAGAAGAAGGTTTACGTGCTGCCCAAGCACCTTGATGAGAAGGTGGCCCGGCTACATCTTTCGAAGATTGGCGTGAAGCTGACGAAGCTGAGCAAGGAACAAGCGGATTACATTGGGGTTTCGGTGGATGGGCCGTATAAGCCGGATCATTATCGGTACTAAGAAGGCACGAAGGCACGAAGGCACGGAGGCACAGAGGGAAGGAAAACCAGCCCCGCGGCTCGCGAGAGTCGCGGGGCTTTTTTGAAGAACGAAGAACGATTCACCACGGAGACACGGAGAACACGGAGAAATGCGAGGAGGATAAGGATTACGAAGCTTAGTGGGTGCTAGTTGAAGCGAAGACGTCTTTGGCAGAAACTTCGAAGCCCTTCAACAGGGATGAGTTTACTGCATCTTCGTTTCGAGCCTCGCAATGAACGATGTAGGTTTTTCCGCGGCGCTTCAGGACGGTGATGCGTTTTTCCTGGGGGTCGACGATCCAATATTCGGCGATGCCGGCTTGGGCATATTCTTTTCGCTTGGTGACCAAATCTCGGTTTCGATCTTTTGCCTGGGTACTGAGGACTTCGA
>DAIRGS010000208.1:0-8041 GCA_036794395.1 Tepidisphaeraceae bacterium | reverse complement strand
GTCGGCTCCGTCCCAATAGTCTTCGCCGATCCGGGCGGCATGGGCGGCGGACATGAAGACGACATCGGGTTCTCGAAAGCGGCCTTTGCCGAGTTTGATGCGCAAGGGTGCGAACAGGACCGTGCCGAGGCTTCGGGCCGTAACGAACGCCGCGAGCAGAGTGCTCAGGTACTGCACGATGCGCTGATGACTTGTCTTGGGCATCGGTAGAACCTCTAGATATCCGTCGCAGAGTTCGACAAGCCGGTTCAGGTTTTCGGTGAGGGCGAGGTAGTCGGATACATCCCATTCGCCCTGAAGTGGATAGAGCCGTGCCACGTCCCATGCGAGTTCCGGGCGGCGGGCAGATGGATGTTGAATGACGGTCATAGGTTTAATTCGATCTATTGAATCGTTGTCCTGACCAAATTAACGACCCACTGGGCATCGTCATTCGAAAGGGGAGGATCCAAGGGAGCGGTGTAGTCGGTATCGTCGTAGCGGCCGCGGGTGTAGCAGAAGTTGATCAGGGTCTGGAGATCCAGCGGGACGTCTGAGTCGGTGGGGCGAAGGGGAATGGCGATGGCGGGGAGGCGCTGGCGAAGGGGGAAGGGGTAGTATTCGATGGTGTCTTCTTGCGCGGCGCGCCAGGCGACGGCGTGATAGGGTGCGCGCTTTTGCGGGGCCAGCAATCGAGGGTCTGCGAGCGTGACTGGTTTTCCGCCGCGAAGCAGATCGATTTCGACGAAGTTGATGCCGTGTTCCATGGCTCGGGCACGTTTGCGTCGATACATGCGTCGTCCGAGGCCACGGGTTTTGTTCCACGGGCTGACCAATTCGATGATGGTGACGACCCGCCCGCCTTGTTTTGTGTCGATGATTTTGATGAAGCTTTCGGTGACTTCGAGGGTGGGCAGCGCGAGATGAATTGGTATTGAAGTAGCGGGGACGGTCGCAACGCCGCCGGCAATTTCGAGGACTGGTGCGACGGGAGTCGAAGTCGGCGTGTCACATTCGTAGAAGACGCGTTCTTCGAAACGGGAGCGAAGGTCGGGCGGCGACAATTCTTGAATCTGATCCCCAGCGTAAGTCACAAGTGCGGCGCGCACGTCGCCCCAGCGTTGCTCGAGATATGGATTCATTCCTGGGAAGGGGTTCTCGACCATGGCGTGCGATTATACACGGCACTAGGCACATGAGTTGGATCGGGGGTGGTGGAAGAACCCCCTCCCTACCCGCTCGCGGGCAGTCGCCAATTCCGCTCACTTCCCCCGGAGTACCAGTGGAGGGAATGAGGAGTGGTCGCCAAAACTCTCAAACACCCAAACGGGGCGGG
The DNA here is from genome assembly GCA_036794395.1 of Tepidisphaeraceae bacterium. Taxonomy (GTDB): domain Bacteria; phylum Planctomycetota; class Phycisphaerae; order Tepidisphaerales; family Tepidisphaeraceae; genus DASXMX01. The sequence goes on along the minus strand of DAIRGS010000208.1, from coordinate 6,726 downwards.
GGATTTTTGCCGATAAAACTGGGGTGGGGAATGGAGAGAAGGACGGGGATGTCTGCGCGCACCGTCTGGACCGTCTGGGTGGACTGGGAATCGGGAAGGAAATGCCTCGCTATGGAAGTGTTGCCAGAAGTGATTGGGGTGCCTGCGTTGTCGTTGGCACGACCAGGGACGGCGTCCCTGGGCTTTGGGTCCGATGCGTCGGGGGAACGGGCGGGGGCACCGACTTTGAGGCGGGTGTTGGGGTTTGTGACCGTCGCTTGGATGTTTGGGTCGGTGTGGCAGATGATGGCCACGAGCGAGCCTGTGACGTTGTTCGCGGAGAAACTGGGGGCTTCGAATTTTCAGTTTGGGTTGTTGACGGCGCTGCCGTTCGTTGCGTCGTTGATGTCGGTGCCGGGCAGCTTGCTGGTGGAGTTGACGGGGCGGCGGAAGGGGTTGTTCCTGGGGGCGTTTTATGTGCAGCGGGCGATGTGGGTGGGGATTGGTCTGATTCCGTTGTGGGTGATTGAGCGGCATGGGTGGAGCGTGGCGGGGCAGTCGCTATCGTTATTTTTGCTGCTGGTTTTTCTGATGTATGCAATCGGAGCGACGGGCAGCCCGGCATGGACATGCTGGATGGCGGACGTGGTGCCGGCCCGCCTGAATGGCAAATACTTTTCGCGCAGGCGGCAGTGGGGGAACCTGACGGCAATCCCCGCGGCGATATTCATCGGGTGGTTCTTCGATCGGATCAGCTCGGCCAATGAACTTTCGACGCTGCGGTGGTGCGCGATCCTTTTTATCGGATGCGCGGTGTGTGGCCTGGGCGACATTCATATGTTTCAGTATGTGCCGGGCGTGGTGGGGAAGCGGCGGGAGAAGTCGAAGCTGCTGGCGTCATTTTGCGAGCCGTTGCGGGATCGATTGTTTTTGCGATTTTCGGGATATATCGGGGTACTCACGTTTGGGAATAATCTTCTGGGCCAGTTTGCGACGCTGTATCTGCTCCAGCAGGCGGGGGCGAGCAACATGGCGACGCAACTGATCGTGGTGGTCGCGCCAATGCTGGGGCAACTGCTGGTGCTGGGGATTTTGGGTCGGGCGGCGGATCGGATGGGGAAACGGCCGCTGCTGGCGGTGGCGTCGGTGGGATTGATCCCGATGGCAATTGGGTGGTGTTTCGTGACGCCGGGCCGGCTTTGGATGGGGTATGCGCTCTCGGGAGTGGGGGCGGCGCTGTGGGCGGGGGTTGAGGTGGCGAATCAGTGCCTGGTGCTGGAGGCCTCGGGAAAATCACGGGCGCGGGGCGGGGGAAGCAGTTATGTGGCGGTCAACACGGTGATCATCAACCTGGCGGGATGTTTCGGGGGATTGACGGCTGGGGTGATGGCGCAGGTGCTGCGACAGTGGAATTGGCAGCCGGTGGGTGGATTGAAGGTTTTCACGTTCTTTGACGTGCTGTTTGTGGTCAGCGCGGTGATTCGGGTGGGTGCGGTTTTGGCGCTGTTGCCGTTGCTGAAGGAAGTTGGGGCGCGATCGGCGTGGCAGACGATGCGTTTCATTACGATCGGATTGATCCGAGCGGCGTGGGAGTTGCCGCGGCGGGTGGTTGAAGGGGTGCGGAGAGTGATGGTTCGCTTTGGCGATTCCGAGGCTGAAGCCAGTGCGGTCATGGCGAACCCGATCGCTATGACTCAAGTCGAATGTGTTCGCCGGGCGGCGTGAATGTGCTGGTGGTCTATTTGCAGACAGATCCTTCGCTGCGCTCCAGGATGACAACAGCCTCGTTTCGCCGCGACTCGAAGAGGAGCGTTTTTTGCGCGATGGCAGAAAAATCGCTCCTCTTCGAGTCGCGGCGAAACGAGGTATTTTCACGGGCTGGTTTTGTTCAAGATCGCGAAATAGTCGAGGGGGGAAAAAGATCAGGCCTGACGCTCCCCTGATGATGCGCCAGGCCTGTCGAGAGTCTGAAGTTCTAAAGCAATTTCCGTGTTGGTGTAGCGTCCACGCATTCCGCGCCCCGCGAGCGGGGCCGCTAAACTTGGGATGGCAAACGCTACACCTTTCCTGATAAACGCTCTAATATACGTATTAGCGTCAGTATGAATTGTTGAAGCCCCGGGCAAACGTGTCGTCCGACCGACCGCCGGCCGGACGACACTGCCCGTGGGAACCAACCGCGCTCCGTAAAGGCGTCAGAACATAAACGCCTGTGCCGTCAGGATTGACGACCGATGGGAAGTGTTAGAACAAAGGTTGTGCCGACGGCTGAAGATGGTGCGCAATGTCGCAGTGATGGCGTTAATCGCGTGGAAACGGCACTGGGGATTTCCAACTTCGATTTGATCTCGCTCGTTTCTTCGTCAAAATACAGGCAAACGCGCGTTTGGCGCGCAAATAATTTCTGAATCATTTCGAGGGAAGTCGCGCAAAAGCGAGCTTGAGCATCGTCGAATCTAAACTTTCCAGTCTCTGGCGACTATTTATCGGAGATGGGGGTTTTTCCTGGGACATGAGGAGCGACGATGGGTTCACGGCTACAAGCGATGTGTGGATGTTTGCTGGCGACGTGCTTTGCGGCGGCGCCGGTGTGGGGTCAACAACAAACCGAGGCCAGGCCGCAGCAGCGACGGGCGGCGACAAGGCCAGCGAGCAGGCCAGCGCCGCCCACGGAGAAGGCGGATCAGCCTTGGATTAAGGGCGGAAAGTTTGAAACGATTGGATTCGTTAACCGGCACGAAGGATTTTTGAAGGATCTCAAGGCCACGACCGGGAACGTTGGGATTCTGTTCGTTGGCGATTCGATCACAGATGGTTGGCGTGGCGGCGGGAAAGAGGTATTCGCCAAGACCTATGGAGAGATGCATCCCTACAACATTGGCATTGGCGGCGACCGCACCGAGCACGTGATCTGGCGGTTGCAGCACGGCGAAATCGAGGGGATCAGCCCGACGGTAGCGGTCCTGATGATCGGGACGAACAATCTGGGCGACAACACGAACGAAGAGATCGCCAAGGGCGTCACGAAGTGCGTGAAGATCCTGAACGATAAACTGCCAACGACGAAGGTTCTGTTGCTGGCGATCTTTCCCCGTGCGATGAACGCGGACAATCAGCTGCGGACACGGATTAAGGACATTAACGAAGAGATTGCCAAGCTGGACGATGGCGGGCAACACGTGAAGTATTTGGACATCGGCAAGAAATTCCTCGAAGCAGATGGCACGCTGCCGAAGGAAATCATGCCCGATGCGCTGCACCCGAATGCCAAGGGATATCAGATCTGGGCAGACGCGACGGCGCCGGCGATCGCGGAATTGATGAAGTGAGCGAGATTCTTTTGTTCGTGGCGAAAGAGATTTGCCACAGATAAACGCAGCTCGGTGGAGCCGCAGCCAAAAAAAGAGATGCAACCACGGAGGCACGGAGACACGGAGGCGCGCCTGACGGTTTGAGGCCAAACTTGAATTGCGCACGGAAGAAATAAAACCACGGATTGCACGGATATTACGGATACAGAAAAATCGTTTTTCCCATCCGTGGCATCCGCGCTATCCGTGGTTTCATTTCTTCCACGCGCCTTTCAAGTCAGACCTCGAACTGCCAGGCGCGCCTCCGTGTGCTCCGTGTCTCCGTGGTTACATTTCCTTTTTTGGTTGCGGCTCCGCCGCGCTGTGTTTATCTGCGGCAATATTTTGCGCTGATCTGTATCGGCCTTTGGATGGCAGGTCACACGAGGCGGCGATCGTAGAGAAATGATTTTGGCTTGGTTTTGAGCAGGTGCGGAAAATCCCGGTGGGCGGGGTTGATGAGATAATTCCATTCGCCGCGAACCACGGCACTGGGGACTGCGAGGATGGGATGTGTGGCGGCGGCCACCCATGCATCGCCAAAGCGTTTGAGGGCAACCGGCGCAACCGGGTTGTCCCAACGAGCCGGCAGGTCACTGGCATTAATGCGCTTAATCTGGTCGTCGTCAAAAGAAATGCTGGCCACGACAAAGCCGCGCAGGATTCGCGGTTTGACCAGATGGACGAGTTGCTCGAGCGCGGCCAGGGATTTGGATTCGGCGGCGTAGATCACTGCGACGCCTTTGGAGTTCCATCGCCCGCCGAAATCGCGCGCCCCGATGCCCGCCCCGATGCCTGCGGCGTATTGACGTTTGGTGATGCGCCAGGCCGTTTGCGTCACGAAACGACCCCGTGGGCGATTCGGCCGATGAGGTCTTCGACCTCGCGAGCCCCCGGATCGGTACGGGCGAGATCCAGCGGACGTTGATCGGAGAGGGCCGGTATTGGCGTTTCGAGCCACTGAATAGCGGCGCGCTGGTCGCCATCGTGTAAAGAGGCGGCACTCTCGAAGATACGCGAAACACGAAGAAGTCGTTCGGATTCTTCAGGCGAGAGTCTGCCGTTTGCTCGGCGGCGGGAGTAAGAGCCTTCGCTGATATGAGCGATGGATTTGATGCGCTCGAGTGTCAATCCGGTCGTGTTCTGGAAGCGCGCGATCGAGCTGAATGGCAGTCCGTCCTCGATCAGTTTCACGGCGTCCAGGTGGTTTTTGTAGCGAGCGCCGATGCTGTCTCCCGGCTTCAAAAGATTCACAACGGCGAGCACGGAACGGGGGTGTTGCATAACCTTTTTGGATGTGATCCGATTCTTGGGGAACGAGGGCGCCGGTGGTTTAATGGTTCGCATGGATCATGCTTTCGGCTGGAGTCTCTGCTTGGGGAGATTGTATCCACCAAATGGCGGGTGACAAGCAACGAGCGCGGGATGGCGTATTTTTCTCAGGGCTATCGCATATGGCCCGTCCGACGCAAAATGGGGGAGTGCGAGGCTCCTGCCGAGCATATGCTCGATCGAAAAACGCGGCTCGGCAGGAGCCTCCCACTCCCGCCCAATGCATATGTGATAGCCCTGGTATTTTTCCAAGTTGTCGCGCCAAAAACACAAGAAATAGAACCGCGGATTACACGGATTGCACGGATGGGAAGAAGGCCACGCGCTTTTGAGCGGGGGATTTTCAGCGGCAAAGCAGATGGACACGGATAAAGCCGAATGTGCTCTTATCTGTGTCCATCTGTGTTTATCTGTGGCAAATATTTTGCGCGACGATTGTCGGGGTTACTTGGCGTCGACTTTGGAGGCGCTCATCTGGTATTCGATGGTGACTTTGTTGCCGACTTTGGGGGTGCCGGTGATTTTGGTGGAGGCGTCGCGGCCGATTTCCCAGCGGTCGCCGTCTTTGTCGACTGCGATGAAGTCGGCGGTGACTTCGAGGACTTTTCCGGTGACCTGATATTTCTTGGGCTGGCGGGCGAAAGCGGATTCCGGCTGAAGCAGGCAGAGCGACAGGACGGTTAAGGCGGCCAGGGAGGCAAGACGGGACATGGTGGTTCTCCGGTAAATCAGTAAGACGTGCGGCCGATCCAACGTCGGAGCGGTTTCGAGGGCATTCTAACAGTGGTTTAAAGGGTTGTCAGTGGTCAGTGGTCAGTGGTCAGTGGCGGGGGAAATTCGAATGGCGAAATTCGAATGACCCTTCGACAAGCTCAAGGCAGGCGAATCAAATTCGAAGCTCGAATGACTGAATGACGAAACGGGGCTGGCGATGTTTAAATCAGTGCTGAGTGCTGAGGTGACACCACGGCCCCAACAGCGGGGGTTTTCGTTGGGGGTAATTCGGTGTGACGCGGAGTGCTTGGCAATTTGGGGGATTTGCTTGCGTTGTTTGGCGCGCGGTGCTGTACCTGCCATATCAAGAAAAGATTAAACGATGCCCGGGACTTGAAATGAGGGGTATGCTGTGTAGTTGCCAAAGGCGATCGTCCGATATGTGAAAGATATGGTTGTTGACGTCATGAAAAAGCGATCGAAACTGGGCGCGCGACGGTTATTCACGGCTGTTGCCGAGGGGTTGGAGAACCGCCGGCTTTTGGCGGCGGCGGCGTTTGAAGTTCATGTGAATATGCAGCCGGCGGGGGTGGCGGTGCCGGCGGGGTATGTGGCGGATACGGGAAGTGCTTTTGGGAATCGGGGGAACGGGTTTTCGTATGGGTGGGATTCGGACGTTTCATCGGCGGCGCGCGACCGGAACGATGCAGACGACCAGCGGTTCGATACGTTTATTCATACGCAGTTGGGTGGGAGCAACCATACCTGGGAAATTGCCGTGCCGAATGGCACGTTCAGCGTGCATATCGTGGCCGGGGATATGGATTACACGGACAGCGTGTACCGGTTCAATGCCGAGTCGACGACCGTATTTGGCGGGACGCCTAATGCGGGGGCGCGCTTTATCGGTGGGACGGCAACGGTGACGGTCAGTGATGGTCGGCTGACAATCAGCAATGCGCCGGGGTCGAGCAACAACAAGCTGGATTTCGTGGACATTACATCGGTGGATCAGGGGCCGCCGGTGTCATCAACGCCAACGCCTCCCACTCCCCCGCCTCCGGTGCAGAGCGGGAACACGCCGTTCCGCGGGACGGCGTGGCTGGCGGGTCAGCCGATCGAGGCGGAGGATTACGATCTGGGCGGGGAGGGCGTGGCGTATCACGATACGACCAGCGATCACCTCGGCGGCGGGTATCGGTCGGATGCGGTGGATGTTCAATCGGGCGGGTCCAATGGGTTCAACATTGGGTTTACGCGGGCGGGTGAGTGGCTGAAATATACGATCAATGCTCCGCAAAGCGGGGGATATATTTTCACGGCGCGGGCGGCGTCGGCGGGGGCGGGCGGG
>DAIRGS010000207.1:0-12754 GCA_036794395.1 Tepidisphaeraceae bacterium | reverse complement strand
TGGTGTTGTCCGGGACTAACAGCTTCACCGGCGGCATCAACGTCAGCAGCGGGATCCTGTCTTTCTCCTCGGATGCCAATCTGGGCAGCAGTTCCAACGCCATCATCCTGTCGGGTGGGACGCTGGCGGCGACGGCAACGGCAAGCAGCGCGCGGTTGATCAGCGTGCTGGCGGCAGGTGGGACGCTGGATGTGTCAGGCAACAGTGTTTTGACATTGTCGGGCATCCTCAGTGGCAGCGGCGCCTTGAGCAAGATCGACAGCGGCATGGTGAAGCTGACGGCCAATGAGACCCTCGGCGGAGCGGTAAGCGTGAGCGGAGGGATTCTGGGCGTAAGCGGAAGCGGTGGCTCACTCTCTTCGGTGTCTTCGTTCACGTTGAACGTGGGCGGGACGCTGCTGCTGGATGATTCCAGCGGCTCTGGAGGCAATGGAACGTTGCCGCGTTTATCCACCACGACGGCGGTGAACGGGCGTGGGGGCGTGCTGGAAGTGGTGGGTGTGGATGGGTTAAGCAGCGGTGAGTCCAGCGGCCCGTTGCTGATCAAGTCCGGCTCGACGCTGGTGGATGTGCTATCGGGTTCAGGTGGCACGGCGATTTTGAGCCTGGCTTCGTTGAGCCGAACCGTGGGCGCGAGTGTGACCTTCCAGGGCGGCAGCCTGGGAGCGGCCCAGCGCATCCTGATTACCGGCGAAGCCTCGGGGTTCATGGGCAGTTGGGCCCATACGCTGGAGAACGGGAGCAGCGACTTTGCGGCGTATGACCCGGTGCGCGGGGTGATCCCGCTGACACAGTACACCAGTGGATTGGCCGTGGCGGCTTCGGGTGGGCCGGAAGCCAGCGTGCCCGAACCGGGGATGATAGGGTTGGGTGTGTTGGGAATGGTGCTGGGAAGGCGACGTAGAAAGGTTTGATCCGGGAGCGGACCGGCAAGTGTGCCGGGAATAAACGGTCGGGGAGAACTTTATGACGCGCATGCGGCCCTGCTGTTCGTCCACCGTGCCGTAAATCGTAATGACTTGGGGACCGCCGTCGGCAGTGAATGTGCCTTTGGCGAACGTTCCGCCGAATCCCGTCGCGGTTGGGCCCGGCAACGGTAAATGCGATAGCCCTGCTTTCTTCTTTCTTCGGGTGTGTTTGGCGAGCCGCGAAAGTGTGCTTTAGGCACCTGTGCTAAGAATGCACACGCCGCTTGCCGCCGAAATGGCCCCGTGCTCGTCACCAAGTGGTGCGTCTGATAGTTTCGTAGGAATGCGATCGGCCCAAAGGTACACTCGTGCGGCGTGTGGAAACGAAACAGCGGTCTGCCGCTCCTGCTTTATAAATTGGCCTGAGGCACATGAAGTTTGAATATGCATCGGGGAATCTGCCGGATCTCGCGCAAAAGGGAAACAAGCCCGTTCTCGTGGCGATAACGTTGGGCGTGGGATTGGTGCTGGTGCTTCTGGCCGGCAACGACATGTATCCGCTGCGATGGCTTGTGGTGCTATGCGCCGTGGGCCTGTCGATTGTGCCCTTCGCAAATGGCGGGATCGCACGCCTGCTCAATATGCTCCGAGAGCCAACCCCTCAAGGCCGGCGGATGATGGCAATCGGCCTGGGTGCGATCCTGTCCCTTTATCTGTGGGCGACCGCCACTTTTCAAAACCGCTCGTTCATCCCGCGCATGCAGGATGAATGCAGCTACATCATCAGCACGCAATTGCTGGCGCATGGCCGGCTCTGGATGCAATTGCATCCGCCCGCGGATTTCTTCGAAACCTTCTTCGTCCTCGTCAAACCCGTCTATTGTTCCATCTATTTCCCCGGCACTGCGATCTTTTTCGCACCAGCCGTCTGGCTTGGCTGGCCAATGTGGGTTCTTCCATTGGTTCTGTGTGGCGGAATCGTCGCGATGGTTTACCGCGTCATCACCGAATTGATTGATGGCGTGGCCGGTCTCCTGGCCGCTCTGTGGCTAGTGGCGCTTTCGCCCTTCCGCACCTTTTCCGTCATGGTGATGTCCCATCTGCCCATGCTTTTCCTGGGCCTACTTATTGTGTGGGCGTGGCTTTGCTGGCGCCGCGAACGGCGCATCCGCTGGGCGGTGTTGATTGGCGTGTTCAGCGGTTGGGCCGCGATCACCCGGCCGGCCGATGCGATCGCATACGCAATCCCAGTCGGAATCGCGATGCTTGTGTGCCTCTGGCAGCAACCTCGTCGCGAAATGCTCACGGCTGCCGCGGCGCTTGTTTTAGGTGCCGCCCCTTTTCTCACGCTCCAACTCATCTTCAACCATGGCGTCACTGGCCGCTGGCTTCAGTCCCCCTACACCTATTCCCTGGAGCAGGACCAGCCCGGCTCTGCCTTCGGATTCCATCACTACGACCCGGACGCCAAGCCCGTCACCACGCTTCCCGAAAAAATCGACTACTACAACTGGTGCAAACAAATGCTCGAACAGCACCAGTTTCCCAGAACCATCAAACGCTGGTTCGTCCGCGCCAACGATCGCGGCGGACTCCATAACTCATATTTTCTGATCATCGCCGACAACACCATGCCCGGCCGGCTCCTGCTGCTCCTGCTTCCCGCGGGGCTACTGGCCGGCGCCGCGGGTCCGCGCCGCCGGCTCGTGCTGGCCGCAACATTGCCGGCGTTCTGCGCGGTTTATTTCTTCAACCCGTTTTTCCTTGAGCATTATCCGCTGGTCATTTCGCCGGCAATCATGCTGTGCGCCCTGGCCGGTGCCCGCTGGCTCGTGCAGGGCCGGTGGTCGCGGCAACTAGGCGTGCCGGTGACGATGGCCATCCTGGCCATCTCCATCACATCGCTCTGGGAATTCAAACAGCTCACGCCGCCCAAAGAAGGCGAAGCCGCCACGGACGGCATGCTTGAAGCCCCAAGCCCCATCGCCGCCGTCAATGCCGACATCCCCGCCAGCATTCCCCCCAACGCCATCGTTCTGTTCGGCCCCCGCCGCGCCAGCTTCTTCGAAGAACCCGTCTACAACGTCGATGCCGCCGACATCGACAAAGCCCCCATTATCCGCGCCCACGATCTGGGCCCCCGCGACGCCGAGATCTTTCACTACTACGCCGAGCGTCAACCCGACCGCATGTTCTACATCTGCGACGCCCGCTCCGTCGTCATCGACAAGCTCGGCACCGCAAAAGAACTCGCCGCCAAGCTCGACCGCGGCGAACCGGTCAAAACCCTCTACTACCCGCCAAAGTAATCCTTACCCTTAAGTTATAATTCATAACGTCATCGGAGGCTTAAGAAGTGCGGCTCAAAAATGATGTACGAACAAACGTTACGCGATTGGCAGCGCACTTGAACGTGGACGTATTTATCTTCGTTGAGCCGCCGCCGGACAGCGCGGGAATCGATCGAAATGCAGCATTGAACAAAAGCGCCGTCTCGCACTACCACCACGTGCCTGCCGTGGGATGCACCCATGTTCACGTGTCGTCTCGACTTCCTGCTGGAGAAATCACAGCTTCTATTGCTGCTCGACGGTTCGTTGTGTATCGCCTCGCGAGGCCAAAACAACCGCAGATACTCATCGCCGCCGCCCATCTGCTGGCCAAGTGGCCACCGCCCAACTCACTGGATAACCAGAGGTCGTTCGCGGAGGATTTCTCGAAGTTTATCCGGCGCGCGGAGAGGAAACACAAACACACGAGGACTGTGGTTGCCGGCGACTTGAACATGAATCCATCGGACACAGGCATGGTGAGCGCCGATGGGTTGCATGCGGTTCCGAGTCGCACGGTTGCCGGTCGGCCTTCCCGAAATGTTAATGGCACGCATAAAGGGCCACTATTCTTCAATCCATCGTTCTCACTTTGGGGAGACAGGAAGAAGCGTCCTCCTGGCACCACCTATTTGGATGTCAACATCGCTGATTGCATCTTCTGGTCTGTGTTCGATCAAGTGCTGTATCGGGAGGCGGCGGCGCCGCTCGTGAACGATGACTCTCTGTGCGTGATCGACTCCGACGGGACCACCGATCTGTGCCTGCCGTCCGGTGAACCCGACAAGGCGGTGTCAGGTCATCTACCGGTGTTTTTTGCCTTGAAAGTTTGAGAGGGCTGACGCATGACAGAGAATAAAGAGAACAATCGCGCGTGGCCGCAGGATTTACTCGGAATTGCCAAGCATCCAAGTGAGCAGACGCCACAAGATATTCTTCAAATCCAAGCAGACGATTTGAGCAACAAGACCAACGGGCGACTTCACGGCAGGGTCGATGTCGGGGCCCAGGGTCAGTACATCGTGCTTGATTTCTTTATCGTCGCGCCGAGCCTTGAAGATTACGAATACCGTCTACTGAAGGTGCGCCACAAGCTGGTGCCCTCGTATCCTGTCGAAGTGATAATGAGCTCCAAGGACAAGAGGAAAGCGAGCTCACCTGAAACGCTGTTGGTCATCCTTTCCGACATTTTCAGGGCGTCGGCCACGCTTTCTATAATTGGGCAACTCCTTGATCTTATCAAGATCCAAGGAAATCCCACCCCGACGTAAGCGACTGTTCTACTTTTAGTGTTCGATCTACTTTTGTACGAAATTAGCTGCCTGCGCGCTCGAAGATCGGTTTTAAGGTCAATACTATTTCGACGAGCGAGACGTTGGAATGCCCCTCTTCACAATTTGCGGCTCGTCGACCGGATTCAGTGGATACGTAAACGCGCCAAGCAGATCGCCTTTTTTGGCTTGATGACAATCCAGACAGGATTCATTCGCGCGGACTGCGCCGACGATCATTGGCCTGCTGCCGTTGGCAACGAGGACGGCATCCTTTCCCGCCTTGAGCTGCTTAATCGCGTTGGCTTCAGGCGCCTTAAGCGGCCTGTGGCCGGCGTCACGGGTAGCCCTCATGGTCGCATCACCCCGCGTATCGTAAACGAAAGGCTCTGCTTCCTCGCGCGTGCTGATCAGTTGTATCTCCCCAATGGCATAGCTCACGCCTTCGATATACAGCGTGCTCAGTCGGGCCAGGTCGCGAGGCGTTACCATGCGGCTCCGTCCAAACCCCGGAGAATTGACGAACCCCTCCACGAAATAGTCGTGCATCTGATCGTAATCTTTCCATTCCATGACCCCGGTTTCATTTGGCCGCGGAAGCCCCGGTTCGAGGTGTGCAACCGGCGGGTGAAACGCCGGCCGTGTTGAAGGCGGGGACCCCGCGTACGCCGACCAAATGAGCCCGGTGGCAATCGTCGCAAAACCCGCAATTCCAAACTTTACGCGCTTCATGAGAACCTCGCTTAAGATGGAATGACAACAGAACAATTGGACGCGCTGTCGCGGCAAAAGTTCCCGATCCATTCAGGGGTTTGCAACGTTTTGCAACGGAATGCAACGCCGGGATTGGCATGCAACGAAATGCAACGTTATGCAACGTGCCCTTGTCGCGCCGTGGAACTGATGGGGCCTTCCCATTGCCATGCAACGAAATGCAACGTTATGCAACGTCCCACGGCGGTGGTACGATCGATCCGGGCGACGCGGAGGTGTGAATGCGGTTTCGTGAGAACCATCCGAATGTCATCGTGTTCCTGACCGATCAGCAGCGCCACGATTCGACGGGCATCCATGGCAATCCATTGGATTTAACGCCCAATTTCGATCGGATGGCCCAGCGGGGAACGCACGTGTGCAATTCGTTTGTGGCTCAGCCGCTGTGCGCGCCGTCGCGGTCTGTCCTTCAGACGGGCATGTATGCCACAAAGAGCGGCGTCTTTCGCAATGGCATCACGCTGAAGCCCGAGACCAAAACCCTGGCCCATTATTTCAAGGAAGCGGGATACGCAACCGGTTACATCGGCAAGTGGCATCTGGCCAGCAAAGACCCCACGCCGCGTGCCGAGCAGGGTGGGTATGACTACTGGCTTGGGGCCAATGCGCTTGAGTTTTCAAGCCATCCGTACGACACCGTTGTTTACGATGCCGACGGCAAGGAAGTCTTTTTGCCCGGCTATCGCGTTGACGCCCTGACCGACGCCGCGATTCGTTACGTCGGTCAGCATCGCAACGATCAGTTCTTTCTCTTCCTTTCTTTTCTGGAGCCGCACCACCAGAACGACCTCGACGATTTTCCTCCCCCCGATGGCTATCGGGAGCGGTACACCGGACGCTGGACGCCCCCTGATCTGCAAGGCCATCTCGGATCTCCGCCTCAACATCTGGGCGGGTACTGGGGGATGGTCAAACGGCTCGACGAAGCGCTTGGCCGGATGATCGATGCGCTCAAAAGCATGGGCTTGTCAGACGACACGGTAATTCTGTTCTCCAGCGATCACGCGTGTCATTTCAAGACGCGCAATGGCGAATACAAACGATCGTGCCACGAGGATTCCATTCGTGTTCCCACCGCCCTCACCGGCGGGCCATTCACCGGTGGCGGGTGCATCCGTCAACTCGTCAGCCATGTGGATCTTGCACCCACCCTGCTCAGCGCCGCAGGGATCAATGTGCCCGATGTGATGCAGGGCAAAACCATTACGCCGCTGCTGGGAGGCAAAAAGGCAGAATGGGGCGACGATGTTTTCATCCAGATCAGCGAATCGCAGGTTGGCCGGGCGGTGCGGACGGGGCGCTGGAAATATGGGGTGGATGCCCCCGGCAAGCAGCCTGGTCGGGACATGTATTCAGATCGCTACGTCGAGCAATACCTCTACGACTTGGAGTGCGACCCCTACGAATTAACGAATCTGGTGGGGCTCCGATCCCATGCTGAGCTGGCTGCTGTGCTTCGCGACCGGCTGCTGACCCGCATGAAAGCTGCCGGGGAGCCCCCGGCCATCATCGATCCCGCGCCGCCCAAGGTAGGTGGGCAGCGACGCGTGCCGCAGGCTGATTTGCACGCATGAACCGGATAGTCCGAAGTGGCGTAGCTCTTTCGCGAAACCCAAAAAATGCGTCGCATTGACGCAGTTTTGACGCCCTCTACCCCCATAATTCCGTCAATTCCGTGGATTTGACTAAGTTTTTGGTCGTTCGCACGATGTTTGCTAACGTTTTCTTAAGCCGGTCATGGCGTAGGACCGGAGTTTGAAGGCGTACCAACCCCACCCATGGTTATGCAACATACATTCGTCACACGGACAAGCATGGCAAACGAAGCGCGACCCGACTGTTCCGCTGGTTCTCAGGACGCGGGTTTTCCGATTAACATCCATGCTGTGGATGAACCTGCTCCCGCTGCTCATGTAACGGTACTCGTCGCGCGCAATCGCGAGCTCCAGGCAGAGCTGGACCGTGTTCGCGCCGATCGCAATCGTTTGGCCGAGACCCAGACCCGGGTCATGGAGTTGCTCCACGTTTCATCCCCCGACAAACTCCTCCACGATATTCGAAACGTGCTGAATGAACGTGAGCTGCTGAAAGCGCTCGTCGGAGATATTTAGGCCGAGTTTGTCCGACGCAAAATTAGCGCGTGAAACGTGAAGATGTGAAACGTGGTAAGAGGATGCGAGTTCTCTTTTCACGTTTCACGTCTTCACGCGTCTCTTTTCAAGCCGACTCCGATTTCGATGCGCATCCCACCCCGCCCCGCCTTGCCACCGCCCCCTCATTCTCACTAAGCTTGATCTCCATTGGAGGTATCATGGGATTGCTTGATGGGAAAAAAGGATTGATTCTCAGTGTGGCCAACGATCGGAGCATCGCGTGGCACATTGCCAACGAGGCGATAAAGCAGGGGGCCAAGTGCGGATTCGGTTTTCTGCCGCTGGATAAAATGGAACGGCGGGTTCGCAAGGCGATGGAAGAGGGCGGGTTCGGTCAGGAATGGCTCTACCCCTGCGACGTCGCCAAGGACGAAGACATTGAAAAATTCTTCGCCGCGGCCCGCGAGCAATTTGGCACCATCGATTTCGTGGTTCACAGCCTGGCCTTCGCCGATCGCAACTATCTCAAGATCGGCAATTTCATCACGACCACGCGCGAGGTTTTCAGACAGGCCCTGGATGTCAGCGCGTACAGCCTGATCGGTCTCACTCGCGCCGCAGTGCCGCTCATGCCCAATGGCGGATCAATCATCGCGCTCACTTACCTCGGCAGCGAAAAGGCCGTGCCGGGCTACAACGTGATGGGCGTCGCCAAGGCGGCGCTTGAATCAACGGCGCGGTATCTGGCGCTGGAGCTCGGCGAGAAAAAAATCCGCGTAAACACCCTCTCGGCTGGCCCGGTTCGAACACTCAGCGCGATGGCGGTGGGGGGCATCGACGAGATGTTCGCGCATGCCGCGAACAAATCACCGCTGAAGCGCAACATCGAACCCGAGGAAGTTGGCAGGACCGGCGTCTTCCTGCTCAGCGATTATTCCAACGGGATTACCGGCGAAAATATCTACGTCGACGGCGGGTTCAATATCGTCGGCGTCTAACCCGGAAAATTCATGATTCACCGCAGAGCCGCGGAGATCGCAGAGAAAACACCAGAGGAACAAGACGTGAGAGCTGCGCAACGTGCGCGACAAACTACCTTGCGATTTTGCATATAAGCTCTTGCTCCTGCTGAATTCTCTGCGTCTCGGCGTCTCTGCGGTGAATAATCCGGGCTAAAAACGGCCTGGCACCTCAATTATGCACCTTCCCAGATGGCTGGCTTACGCGCTGCTTTCGGCCGTCTCCGCGGCGTTCGTCGGTATCTTCGGCAAGCTCGGGATGGCCGAGGTGGATTCCAATCTCGCCACGGCCGTTCGCAGCGTGGTGATGACGGCATTCCTCGTTGGCGTGTGCGGCGTCATGGGCGTGCTTCCAAAGGTCGCCACGCTTCATGGCAGGGCGATCTTGATGATCATCCTGTCGGGCGTCGCGGGCGCGGTCTCGTGGCTGTTCTACTTCCGCGCCATTCAGCTGGGCCATGTTTCGCAGGTCGCCCCAATCGACAAACTGAGCATGCCCTTTGCGGTGGTTCTGGCGGTGCTATTCCTGGGCGATAAGCCCGGCGCGTGGAACTGGGTGGGTGTGCTTTTGATCGTTGCAGGTGGATATCTGGCTTCACTGCCCGCGCGTCCCTAACATCCGTCGGCGCTCCTACCTCCCCTCAACCAACTCATAAAACCCGATCCCATCGCGTTTCAGGAAGCCCTTCTCCGCAAGCTCTTCCCAGATTTCTCGCCCAAATCCTGACGGCGGCTGGATGGACATGATCTTTTCTTTCTCGCCCCCGCTCATCGGCCCATGGCCGATCCGTGATTCATCATCGAGCCTGGTGAGCTTGATACGTTTTTTGAAAGCTTTCAGGGCCTTCTTCAGATCTTCATCGGTTGCCGGCATGAATGTGGGTTCCTTTTCAAGGGAGTAGATCACTGACATGGACTTGGCCCGTCGCGCTCGGGGCGGAAATCGACTGGCCGGGGGAGAAATGGGTCACGGAGTCGTAGCGGTGTCGGAAGGGGTGCTCAAGATCAGAAATTGGATCGCGATATACCTCGACCACCCGGTCGATGAGGTTCACGATCCAGTAATCCTGGATACCATGTTTTGCGTAGAGCCCGCCCTTCGTGCGGCGGTCATAGCGGAGGGTCGTATCGCTGACCTCCACGACGAGCAGTGCCGTCGTAGGATGTCCGGTGCCAACGTAATCGCGCGGGGAACCCGGTACGACGGAAAGGTCGGGCTCGGGGCCAGAACCTTTGCCCATGGCCAGAGGAAATTGGACCCGGATCCAGAACGCGCTTCCGTAACAGGCAGTCAGGGCGCTTTGGGTAAGGGCGACGGCTGCGCTATGAATGTCGCGTTGTGGGGCCAATTCGATGATCCTCCCGCCGATCAGTTCGACGCGGCGGCCGCGGAAAAAACCGAGGTCGGCGAGCCTGGAAAACTCGTCGTAGGTCCACCGCCGCACACGTGGCACTGCTGTCTGCATCGAAAACACCTCAATTGCATTATACCATCTCCGCCCCTGGAGATCGCTTGTGTCTGTTCGCCAATAGGGAGCCAAGTATGCGAAGTATCTGTGCATTGTTGTTGATCATGTGCGTCGAGACGTGCGTCGGCGGTTGCGGAGGTTCGACCGCGCCGCGAACCGATGCAACCAATCGTCCGGACGTTCCGCCCCTCGTTACGGGAAAATCGATCGATCCCCATTCCACTGCCAGCCAGAACGTGGGCAGCGTTCCGATCAACATGATCGCGAGCCCCGATGGAAAGTTCGCGATCTCGACCGATCAGGGGTATCGCCAGGCGTTGTGGTCGATCCGGACCTCCGATGGCGTGGGTGTCTCGCATCTGGAGTTGGCGAAATCGCTGGTGAAGCCGACAAATGGGCTCTATTACGGCCTGGCATTTGGCCCGGATCAGACGCTCTACGCCGCTCAAGGTGCGGCCGATTCGGTGCTGGTGGTTGGAATGAACGCCGATGGCGAACTGACGCGACGCGACGCGATCACAACGCGCAAGGGTGACTTTCCCTCTGGCCTGGCGGTCGACGCCAAGGGCCATCTATATGTTGCCAACAACGACAACCACGGCGTGGGTCCTCTGGCATTTAAGCTGCCGGGCAGCATCGCGATTTACGACACCGCGGAGAAGAAGGAAATCGGTCGTTTCGAGTTTACCGAGAGCTTCGGCGGCACGCCGAACTTTCCGATGGCGGTGGCGGTGCTGAAGGATGGAAGCAAGTTGTACGTGGCCAGCCAGCGCGACTCGGCGGTGTACGTGCTCGACACGTCCAATCCCGCCCAGCCCAAACAAGTTGCCACGCTTTCAACCGGATCGCATCCGGTAGCAATGCTGCTCGATAAGGCACAGGCGCGTTTATTTGTCGCCAATGCCCAGAGCGACACCGTCTCGATCGTAGATACGCGAACCGACACCATTGCCGGCACCGTGCTCCTGCGACCGGAGATCGCGAAAGACGTAACCGGCGCGACACCCAATGGCCTTGCGCTAGCCACCAACGAGAACCGGCTGTACGTGACCCTTGGCGATATGAACGCCGTGGCGATCGTCGATATCGCCGATCGCGAAGTCGATGGCTACCTACCCGCAGGTTGGTACCCCACCTCAGTGGTTGCTACTCCGGACGGCAAAAACATCCTCGTGGCCAATGCCAAGGGCACAACCGCTCGCACGCCCAACCCACCGGCAACACAGAAAGCCCGCCATCAGTCGCCGCTGAATGTTCTTGAAGGGAACGTGATCACCCTTCCGCTGCCGGCCAAGGCCGAATTAGCTGCCCAGACCAAAAGGGTGATGGAGTTGGCTCGGCTCACGCCCCGATATCTGCGGGCGGAAAATCCGCTGAAAGACATCGGCCTCCAAGCCGGCAAGATCAAGCACGTGATCTACATTGTGAAGGAAAATCGCTCGTACGACCAGGTTCTGGGCGATGTGCCGCAAGGGAACGGAGATCCGTCACGGGCGCTATTTGGCAAGTCCATCACGCCCAATCAGCATGCGATCGCGGAGCGCTTCGTGCTGCTCGATAACTTTTACGATTGCGGCGAAGTGAGCGGCGACGGCTGGACATGGACAACCCAGGCCCATGCCAACGAATACACGATTCGCAATGTGCCGTACTCTTACAGCAGTCGTGGTCGAACGTACGATTACGAAGGCCAGGTCGATCAATTTCCGACCGGCGGCTTTCCCGCCAACGGGCCTGATGGCAAACCGCTCTCGCAGGATCCCAAGTACAAAGATGGCGCCAAGGCGGTGCCGGATGTCGCCGAAGCGCCGGGCGGCCACATCTGGGACCTGGTTCGCAAGCACGGACTTTCCTATCGCAATTACGGTTTCTTCCTTTCCGACGAAATTCGCAATGGCAAGACCATCGTCATTGCCGACAACTACCCCAATTCAGTTGGACTTCAGCCCGGTGGCCACGATCTGGACGGCATCAGCGATGTCGACTTCCGGCGGTTCGATCTAAATTACCCCGACAGCGAAGCCCGCATGATCCTGGCCAAACAAACCGGGAACGAGAAATACTTCCGGCCCATGCGCAAATTCGGAAAGTATGAGGCGCCCAGCCGGTATTCAGAATGGAAACGGGAGTTCGATCAAATGCTGGCCAAATCACCGGACGGCGCATCGGTCCCCGCGTTCATGACGATACGATTCTGCACCGACCACACCATGGGGACCAATCCAACACAGCATACGCCAAAATCGATGGTCGCCGACAACGACTACGCGGTCGGGCAATTGGTCGAGAAGATCAGCAAGAGCCCGATCTGGCAATCCACGGCAATTTTCATCGTGGAAGACGACGCCCAGGACGGCCCCGATCACGTCGACACCCACCGATCGACCTGCTACGTCATCAGCCCATGGATTAAAGCCAATAGCGTCGACCACGCATTTCACAATACGGTCAGCCTGATCAAAACAATGGAGCTGCTGCTGGGTCTTCCCCCCATGTGCCAGTACGACGCAACTGCCGGGCCGATTCTCGATTGGGACACCAAGCCCGCCAATGACGCCCCGTTCACAGCAATTCTTCCCGACGCGAACGTTCTGCTGGAATCCAATGGCATCAACGGCCCCCGCTCCCCCATCAGCCCCGAGCAAAAGGCGATGATGGAGGAATCAAGCAAAATGGATTTCGCGCACGCCGACGCCGCCCCAGCCGACCGCCTCAACGACATCATCTGGAAAAGTGTGAAGGGTTATGACTCGGTAATGCCCGCCACCCCGCACGGCCCGCCGCCACTAACGCCGCGCGCATCTAAGAAAGATGATGATGATTGACCTTTAAACAAAAAGATTTAACGTCGAGTAGAGAAGAGGCGCAGTCATGTTTAGACCAATGACTT
>DAIRGS010000022.1:21130-41492 GCA_036794395.1 Tepidisphaeraceae bacterium | reverse complement strand
AGACCACGAGTTTCTGCGAACAAGCGAGTTTCTCAAGTGAGGTTTGCCGACCTAGAAAAAAACGGATGGCCTGCGGTCAGAGCCATCCGTCAACTTCTCGCTTGCGGATATCGATTCGCTTACGCCCCCGAGCGTTGGCTGCCTGTGGCCAGCATGACCGCCCCACCGGCAACCCGACCGCCGGCATTCCCCGGAGGTTGTTGCGTTTTCAGATCGTCTTCCTTCTCGTGAATGATGATGGAATGGCCGACAACGCCATTCTTGCCTTCGATCGAGAGGGCATCGGTCATTGCGTCCAAGTGGCCGTGGCCATTGGAATCAACCGTGATATTGCCCAGGTCGCCCGCGTGACGCTTGGTGTCATCCAACCCAGCATGATGATGCTCAGCTCCCTCAGGATTAAAGTGGCCGCCAACGCTCATCAGCTTGGGATCGCTCAGGTCCGCTTTCTCATGAATGTGAATTCCATGTTTGCCCGGCGTAAGCCCGTCGACATCAACAACAACTTTCAAACCCTTGTCCACCGCGGTGAACGTTGCAGTGCCATGTATTTTGTCATGCGTATCGCCCGCTCCGTGGATCTGAGCAACGGCTTCTTTTGCCGCCTCTGCCGCCGCAACTGCGGCGTAGTTTGGCGACTGCGTTTGCGCGCCTGGCGCCGGCGAGTTTGCCGCGGTATGGTTCTGCCCATTATTTGTACAACCCCATGCCATCCCCGATGCGATGATCGAAGCGGCTAATGCGTAGTTACGATTCATTGGTTGTCTCCCTGAGGAATGTGTTCGAGGCTTCCCTAACGCGTCCGACCGCAAAATGTTAAACCCGCGACCCAGTGGTGAGCAACTGCAAAACCCGCCTTTCAAAAGGTCAACACGCGCGATCAAGTATTAATTGGGCGATGCCATGTTCCGCAGTTCGCGCATCGCTTTGGCCAGAGCACCGTCGCATTCGGCGACGGAACGATACAGCGCATAGACCCTGTCATACTGTCTCTGGGCGTCAGGCCTCGGACGGTAAACCGGCTCCGATCGCTGCCGGGCCATCGAATCGATCACTGTCCGTACATCAATCTTTTTGTCAGTGATCGACGCCAGGTTGCCGAGGATCGCCGCGCCCAGGGCCACCGCGTTATTGCTCTCGGCCAGCGTAATTTGCTCCCCCAGAACATCCGCGTAAATCTGCATGAGCAGAGGACTCTTACCCGGCAGTCCTCCACTGGCGACGAAATGCTCAACCGGCACTCCCGCATCGCGCAGCAACTGTACGATCCATCGCAGCCCGAAGGCGGTCGCCTCCAATAGAGCGCGGTAAAGCTGGGCGGGGCGCGTTCCAAGGGTCAAGCCCACAAATGACCCACTCAACCGTCCATCCATCAAAGGCGTACGACAACCATTCAGCCAGTCGATGGCCAGAATCCCCCCGCTACCGGGCGGTTCGAGCGCCGCGTCACGATTCAACTCATCATGCGATGCATTCAGCAGGTGCGCGAGCCACGCGAACGCATCACCCACGCTGGCCTGTCCGGTCTCGTAGCCGAAATAGCCCGGCAAAATGCCATCCTCCACCACGCCCGCCACTCCCGGAACGATGCGTTCGACCCGGCTGTTCAACATGTGGCACGCGCTGGTGCCGATCACCAGCACCATGGTTGAATCCCCGGATACCCCTGCGCCCGGCACGCCCGCATGAGCATCAATGATCGCGGCGGAAACCGGCGTGCCCTGCTCCAATCCCAACATCGCCGCGGCTCGCGCCGTCAAACGGCCGGCGCGCTTCCCGGGTGCAACCAGCGAACCGCTCATCCGTGTTGATACTACATCCGCGAGCCGGGGATCAACCGCCGTGAAATACTCCACCGATGGATACCCCGTCGCGTTGTTCCACATCGCCTTGTAACCGGCCTGACAGGTCGATCGGGCGATATCCGACTCATTGCAATGTGGAAATGGGCCCGAAACGAGCTGCCAGACAAACCAATCCCCGGCCTCAATCCAAACCCGTCCTGCTTCATAAACCTGCGGCGCTAACTCGAGGGTCTCGAGTAATTTCGGAAAAAACCATTCCAGGCTGATCGTCCCGCCATAGCGTGCGAGCCACGGCTCCTTGCGTTCCCGGGCCACTTGATTGATGCGGTCGGCCTGCGTTTTCGCGCTGTGATGCTTCCAGAGCTTCGGCCACGCCAACGCGGTGCTTCGCCAGGCGTCAATCAGGCATAATGGCGTGCCTCCCGCATCGCACGGCAGCATTGTGCAGCTGGTAAAATCCACGCCAATCCCCAGCACATCCGAGGGATTAATCCCGGCAGACTCAATCGCCGACTTGCAGGCAGCCGCCCCGGCATCGAGCCAGTCCTGGGGATTCTGAAGCGCATATTCTGGCGGAAGCGCTTGCCCTGTGGACGGAAGGGTTTTATCGATCACGCCGTGGGAGTAGGGGACATTGGTCTCGGATACAATCAGGCCATCGGAGACCTGCACGACCAGCACCCGGACGGATTCCGTGCCGAAGTCAAAACCGATCGAGAAGGGTCCGGTCACCGAGGAGGTCCTCCGTTCTCATTGCAAGAAGGCGCGGAGGATAGCCCGGTAACGCTCCGGGTGCTATGCGATAATTGTTTGACGTGCAGCCTCAGACACGATGTGTTTCGCCTGAGGATATGGCACGGCCCTACTCGCGAGTTGAAAAAGCAAGCGCCCCAACAAAACCGACCGCCATCGCCAAAACAGCCGGCATCCACCAAGGCATGGGCACTCCTTCGGTATAAAACAACTCGACAAATTGCCGTTGGTCTATTGTTCTTCTTTGCGTCAGATCCCTTCCAAAAAAAGCGAAAAACATCAAATTGATTCGGGCCCACTTCGGATATATGGATGTGATGTAATCCGAGAAGCCTTCATTACAGCTAAAAGAGATGAACCAGTACGACGATTTCGATCCAGATGAAGACGATCCAGATGATGCCCGCGACCCGGCACCCGAACCTGACAGGGCCGATTGGAATGACGACCCGGCAGAAGTCCCCTGCCCGTATTGCAAGCGCGATATCGACGAAGACTGTGAGCGATGCTCTTACTGCGGGTCATATCTGTCAATCGAAGATGCCCCCAACCCACCAAAGCCTTGGTGGTGGCTAGTCGCGGTTGTACTGCTGGTACTGACGCTATTGGGCTTTCTGCTCAAATAGAAGGGGTGCGAGAGCGCGTTATTCGCACGGCAGATCGCACCCCTTCGGGTTGTGAAGATCGGTCACGATATGACTATCGAGCGCGCCGGGCGCGGGCCAGCCGATCGCTGGCAGCACTGAGCTTCCCGAGCATTTTGCTGAAGCTCTCGGTCTGTCCCTTGCGGCGTGCCTTGGGGATTGACGTCCGCCGAACGGGATACAAAGTCAACATTGAACGCATAAGGGCTCCTTCCAGTTAACAACGCCGGACAGGTTATCGCCCGCTACAGATGCTCCAAGTTCTCAGTTGCTTTCGCGACAGTCCGATAACTTAAAAGGCACCTACTGGCCGGCAGGAGGCTCCCACAACTCGATTCGGTTGCCCTCCGGGTCCGTGATCCAGGCAAATCGCCCGTACTGGCCGTCCTCTCGCTTGGGATCAATCGTGACACCCTCTCCAGCCAGTTTCTCAAGAATGGCATCGAGGTTATCCACGCGATAATTCAGCATGAACGACGCATCGCGCGACCCGAAGTAGTCGCTCTCTTTCTTGAATAAGGCCCACACTGTGGTGCCAGGTGCATCTGTGGTTCGCTCTCGCCAGCGAAAAAACACGGGTCCTTGCTCGGGTTCGAGTCCCAGATGAGCTTGGTACCACTCACCCAATTCCTTCGGATCTTTGGCTTTGAAGAAAACGCCGCCCAGCCCAGTGACCTTAGCCATATAGAAAACCTCCTTAGTGGCGCTATCATAAAGCGTGGGTGGTGCGTTGGCGCGGATTTTGCTTCCGCTCTTCAATATTTCCTATTGGCCTATCGAACTTGAAATGGTAAGGTGAACTGGCAAGCAAAGAATATGCCCAACCAGCATATGATTGCAAGTCAGGTGAATGTATGCAGTTATCTCAATCTCTTTCGATGCGGCCCGAGCTTCGCCAGCTCCTTACGCCGCGAATGATTCAAAGCATGGAAATCCTCCAGTTGCCCTTGGCGGCGCTGGAGGAACGGATAGAACAAGAGCTTCAGAGCAATCCCGTTCTCGAATTTCGGGAGGGCGAAAGCGAGGCCGATGTTATCGAGGATGCCCCGGCCGATGGCACCAAACAGGAGCGATCGGAAGGTGAGCATTCGTTAGTTGTCAAAGAAGACACAGGTCAATCAGAGGATTTCGATCGTCTTGCCAAGATCAGCGAGTACCTCGAAAACGAGGAATTCGCGACCAATGGCTCTTACAACTACCGCCAGCAAGCCAGCTACGAAGGCGAGCGTGACCGCAAGCTCGACGCGATGAACAACACCGCGGCTCGCGGCGTGACGCTGACCGAGCATCTTATGGGACAATGGGCTTTTATTGAAGCCACTCCCCAGGTGCGCAAAGCCGGCGAAGAAATCATCAAGTACATCGATAACGAAGGCTATTTCCGCACCGAGTTGGAGCAGCTTCAGAAAGACTCCAAGAATCCCATCGCGATCGAAGACTTGATCGAAGCGATTAGCCTCGTCCAAACTTTGGAGCCGGCCGGCGTCGGCGCTCGGAATCTCCAGGAATGCCTGCTCATCCAACTTGAAGCCGTCAAGCAGGACCCCGAGGTGACCATCGGGCATGACTTCGAGCTGGAACGTTCGCTGATCACCGATCACATCAATGACCTTGAGATGAATCGCTACCCGCAAATCAGCAAGCGTCTTGGCCGGCCGATCGAGGATCTCAAAAACGCGGTGAAGCGCCTCAGCCGTCTCCAGCCCTATCCCGGAAAGCAGATAGGCGGCGACGATGCGCCCCTCATTACGCCCGACGCCATCATCTACTACGACGAAGAAAACGATCGCTACGAAATTGAGATGGCCAACGATCCGGCACCAAACCTGTTCATCAGCGGCCTATACCGTAAATGGCTCAAGAACCGTTCTTGCGACAAAAAGACGCGCGAGTTCCTCGCTAATAACGTTCGCAACGCACGCTGGCTGTTGGAAAGCATTGAGCAGCGCAAGAGCACGATCATGCGGGTCATTCGCGCCGTGGTGGATGCCCAGCGCGATTTCTTCGACCGGGGGCCGGAATTTCTCAAGCCGCTTCCGATGATCAACGTCGCCGATCAACTGGGCATTCACGTCGCCACCGTTTCCCGCGCGGTTTCCGAAAAATGGATCCAGACGCCCCGCGGCGTTTTCCCGCTCCGGCGTTTCTTCTCCGGTGGCACCACCAGCGCCGAAGGCGAGGACATGAGCTGGGATGCCGTCAAGGAAAAACTCAAAACGATCATCAGCATGGAAGATAAGAAGAATCCCCTCAATGACGACGAGATCGTGATCAAGCTTAAAGATCAGGGCATTGAGCTGGCCCGCCGAACCGTCGCGAAATATCGCAAGATCCTCAATATCGCGACGGCCCGGCAAAGGCGCGAGTTCTAATCTCCCACACATGACCTGCACGTTGAGCCGGTATGATGGAATGAGTAGATGAGTTCCACGGCACTCAAACCTCAGGGCGAGCCGCTCGAACCGACATGGGACATGGCCAAGCTCTATCCCAACCAGGGCACATGGACCGAGGAAGAATACCTATCCCTTGATGCCAATCGCTTGATCGAGTTTTCCGATGGCAACGTTGAGGTCCTGGACATGCCAACGACGGGGCACCAACTCATCGTCGCATTTCTTTACAGTGCGCTACTCGGTTTTTGTTCGCCTCTGCGTCTGGGGCTTCCATTATTCGCCCCATTGCGGGTAAAGCTCCGAAGCGGAAAGTATCGTGAGCCCGACGTCGTCTTCATGCTAAAAGCGAACGCTCATCACGTGCACAACGATTTCTGGGAAGGCGCTGATCTGGTGATGGAGGTGGTCAGCGATGATCGCCGGCGCGATCTCGAAATTAAGCGCGTCGAATACGCCCACTCAAACATTCCCGAATATTGGATTGTCGATCCCCAAAACCAACGCATCACCGTGTTGGTGCTTCAAGAAGGTGCTTACCAGGTACACGGCCATTACTCACGCGGCGAGCGCGCTTCATCGGTGCTTTTAAGCGGATTTGCCATCGATGTCACTGCCACCCTCAATGCCGCGGCCAGTCACTCGGATTAAACAAACTGGCATTGTTTCTCCATTGCCTTGCGAAGGCGCTGGCGATATTCTCCGGCGGATATATCGATCGCGCCAAATCGCCGCAGGTGGGTGGTGGTCGCCTGGGTATCCAGCAGCAGGTAGCCGCGTTCGTTGAGGCGATTGACCAGATGCACCAGGCACACCTTGCTGGCATCGCTGGCGCGCGTGAACATGCTCTCGCCAAAAAATGCTCCGCCCAGGCTGACCCCGTACAAGCCGCCGACCAGCTCGCCGTCCTTCCACGCCTCGACGCTGTGCGCAAATCCCATTTCGTGCAGGCTTCCGTAAGCATCAATGAGATCGAGATTGATCCATGAGCCGCCTTCATGCCCGGTCATGCAGCCGCGCATGGTCCCTTTAAAATCATAATCCACCCGCACTTCAAAAACCGGCGGAGTCTTTCGCATCAGTTGCCGGAGGGTCTGGGGAACATGAAACGCATTGAGTGGAAGAATCCCCCGCGGGTCGGCGGTGTAAAAATGGATTTCACCCGCGTGGTCTGCCATCGGGAATACACCCTGGGCGTATGCCGACAGAAGCGTTTGCGGATCAAGACGGACCATCGAAAAGAACCTTAGCAACTGGCAACAGTTGAGTACAAGCCTCAGGCCGCAAGTAACTTAGATCAACTTCGCCCCGTCCGATGCATTCTTTGCAAACCAATCGCTGGCCATCGAGACCATGATAAGGTGCTTGTCGAAGGCAGATGCGAATCAGGAGTCGAGGTCATGAACAACGCCATCAGAAAACATCAAAGCGTATTTCCCATCACTGAATTGCTCGAAAGCCGAACCTTTCTCTCGGCCGCACCACATCCATTTGTCACGCAATCTAACCTTATCTCGGACCATGCAGGTGTCGCGGCGGTTCAAAATACCACCCTCGTAAATGCCTGGGGCATCTCATTTGCGCCCGGCGGAGAATTCTGGATATCCGATAACGGCTCGGGCTACTCCTCCCAGGCCGACGGAACCGGCGCGGTGGCCGTTCCACCCCTGGTATTGATCCCAGGCGCGGGCGGCGTCGCCACTTCAAATCCAACCGGCCAAGTATTCGCCAGCGGAACAATGTCTTTCAATGGCGCGCCGCAGATTTTTGTGTTCGTCGGCGAAGATGGCGGCATTACAGGGTGGCCCGGCTCCGGGAACGCAACGATGATCCGCGACAACTCCGCCAGCGGAGCCGTCTACAAAGGCGCTGCCATCGCCTCCGACGCCAACGGCCATTCCGAATTATTCGTGGCCAATTTCAATAGCGGCGCGATTGAAGTGTATGACAACACATTCTCCCCGATAACTCCGAGCACCGGCGCTTTCAGCGACAAGAAGATTCCGAAAGGGTACGCGCCGTTTAACGTCCAGACGATCGGCACAGACCTATACGTTACCTACGCCAAACAAAACGCCGAAAAACACGATGATGTATCTGGAAACGGTCATGGCTACGTAGACGTCTACGACACCTCCGGAACCCTGGTCAGGCGTTTTGCCCATGGTTCATTTTTGAATTCACCATGGGGCGTCGCCCAAGCACCCTCCACCTGGGGCACTCTGGCCGGCGACATCCTCGTCGGGCAGTTTGGCAACGGCCGAATTGACATCTTCACCCCCGCCGGCAAATCACGCGGCTTCCTTCGTGACAGTTCGAACAAGCCCGTATCGATCAGCGGTCTCTGGGCCCTTACGCCGGGTCCCGGCTCGGCCACCGCCAGCGCCAACGACATTTTCTTCTCCGCCGGTCCAAATGGTGAAAAAGATGGCCTCTTTGGAAAGCTGACCTTCAGCACAACCACAAAGGCTTTGGGCGGCGGGCCGACCACGACCCCCAATAATCCCTATTCGGGCCTTAACTACTGATCCTCGTTTCCTCCCTCCCCACCCGCCCGCGGTTCAGCCCCCCGCGGGCGGGTTTGTTTTACAGAATTCAATCCACATCTGTCGGTAGGCCTGTTCAACATGGCGCGCGAACGCGCCGCCATCCATCAGACGTGACGCCTCAAGCCGTGATCGCAATGTCCGTCGGATTGATTCAAGCCGGTCAAGATCGCCCGCAGCCTCGATCGCGGTTTCCACGTACCGATGCGGATCTTCCGTCGCCCAGTCCGACATCCCCAGATTCGAAAGTATGCTCAGCCCTGCCCGGCTCATCGCGGTCGACCCAAATAAGCTCACCACGGGCACCCCCATCCAAAGCGCATCGAAGGTGGTCGTATGACCCCCACAAGGAAACGTATCCAGGCTGATGTCGATCTTTCGGTACAGCTCCATGTAGTGCTGCCGAGGCTGACGATCGACGAATTCAATGCGCGCGGGATCAATCCCCTGGTCGCGAAACGGGTCCAGAAACCTCGTTCTTGCAGATCCCGATGGTGCTAGAACGACCAGCCGCGATTGCAAAACCGCCCGGAGGATCCCGGCCCAAAGTCTGACCGAGGGCAATGTGATCTTTGCAAAGCTGTTAAGGCACCCAAACGTGATAAAACCATTGCGCCGTGCCGGCAGATCGCCCACTTCGAGCAGTGCGCACAAGGGGTCGTAGCACCAATAGCAATCGGGTAAGCGCAGAGTGGTCTCAGAATAAAACGCATCATTCAGCCCCGGCGGATCGAGAAATGGATCGCTTAGACGATAGTCCATCGTCTCAAGCCCGCTGCTGCCTGGGTAGCCAAGCCAAGTGACCTGCACCGGGGCCGGCTTGCGAGCAAAAGTCAGAAGCCGGTTCCCTGCCAGATGCAGCGTCAGGTCCACCAGAATATCGATCCGATCCGTGCGAACCTGCTCGGCAAGCTGTTCGTCGGATAAGCCCGTTACCTCGCGCCAGAGATCGGTGTGTCCCTTTAATCGGCCGGTGATCGCATCTGGCTCACTCACATCTGAATAGCACACCACTTCAAAACTCCCGTAATCATGATGGGCCAGAAGTGGGAGCAGGAATCGGCCGGCCGGATGCGAATTAAAATCAGGGGACACATAACCCACCCGCAGCCGCCGGTTCGGCACGCGTTCAATGTCGAATGGCTGAGGGTGAACAAGCAGCGGTTTTGCGAATAGCCGATTCCAAATTGCCAGATATTCGCCAATCTGCATCGTGTCGTAATCCGGATGAAAGTACAGTCCATAAATAAGGTTGCTCAATGCAACCGGCGTCGGCCGCCGCTGTACAACGCGCCGCAGCGCTTCAATGGATTCATCAATCCGGCCCACATGCCGCAGCACGTTGGCGCGATTCACCTCCGCCGCGTCAAATTCGGGCGCAAGCTGAATTGCCCGGTCAAAAGCCTCAATAGCTGGGTCGGGCTGGTGAAGCGAGTTGAATGCGCTCCCCAATCCATACCACGCCTGTGGAAATTCGGGTCGGATCGCGAGCGCCCGACGATGGGCTTCGACAGCTTCTTCAATCTGCCCACAGCCCTGAAACGCATTGCCAAGATTGTTCCACGCATCCGCAAGGTTGGGCTGCCGGGCGATCGCCTCGCGATAACTCGCAATCGCCGAGTGAAGATCCCCATTCGCACGCAGTGCGTTGCCGAGATTGTTGTGATAACCGGCCTTCGCGGGATCGATTGCGATCGCCCGGCGAATCCACTCGACCGCCTCACCGGGACGACCCGTCTGATGCGCGATAATCCCCAGCATGTGAAGCGCATCGGCATGGGCGGGATCGGCGCCCAGGATCTGTTGAAACAGCTCGTGGGAGTCTTGCAGTTGGCCCGCCTGGTGGCGTTGAACGGCTAGATCGTAAAGTTCCTGAATCGTCACCCGCGGCACCGCCCGGTTGCCCCTCGCCATTATCCACGCAGCTCGGCAATGACCGACCGAACAATCTCTTCCAGCTTCCGTCGAGGCTCAAAGCCGATCGCGGCCCGCACTTTCTCCAGCTTCGGCACGCGCCGGTGCATGTCCTCAAACCAATGGCCATATGCCTGTTCGTAAGTGATATGCTCGATGACGCTTGACGAATTCGCCAGTGAAATCACGACTTTCGCCAGATCATTGATCGAAATTTCTTCATCCCCCCCAAGATTGAAGACCTGCCCCGCGGCGGTTGGCGTTTGCATGAGCTTTTCGAGTGCCTCGACAATATCCGCCACATGGCAGAAGCACCGGGTCTGTGTGCCATCGCCAGTCACCTGGAGCGCCGTCCCCTTGAGTGCCGCCTGTACAAATCGCGGCAGCACCATTCCATATCGGCCCACCTGCCGTGGGCCGACGGTATTGAACAGCCGCACGATCGTGACCGGCAACTTATACTGTTTGAAATACGCCAGCCCGAGAAACTCGTCGATCCCCTTGCTGTACGCGTAGCAATATCGCGTCGTGCTTGTTGCACCCATCACCACGTCATCATCCTCCCCGAAGGGCACCCGCGCGCCCTTCCCATACACCTCCGATGAGCTTGTGATTAGGACGGGTCGGGCAAACCGATTGGCCGCATCCAACACCACTTCGGTTCCATGAATCGTGGTGCGGATCGTCCGCACTGGCTCATCCAGCACCAACTGCACACCCACTGCCGCCGCCAGGTGAAACACCGCGTCGCAAGAGGCCATCAGCGTGTTGACCGTCAACTCATTCTCCACCGAGTCACGAACAAGCTGAAAATCGCTCGAACCCAGCACGTTGGTCAGATTTTCAATCCGGCCAGTCGAAAAATCATCCAGCACCGTCACCCGGTTCCCGCTACGAATCAATCGCTCGGCGAGGTGAGACCCGATAAATCCCGCCCCACCCGTGATCAAAAACCGCTTGCCCATTGCCGCAGGATATGACGCGCGCCGGGTCGCGTAAAGCCAATGTATCTTGACAATACCCGCGCCTCTCAAGTACCGATTCGCCATACTTGAATTGCGATCAACGGGAATCTCATGGAAAATGCCGCCCCGATCACAAAAGTATCGGATTACCAATATCCGCAAGGCTGGCCCGCGGGCGCGGATGCCGATGAACGGGCTCGCCATTATTGCGCGGAGCTTGAAGCGGGAAATATCATCCTCTTCGACACGATCCCCTTTGATCTACCCGAAGCCGATCGCACTTTCTTGCTTTCGCAAAAGCAGAGCGGCTTCAAAGCACACAAGAACGTCTCATATCGTCCCGCACAGGATCTCGTCCGCGGTGCTGCCGAAGACGATCCTCAGGAGGCGCAGCGCCTTCATGAGCTCATGCGCAATTACTCGAATCAGGTGGTGCAGTTCCTATCTCAATTTCTCGCACCTTACGCATCAAAGTGGACGGTGGACTTTGCCACCTGGCGCCCGCTTGAGGAAAAGAACCGGGATTTGCCCATCCACAAGCGTAACGACCTGCTCCACGTGGATGCGTTCCACAGCCGACCAACCCACGGCAACCGCATTCTGCGCTGCTTCACCAACATCAATCCCGAACGATCCCGCGTATGGGCCACCACCGCCGGCTTCGAGACGCTTGCCGAGCGCTTCGCGCTGGACGCCGGACTCGATCAAATCGCGCGCCAGGCTGGTTCCCCCCTAGGCTCGGTAAAACGCGGCGTGGGACGTCTTCTCAAATCCGTGGGTGTCCGCGGCGCCGATCGCAGCGCGTACGATGCCTTCATGCTCCGCTTTCACGACTATCTGAAGGAAAGCACGGACTATCAGCAAAAGTGGGATAAGTTCACGCTCGAGTTCCCACCCTTCTCCACCTGGATGGTCTTCACCGACTCCGTCCCCCACGCCGCCCTGTCAGGACAGTATGCTTTGGAGCAGACCTTCATCATCCCAGTCAAAGCGATGGTCGAACCGCAAAAATCGCCGATCCGCGTCCTCGAAGCACTTTGCGGGCAGTCCCTGGCAAACTAAGTCCTTCCCAGACCGATCTCAAATCTGAAATTTCAGATCTCAAATTGCTTCGTTGAAATCCTCGAGCTTGTCATCCTGGAGCGCAGCGAAGGATCTGATTCCGGACAGCCGTTCAAATTTCAGCTCCTTCGCGTCGCTCCAGGATGACAGCCGGTTGCTCGGCATCGGCGGGATTTCAGCGAAGCAATTTCAGATTTCTAATTCGAAATTGCTTGCAATGGCCGGGCCTGCAAACCCCTCCTACCACACCTCGACTCGCTGATCGGGCGCACGATACATCGCATCCGTCGGCTTAATATCAAATGCGTCATAGAACGCCCGAAGATTTGATACCGGCACATTGACCCGAAACCTCTCCGGCGAGTGCGGATCGACCCGAATGCGCATCTTGAGCGTTTCCGGACGCGTATGCGTTCGCCACGACTGGCCAAAACCGATGAAAAATCTCTGGTCGGCAGTGAATCCGTCGATCACGGCCGCCGGCTTTCCTCCGAGCGATTTCTGATACGCCGAGTACGCGATCGCCAGCCCACCCAGGTCGGCAATGTTCTCTCCGAGCGTCAGCTTTCCGTTCACGTGAATTGAGTCTACAGCAACGCACGCATCGAATTGCTTAACGAGTTTCGCGCCCTTGGCATCGAATCGCTTTTTGTCATCTGCCGTCCACCAGTTCTTCATGTTGCCTTGCGCATCGAACAGGCAGCCCTGGTCGTCGAACCCGTGCGTCATCTCGTGGCCGATTACCGCGCCGATCGCGCCATAATTCAGCGCATCATCGCACGTCGGATCGAAGTACGGCGGTTGAAGAATGCCCGCCGGAAACACGATCTCATTCAACGAAGGCTCGTAGTACGCATTAATCGTCGGCGGTGTCATTTCCCATAACGTCTTGTCCACCGGCTCCGGCAGCTTGTGCATCCAAAAACGGAAATCGAACGCGGCATACCGAAACGCATTCTGCACGTATGAATCCGTGCCGACTTCATAGGCCGAGTAATCACGGAACTTATCCGGATACCCGATTTTCCGCATCACCGTCGCCAGCTTCGCAACGGCCTGCTTCTTGGTTTCTGGCGCCATCCAATCCACGGCTTCAATCCGAACGCGATACGCATCGACGATGTTTTGAACCAGCGTCTTGGCCCGTTGCTTGGCGTCGCCGGTGAAATGCTTCTCAACATACAACTCACCCAGCGCCTCACCCAGCAACGAATCCACCGCGCGAATACTCCGCTTCCAACGCGGCTGAAGCTCCTTCAACCCTGACAACACACCGCCATAAAACCGGAAATCCTCGTTTACAAACGGATCGCTCAATCGCTTGGCCGCCTCGTGGATCAGATGCCAACGGAGATAGGTATGCCAATCCGCGATCGAAACCCCGTCGAGCATCTTATTAAACTGCTCGAAAAACTCCGGCTGCCCAACGATCACCTCTTGCAGCTCCGGCCCGCCAATCGACTTGAAATAAAGGTCCCAATTCACCTTCGGCGACAGCTTCTTAAGCTCCGCCAGTGTCTTCTTGTTGTACTGCGCCTCCACATCCCGAAGCTGGACTGGCGTGCGTGAAGCTCTGGCAAGCTGAGTCTCAACCTCCATTACAGCCGCGGCCTCGGATTTGGCGGCGTCAGCGCTATCGCCCAGCAGCCCGAACATTTTCGCTACGTGCTGAACGTACTGGGTTCGAATCTGCTTCTGCTCATCATCGTCATCAAGGTAATAGCCGCGCTCTGGGAGACCCAACCCGCCTTGAGAAAGATGAACCGCATATTTCGAGCTGATCTTCTCATCCGGATTGATCAAGAACGAAAACCCGACATCAAGCCCGTTCACATGCTCATGGGCGATCAACGCAATCAGTTGATCAACGCTTTGCGCCCTGGCGATCGCGTCAAACTCCTCGCGAAGCGGGCCGGCACCATCGCGTTGGAGCTTGGCTTCGTCGGTGGCAGTCGCATAAAGATCGCGAATCTTACGGGCATTCGCGGAGGACGCACTTTCTTTCCCGCACGATTCGATAATCTCCCGTAGCCACAGCAGCGTTTGCTCGTGCAGCACCTGATCGACGCCCCACGCCGATTGGTCGGCAGGGATCGGGTTCTTCTTGATCCATCCTCCATTAACATAAGAAAAGAAATCCTGCCCTGGCTTCACCGATTCATCAAAGGCCGATCGATCGACTCCACTTTTTAACGGCGTCTCCGCGGCAAGACTGATTACCGTCCCGCTAACCAGAAATATTGCGAAAAGTAAACTACGTGAAATCACATTCATGCGATGCCCCTTTTGCTTCGAACACATTTCTTTGACGCCTCCATACCACGATTCACGGAAGGAGCCCTTCAATCGCACAATGATTGCCCACTCACATGCACAACGCAACGACACGACTGTAGGATGACGGGAATGTCGTGGATCGTTGTTTACGAAACGTTCGGATGGGTAATCATCGCCGCCATGGTGCCGGCGATCCTGCGCCGCCAATTCGCTCCCGGGGCGGCGATGGCCTGGCTTGTGATCATCTGCCTTCATCCTTACATCGGCTGGGCACTTTACATGCTCGTCGGTGAAACACGCCTGGGCCCCCATCGTGTCGAACGCCATCGCGAACTGGTGGCCCGTTATCGCTGTACGCCCGAGGTGCAATCGGCGGGCCTCACTGCCATCCACGGCATCGCCCCCGAATATGCCATCATGGTCCGCCAGGCGGAAAAAATCAGCACGATGCCCGTCGTCGCGGGCAACTGTGTCGATTTCATCGGGGACTCCCCTCAAATGATCGATCGCCTAATCAGCGATATCGATACAGCCGAGCATCACGTTCACCTGCTCTATTACATGTTCTCGAATGATCAGAGCGGGCAGCGCACGGCCGAAGCAGCCCGGCGTGCGGCGAGCCGCGGCGTGAAGTGCCGCGTTCTGGCCGATGCCGTCGCATCGCGGACTTTTTTTCACCACAACGGTCTCTCTCGCGGCTTGCGCGAAGCGGGTGTCGAAGTGGCTGCCGCCCTGCCCGTGGCTTTGATTCAGCGCCGCCTTTCCCGCATGGATCTGCGCAACCACCGCAAGCTCGCCGTGATTGATGCCAAGGTTGCCTACTGCGGAAGCCAGAATCTGATCAACGCCGATTACGGCGGTCGCCACGGCGCTCCCTGGGTGGATCTCAGCGCCCGTCTGACCGGCCCAATTGTCAGCGAGCTCGCAATCGTGTTTGCAGAGGATTGGGGTTTCGAAACCGGCACGATTCTCGACGCCCCCGCCCCTCAGGCAACTCACGATTGCGGCGACCAGACACTGATGCAGGTCGTTCCCACGGGTCCAACCTCGCCCGGCGAAAACTATCGGCGCCTGCTGCTGGCCGCTCTTCAATGCGCGCGCCAGCGCGTTTCACTCACCACGCCCTATTTCGTCCCCGACGACCCGACGCTCGTGGCTTTCATGATGGCGGCCGATCGCGGCGTGGAAGTTACATTGATCCTGCCCAAGGTCGGCGATCATTTTTTCACCGCTGCCGCCGGCCGAGCTCATTTTGGCCGACTTCTCGAGGCGGGAATCCGCATTCATCTGTTCAAGCCGGGCCTGCTGCATGGCAAGACCGTGGTCGTGGATCAAGCCCTGGCACTGATCGGCTCGGCCAACCTGGACGTGCGAAGCTTCAACCTGAATTTTGAGCTCACTGTCTTGATGTACGGGACTTCTGCCGTCAATCGTCTGGCCGACATCCACGCCCAGTACATTGCTCAGTCAATCCCCGTCGACCCAGCCCAATGGGCGAGGCGTTCCCCGATCAAGCGATACGCCGACAGCGCAATTTCCCTGCTCTCCCCACTGCTCTAACTGTTTAGATGTACGCCCCAAGACAAATTGAGGCAGGCGCGACATGATTGCCGCGCCCGCCTTAACCTGTCCGGCACTCATCGTCGACTATTTGGATTCGCGTTGGCGATCGTTCGGCGGCGCATCAATGTTATAGAGGGCCATCACTACCCGCTGCGCGACGAGTCGATACGCATCGGCCTCATTGGCCGGCCATTGGCTGACATCACGGCCAAAATAGCTCAGCTCGTTCTGAAGCTGCGTATGGAGTTGCTGCGAAGTCATCGATTTCGGCACGGCAAAGCGCCACGTTCCGATCATCCCTTCCTCAACCAGCGATGCCGTTAAATCAGGCAGCGTACCCTCCGAAGGAAAATGCATGGTCGCGACATTCTTGCTGTCCTGAAGATCCTTCGCCGCAACGTGCTCGACCTGGCTCCCTTCTTTGACATTGTTGGCATTGGCGTCACGCGCTCGCTCGCGACTGCCGGCAAGCTGAGCATCCTGGCCGCGGGCTCGAACCGGGAAGTTCATAGCCGCGACGTTCGGATCGATCACTACCCCCTGCACGATCATGTATCGATCATCGAACACATCCGCTTTGACTTTAAAGTCGTGGCCGTATTTCGAATTCCAATCCTTGTTGATTTGCGCCACAACCCCGTCCAGGGTTTTGAAATCCTGGTTCCGCCAATCCTTCATCTGGTCGCGGTTGAAAACCGCCAGTTGATTCACGACCTTTCCAAAATCGCCGCGTGTCATGGCGTAGTTGGTGACATTCGCCATCTGCTCGCGAATGTTGTCGATCTGCTTCAACTCCTTCATCTGCATGCCATCAGGCAACTGCGGCTGCTGGGTTACGTTCCCCTCCGCCCGAGCCCGCGCCCGATCAGCTTGTTGCGCCTGAGCAACGGCCAAACTGCCGAGTAACCCGGCAGCGATCGCAAGTGAAAAACGCTTGAGCATAAGCACTCCTTTGGTAAGGTCAGGAAGTGCCGCAAAACCGAAGCCTGTGGAGCGTGATTTACCAAATGGATTTGGAAACTTCGGTGGTTTTAAATCGAAGTGGTTGAGGTTGTCAGCTCCCGAGTAAACGTTAAATTTGAGATCGACGAACTGACGCACGCGACCCTTCTAATGCGACTCCACTTTGTCTTCAATTCGATCAGGCCCCCAGTAGAAGGTCACGGGCACCTCTACCTCAGGATGCAGGCTCTTGCGCACCGGGCATGCCAAAGCCGCGGCTCGAATTCGCCGGCGATCTTCATCATTCATTTCTATCGGAACAGCGATCTCAACTGTTAGCCGGGCGATTCTTCGTGTCGGCACGGCCGTCATCTCCTTGCCGACCTTGCCCGTAGGGCGTCCAAGATTGATGTTGTGGCGTTGGGCGGAAATCGCCATGGTCGTGAGCATGCAGGTCATCATGGCGGTTCCCACAAGATCCGTTGGCGAAAATGATTCGCCTTTCCCCATGTTGTCCACTGGGGCGTCCGTATTGATCTTCGTCCCCGATGGCCCATGCGTTACGGTGCATCTCAGTTCGCCCTGATACTCGGCATTCATTTCAACCATCTCGTCACCTCGCTTGAAAGGCGATTCTTGCGCTGATCCTCGATCATTGCAAGAAGCCGCGGATGGGTGAGAATGCACATATGAGGTTTTCGTGCTCCACCAGCGACAATGAGACGCCGGAAGAAGCCGTCGCGGAAGTCGTCGACGACGCCCGCCTGGCAACCGACGGAAAAATTGACGGCGTGTTTGTCTTTCTCACCGCCCATTACCGCGAAGCCGCCGAGGAAATCCTCGAGCGCCTCTGGCTCGAACTAGACCCTCAGGCCCTGATCGGCTGCTCTGGCGAAGGCGTGATCGGTGACGACCGCGAAATAGAACGCGCGCCAGGCATCGCAGTCCTCTCAATGCATCTTCCCGACGTTCGCCTGCATCCGTTCCATATCGGTGGGCGATCCGCCTGGCGGCAGGTGCTTAATGATGAAGAGCAATTGCGCGAACGCCTCGGCCTCGGGCCCCAAACCCGAGCCGTCATCGCCATGGGTGATCCGTTCACCACCCCCATCGACGCCTTCATGACTTGCCTCGATCAACATGCGCCGGGCCTGCCCCTCGTGGGCGGCATGGCCAGCAGCGCCCAACAACCCGGGCAAAATGTATTATTCCGCAACGATGAAATGTTCGACGAAGGAATGGTCGGCATGAGCCTGAGCGGCGCGATCGAAGTGGAGACCATCGTGAGCCAGGGTTGCCGGCCCATCGGCAGCCCGATGATTGTGACCAAGTCACACGACAACGTCATTCAACAGCTCGGCGGAAAACCCGCCCTGCGCACTCTCCAGGACGCCGTTGAAACCATGCCCGCCGCTGACCGCGAGCTGCTGGAGAACGGCCTGCTGATTGGCCGGGCCATCAGCGAGTATCGCGAAAAATTCGGCCGCGGGGATTTTCTGGTCCGCAACGTGGTCGGCGTCGATCAGGACACCGGCGCGATTGCCATGGCCGATTACATCAAAACCGGACAGACCATCCAGTTTCACGTCCGCGACTCCGCCAGCGCCGATGAAGATCTCTCGCTGATGTTGCAAGCCAGAAAAATTGCCATCCCGGCTGGAGGCCTGTTGTTCAGTTGCAATGGACGGGGAACCCGCCTGTTCGACCAGCCCGGCCACGACATCCGCGCCGTCCGCGGGGCTGCCCCCAGCGCTCCAGTCGCAGGCTTTTTTGCCGCCGGGGAATTAGGCCCGGTCGGCCAGCGCAACTTCATTCATGGGCATACCGCGAGCCTCGCTCTCTTCGGCCCGGCTAAGTGATTTGATCTAAATGACCGTGCACGATCAAGCGTTTGTGGTGCGGGTCTCCAGACCTGCACGTGCAGGCTTGGAAGCCTGCACCACAGTGGACGAATCGTGCACGTTTATTTAGTGTGGTTGCGGTGAATCCTCCTATTCATCATGAATCCAATACCGCCGGTATCTCCCCCTCCAACGCCGCTTCCAGATCACCCGCTGGGGGTGCGCCCAAACCTTTGGCTTGACCGGGTTGGCGACGACGTCGCCTATATCCTTCCCATGGGTGTGTTCTTGATTCTCACCGCGGCCGGCGTCCAGTGGCCTTCGATTTACCCGTTCTCGTATATCGTCAAGACGCTTTTGGCCGCCGGTCTGCTTTACGTTTTGTGGCCCAAATACACCCCGATCCGTTGGAACCATTTGTGGCTCGGCGCGCTCATGGGCGTGATCGGCGTCATCCAGTGGGTTGGGATGGAACGGCTCCTGCTCAAACTCTGGCCCCACTTCCCTGAAATGGCGGGCGATCCGCGCGATCTGACCAAGGCTTTCGCCTCGCCGGTGATGTCATGGGCATTTATTGGCTTGCGATGGGCCGGGGCCGCGCTGGTTGTGCCGGTCATGGAGGAGTTGTTCTGGCGGGATTTCCTGTGGCGCACCGTCGCCGCCCCGGCCGACTTCAGGCTTGCCTCGATTGGCGAATGGGATCGCGGAATTCCCCTGCTTGCCGTCTCGTTCGCGTTCTGCTTTGTCCACCCGCAATGGCTGACCGCGATTGTCTGGGGCCTGATGATCGGATGGCTGCTGATTAAGACCCGCAGCCTGGGCGCGTGCATCATCATGCACGGCGTAACTAACTTCTTACTCGGGCTTTATGTGCTCTACACCGGCGACTGGCGCTTCTGGTAATCGATTCTGTCATCCTCGCCTAATTGATGAGTTCGCCTGCGCGGCGCGTCTCGGACCCTTTTCCCGGTTACCGCCTCATTTATTGGCTTCTGCATTGCTGACTGCATCACGTGCACTTTTAGGAAAGGCACATGCCTTGAAGATTACGATGGGAGCTGATGCCAATGTTTATCAAGTCAACTTATTCCCGCAAATCGCCTTGTCATGCTGTCCGTCGAGCGGTGGCCCTGGCCGAAATTCTGGAGGGGCGGCAACTGCTGGCGGCGTCGATCCAGCCCAATTACTCCGGCACCCTCACGTTGAGCAAACCGCTTCCCGCCATCGTTGAGAACGGCGCCCCGGCCGCGACGCCCAAACGCCTCGCCTTCGACCTCACGATTTCAGACCAAAGTGCCAGCGGCGCATTGACCGGCGGCTTTTCCGCCGACCAGCTCGGAACCTTCGCGTTCCAAGGCTCGAAGCATGGCAGCAAGGTGGAATTGATCGTTGCAGGCGAAAACGGAGGAGCGGGCGTCTTATTTGTCACGCTGTCTCGAAACGGCAAGGCGCTGAACGGCCGCTGGTCTTCAACAATTGGTTCTCAACAAATCACCGGCGAGGTTCGTGCTTTGGCGGGGGGCACAACGGTTTCCGCTCCAGACTCCCCCGCCACAATCGGGCAAACCGCATCGGGCCCGTTCGTGCAAACCTTTAACGGCACTGCTGAGATTGGCGGATCACAAGCAACTTCATCGGCAGCCGCTATCACTTCAGC
>DAIRGS010000022.1:0-21120 GCA_036794395.1 Tepidisphaeraceae bacterium | reverse complement strand
TTCCACAACTGCGCCGAGCAACGGAACGGTCTCGGGTTCAACTTCCGCAATTACTGGAGCCGCCGGCGCAATTCCGATCGCCAATTCAACTGGCGCAATTGCTGGCGCCACCGGCGCCATCGCGCCTAATACAGGCGCAATCTCCGGCTCAACCGGCGCGATCACGGGCGCTACCGGTGCAATTACGGGTATGCCGATCGGCTCAATTACCGCCGGCACTGTCGGAACCGGTGCAATCACCGGCTCAACCGGCGCCATTACAGGTTCAACTGGCGCGATCACCGGCGCCACAGGGGCGATCACTGGATCGACCGGCGCCATTACCGGTGGAATAGGGGCGATCGCAATCGCAGGATCGACTGGTGCGATTACCGGAGTCACGGGGTCTCTTACCGGCCCAACTACTTCCCTGATGGGCCTGGGCCCTAATACAGGTACTGCCACAAGCCCGGCGACTTCTTCATCTACGACCACTCCAACCAATACAGCGCCAAGCGCGGCCCCAACCCCGGTCACCCAATCCCAGCCGGTCGTCTTGAACATCACCGGCGAAACAAGTGATGGCCTCATCACCGGCAGCCTCACGATCGGAGGGACCGTTTTCAATTTCGATGGGTTTATTTCACGCAACCATTTCGACATGGTGCTGTCGGGCGAGGGGGCGGGGCTTGCCCAAGGCACGCTCGGTAGAAATCGCTCCGTGTTCCACGGTACATTTGCAATCCAATCTGGACCAGCGCCGATGACAGGAAGCTTTTCTGCCAAACAATAATCGCATTCAGTGTCATGACAATATCTGTTTACACGCCTAAAATGGGAAATGCCTGACGTCAAACCAGTTAAAAAAGAGGCTTCGGGTCGCCTTCGCAGCGCCGAGCAGGCGACGTTCCTCAATATCCAGAAAACCGCCGACATCTTGATGGGCGAGCTGGCCGATCTGCTAAAGCCACATGCGCTATCGCCCACCCAGTACAACGTGCTTCGCATTCTGCGGGCGGCCGGCCCCGATGGGTTGGCGTGCGGCAAAATCTCCGACCGAATGCTGACCCGCGAGCCCGATATGACCCGTCTGCTCGACCGGCTTGAAAAACGCGAACTGTTGACTCGAAGCCGCGATGCCAGCGACCGCCGGGTTGTTCGGGCTTCGATCACCAAAACAGGGCTGGGCTTGCTTGAACGCCTCGACCAGCCCATCGCCGATCTGCATCGAACGCAGCTTGGGCATCTGGGCAGGGAAAAACTCAAACTTCTGGCCGATCTTCTTGAGACCGCTCGAGCGCGAACCTGAACGCGGGCCAAAGCGTATAATGTCTGTTGTAACAGATATCGTGATAACGAAAATAAGGAGCTGCAATCATGATTAGCGTAATCCACTCGGCCGACCGTCATCATGCCGACCACGGCTGGCTCGAAACCAACTGGCACTTTTCCTTCGGCGACTATCACGACCCGGCCAACATGAACTGGAGCGAGCTGCGCGTCTTCAACGATGATGTCATCCGAGGCGGTGGCGGCTTCCCCATGCACCCGCACCGCGACATGGAAATCGTCACCTACGTCGTCGATGGACAGCTCGAACATCAGGACCAGCTCGGCAACCATGGCCTGGTTCAACCCGGCGAAGTACAGGTTATGAGCGCCGGCACCGGCATCCGACACGCGGAGTTCAACGCCTCGGAAACACAGCCCGTGCATCTGATGCAGCTTTGGATCATGCCCAAACATCAGGGCAATAAGCCGCGATGGGAACAGCGCAAGTTCAGCCCCGAGCAAAGGGCCGGCAAGCTGCTCCCAGTCGTGTCGTCCGGAAATGTCTCCGACACCCTGGCGATTGATCAGGATGCGACGATCTACGTTTCAGCCCTTAAACCAGGGGAAAGCGTGAAGCATGAAAATCAAGGGAGCCATGCATACCTGTTCCTGATCGACGGTTCGATCACGCTCAATGGGAAAACCCTGGCCAAGGGAGATCAGGCCAAGGTGGCCAATGAGAAGGTTCTGGAGATCTCAGCCGAATCTAATGCCGAATTGATTCTCCTGGATTTGCCGTAAATTTAACTAAACTTCATCAAAATTCGCCGGGCTGGAGGGCCATATACTCCAGCCCGGCGATTTCATTTCCAGACTCA
The DNA here is from genome assembly GCA_036794395.1 of Tepidisphaeraceae bacterium. Taxonomy (GTDB): domain Bacteria; phylum Planctomycetota; class Phycisphaerae; order Tepidisphaerales; family Tepidisphaeraceae; genus DASXMX01. The sequence goes on along the minus strand of DAIRGS010000022.1, from coordinate 18,991 downwards.
GTCGTGATGAATATTATTACGTGCTCCCTGGGCATTGCGGAAACAACGAGATGAATCGGGGTGACGCGTACAAATTGCTGGCTGATGAACTGGCCAAATGCCGGCTGCTGGGTCACGCGTCGCTCGCGCAGCGGATCGGCGAGCCCGCGGCGATTCGCCAGACACTTTGTGGCGGCGAACAAATCACAATCGAAACGCGCGTCCTCTGGGCAGATTCAAAACACCGACTCATCCGGATAAACGCCATCGCATTCGGTCCAAATTGTTTTCGTCTGGAGCGGCTTGAGGAAGTTTTGATTGTCGCACCGGCAGAATAAACTGCGGGAATAACATGGCAAACAGGGATCAACGAGCCAGGATCGCAGCCGAGACGATGGCGATTGTCGCATCGGGCGTTTACCGAGCGCCGTCCGGTCGTGAAGTCGTCATAGGCGATGTAATCCGTACAGCAGAAGAAACCAGTATGCTAATAACCCCAGGTGATTTTCGCTCGCTTCAGCGCCGCGCCACCGAGGCTATGGCGCTCGCGTCATATTCGACTACGTTTGCGGTAAGCAACGAGACAACCCTCTCCGCCGCCCGAAGGCTCGCGGCCAAATATGGATCGAACCGCACCGCCGCCCTCAACTTCGCCTCAGCAAAGAATCCCGGCGGCGGCTTTATGGGTGGTTCACAGGCACAGGAAGAAAGCCTCGCCCGGGCAAGCGCGCTGTACTCCTGCCTGAACAGGAACATGGCATACTACGATGCGAACCGTGCATCGCCTTCGCTGCTCTACACGGATCACATGATCGTGTCGCCGGAGGTTCCCGTTTTTCGTGATGATGCCGACCAGTTGCTGGAAGACCCTTTTCAAGTGACCTTCATCACTTCGCCCGCCCCCAACGCCGGGGCGATTGCGAAGACTCAACCGGATTCCCTGGATCAAATTGAGGTCACCTTTCGCCGGCGAATGGAACACGTCCTGTCCGCCGCCATCGTTCAGGGCCAAACCGCGCTGGTTTTGGGTGCGTGGGGATGCGGCGTCTTTGGCAACGACTCGGAAGGGGTGGCAGGTCTATTCGCCGAACTACTGCTGGGGACAGGGCACTACGCACATGCATTCCAACATGTGGAGTTTGCAGTCCTGGATCGCCGGGGCGACACGATCGCGCCGTTTTCAAAAATATTTGGATGATGAAACCGCGCCGCGACCAACGATCCGGCAGATTCGCCCATCCACCGGTTTAATGACAGCCGAGATCAGACCCGCGCGCTGTCTAGAAGGTTTTGCAAATCTCCCCCGACGCCGATTCGGAGCTGATTTGCTTGATTTGCCCTAAAGCATTGGAACTTTTAACGATTTCGGCGCCGGCGCATCCGCCCAATTGTGGTAGCGGATGCGCCGGCTGTCGTTTTTGAGATACAATTATCTTATGAAGCCAACATTCACTGCGGTCGTGGAGCGGGATGTGGATACCGGTCTGCTCGTTGGTTATGTTCCGGGGTTTCCGGGCGCCCACTCACAAGGTGCTTCCCTTGATGAGTTGCAAGCTAATCTCAGGGAAGTAATCGAGATGCTTCTCGAAGATGGTCCGCCCCAACTCGAAGGGGAATTCGTCGGTACCCAACTCGTTACCATCGATTGAGATGCCCAAACTGCCAGTCCTCAAACCACGTGAAGTTGTGGCGATCCTCAATGCGCTGGGGTTTACGTGCGTGCGGCAACGAGGGTCTCACATGCAGTTCCGCCATCCCGACGGGCGCGGCACGACGGTGCCGGATCATCGTGGTCGTGACCTCGCTCCGTCGCTTTTTCGGAAAATCGCGCACGACATCGGAATGACCGCGGAAGAGCTTATTACCCACCGGCAATAAAATTCCCCCCATGGCCTGGACGATCGTCACCCATCCACCGGCTCAATCACCGCCGACATGGACCCTTCGCACGTCGGGATTCGAAAATCCCCGCCGTATGCGAGAATCTGATCGCGCTTCAGCTCGGCCAGTTCCTTGTGGGTCGTGCAGACGATGACCCGCCCGGCCTGATCTACCGTCTTGGCCATTCGAAACGCCTGCGGCTGCGGATGGGCAAAAATGCTCTCCAGCATGTCGATCACGTAGTCGTAGGTGTGATCGTCATCATCGAGCAAGATGACATTAAACAGGGGCAACTGCCCCGGCTTAGGCTTCTTGCCCGGCTGAGGTTTGGTTTCCTTCTGTGTCGCTGGTTGCGCAACTTGGTGCGATTCTGCCATGGTTCCTTTCCCCTGCTCGTTTCCGCTTTAGACGCCGCCGAGGTCTGATAACCTTCGCTAATATGTGTGCCTGATGTAAATTTGTCGATAGCCTTTTTTAACTCTTTCCGGAGACAGCATGCCAAATCGATTCGCCGCGATGGTGCTGGCGTTGCTCGTATCACCTTTGGTAACGATAGCTTGCATGCGTCCAACGATGGACGAGCGGGCCGTGCAGTGGTCCAGCGCAATTGTTGAAGCCAAGCTCTTGTCGGCCGGCCCGGAGATCAAACTCGGCGAGATTCAGGAGCGCCGCGGCGCCCTGGGAACGCTCGGCGTCGCCACCATCTCCTACTCATACCGCCTGTATACCTTCAGCGTCACACGCGCACTCGACGGCGCACTCAAGCCCGGCGACAAGCTCCCCATCATCCGCCTCTTTTCCAAGGCTGATGAGCCGCCACTCTCCAGCAATAACGCCCCGCCGCAGCCCAACCTCGATCCCTGCGTCCAGATCCTCGACCCCAAAACCGTCGGAAAGGAATTCCTGGTCATGGCCCGCCTGCTGTCAGAATTCAAAGCCGTCGTGCCTAACGGCGTAACGATGCCCGACATCAAGGGTGCAATGTGGGTCGTACATGTCGAGCCCAAAGAGTCGCTGAAACCCGCCACCCTCGAGGAACTGACAACCACCATCTCAAATGTCCGCGACACCGAACGCCAGATCGATCCCGCCCGAGTGGATCGCCTCCTGACCCAAATCCAGTCCGCTCCCTCCGACGATCGCGCCGGTCCTTCCATCCGAGCCCTCGAACGCCTCGGCCCCAAGATCCTTCCCACCGTGCAGCAAGCCGCGACAAAGACCAGCGGCCCGGCGCGCACCCGTCTTCTTCAGGTTGTCAGCGACCTGATGCCGCCTGAGCCCATTAACATGATCGAAGTTGTGAAGGTCGAACCGAAGTAGGTATGGAATTGCCTGAGCTGAAGAAAGCTCGTCACTTTCGAAGGATTCCGTTCATCTAGGTTATGTTGCACCTCTCAGCAGGCACACCCTCTTGCCCCCTCTCCCTCCGGGAGAGGGCTGGGGTGAGGGCGAATGACGAGAGCCGTTAATTGCCAGACGGTAGGATTCACTGCCCCCAATCTCATGGTGATCTAACTATTTCTCAGTGACATCCGCAGACGCCAACCGAATCGAGAGCCGCTCTAAAATCCCCCTCACCCCAGCCCTCCCCCGAAGGGAGAGGGGGCAATACCTCGACGGTTGTTGCTGTTCTGAAAGTCATGTGTGCCTGCATGGGTGAGGGCGCAACAATCCCCAGATGAACGCTAGACCGCAAAAGACGGTCGGTTTTCATCGGCCCAGCCTTGCCCTCCCCTACGGGATAGATTCTCACAGACACACACCCAACAAAAAACCCGGCAAACATACCGGGTTTTTTGATGATTTGGCTGCTAGACCACTTATGCCGATTCCTTACGTCGTTCCGGCTTCAACTCCAGCACGTTCTGCCGCCCTTCCACAATGTCGGCGGTGATCACAAACTTCCCGCCGTGCTGCTGATCCGGGAGGCGATACATCAAATCGAGCATGACTTCTTCGCACACGGCCCGGAGCGCCCGAGCGCCGGTCTCGCGCTTCAAAGCGCGCTCCGCGATCAACTCCAATGCCCTGCGGGTAAATTCGAGCTCGCAGTTTTCCATTCGGAAGAACCGCTGATACTGCTTCACCAGTGCGTTCTTCGGCTCGGTCAGGATCGAGATCAACGTATCCACATCCAGCGGCTCCAAGGTCGCCATCACCGGAAGGCGACCGACGAACTCCGGGATCATCCCGAACTCGACCAGGTCTTCAGGCTGCGCCTGCGCCAGAACATGCGAACGCTCGGAAGCCGTTTCCGCGTCCGAGGCTTCGGAATTAAACCCAATCTGACGTTTACCTAAGCGCCGACGAATAATGTCGTCCAGCCCCACGAATGTCCCGCCGCAGATGAACAGAATCTGGCTCGTGTCCATCTGAATGTATTGCTGCTCGGGATGCTTGCGCCCACCTTGCGGCGGAATATTGGCGATTGTGCCCTCAAGCATTTTCAGAAGCGCCTGTTGCACGCCTTCGCCGCTCACGTCGCGGGTGATCGAGACGTTGCCGCTGGTCTTGCCGATCTTGTCGATCTCGTCGATGTAAATAATACCGCGCTGTGCCGATTCCAGATCGTAATCCGCGTTTTGCAGCAGCTTCAGCAGGATGTTTTCGACATCCTCGCCGACATACCCCGCTTCGGTCAGCGTCGTCGCGTCGCCTATGGCGAACGGAACGTTGAGCACCCGCGCCAACGTCTTGGCCAGAAGCGTCTTGCCGCTGCCCGTCGGGCCGATCAGCAGAACATTGCTCTTATCCAGTTCAACTTCACTGGGCGCTTGACCGGTGGCACCATCGTCGCTCGGTTCGACGGTCGTGGTCAATCGCTTGTAGTGATTGTGGACCGCCACCGCCAACGCCTTCTTGGCGAAGCGCTGGCCAACCACGTACTGATCTAAAAACTCATGAATTTGCCGCGGCGAAGGAATGGCGCCGAAGCTCGGAGTGCTCGCACTGGAAAGCTTCCGCTTCTCCTGGCGAATAATATTATGGGCGAGGTCTACGCAATTCGCGCAGATGTACACGTCGCTGGGCCCTTCGACCATGGGCCCCACGTCACGGGACGACTTACCGCAGAAACTGCATGTCGTCACTCGGCGGCCCCTGAAGCCACCGCCGGGGGGGGAACCTGATCCACCGGTCGGCGGATTCTGACCACCGCCGCTGCCACCCGGACGATTCGTGTTTGCCATCGATAAACCTTCCTGCTCCGGTCGTTTAACTTCACGAGACGGCCGGCACCTTTGCAACTTCGCGTGGCAGGACCGTTCCCGCCCAAAATCGAAGGCGACTCGCCTCCGATGCCGCAGCCGCTCATGCTTTTATCGAACCGCGCCAGCCGGCAACTTAATACGTCATTCGCCGCGCAAACCCCGCAACGCGAAGTCACTTGGCCGCTGTCATCTTACTCGGCTAACCAACTCAAAGGAAAAGGGAAAATCGCCAAACGAGCCCCATCCATGCGGACGATAACTAAATACGTCCCATACCCATGGCCGCAGCTACTGTCCTGCTCGCTTGATCCCCTTATGCGCGAGAGAATGAATCGCGCTACAAACCCAACTGCCCCGAACCGCGTCGTTTTTTAGCAGCCTCTTTCGCCTCGGCCTCCCGCTTCGCGGCGGCCTTCGCCGCTTCCACGATCAAAATTTTCGTCTTTTCGTATTCCTCCAGCGACAGCTTGCCGCTGCGATGGAGCGCGCGCAGATCCGACAACGAAAATCCCCCCGCCGGTTCACCATCCTCATCCTTCTTCATCCACTTCTTCACCTGCGCAACCCCCACGAACCCCGCCACCAGGAATCCGATCAGCACCAATAACCACCAAATAACACTGCCCATTGCTCTTTCCAGTTCGGCTACCACGATTCGTGCGGGTACGATAGCGCCAGCGCGGCGTACCGACCATTTTCAATTATGGCCGTCCCGCACAAATTAGGCCACTTCCAACTCCAAGACGAGGCCATTCATGCGACCTTTCCTTTCCCAACTCGTTTTGATCGCGATCCTGACCCACGCCCTGCCATTCGCCAACGCCGTCGTGGCTGATTTACCTCAATCCAAAAAACTCATCGAATTCGGCTGGGACGAACCCGACACCGCGTTTATCCGCGCCCACCTAGCCGAACTGGAACGCACTCCCTTCGACGGCTGCGTCTTCCACGCCGATGCCGTCGGACTCGATGCCAAATCCGTCTCATTCACCTGGACCGGCTGGGGCACCCGCGCTTTTACCCGCGACGAACTGCAAAAAGCTGTTGCGGACCTGAAAGCCACTCCATTCAAGCGATTCACCCACAACTTCCTGCGCTTCAACACCACCCCGGCTGATGTGGACTGGTTCGACGATTACTCCGCCATCGTCAATAACGCCAAACTGGCCGCCCAATTCGCAACCGATACCGATTGCGCCGGAATCCTCTTCGACACCGAGCAATACACCGGCAAGCTCTTTAACTATTCCGCCCAGCGCGATGCAAAAACCAAATCCTGGGACCAATACGCCGCTCAGGTCCGAAAACGCGGCCGCGAAGTCATGCAAGCCTTCCAGGCCGGCGACCCCAACGTCACCCTCTTCCTCACCTTCGGCTACACACTCCCCTTCCGCCAATGCCAGGGCGACCGCGCCAAACTCGCCAAGGCCCAATATGGTCTGCTCGTCCCCTTTCTCGACGGCATGCTCGACGCCGCCAGCAGCAACTCCCGCATTATCGATGGCTACGAATCCTCCTACAGCTTCAAGGACACCACCCGCTTCGCCCCGGCCTACGCGACGATGAAGTCGGCAGTTCTTCCCCTCGTCGCCGACCCGCAAAAATACCAATCCCACTTCTCCTTCGGCTTCGGCATCTGGCTCGACAACAACTGGCGCCGCCTCGGCTGGCACACCGACGACCTGTCCAAAAACTTCTACTCCCCCGAAGCCTTCGAGAAAACCGTCGAAGCCGCCCTCAACCGCTCCGACCAATATGTCTGGATCTATTCCGAAACGCCAAAGTGGTGGACCGCGTCCGGCAAACCCGACAAACTCCCCGATGCGTACGACCTGGCCCTACGCAAAGCTGCCGGTCAATGACTATATAACCGTGTGCGATTCCGCGCCTTTTCGTGACATGGCTTTCCAAGCCATGATCGCGGGGGTGACCATCAGCGACGGGTGGGATTTGGGAAAACCAACTTTCGACAGGTGGACAACCTTCTGAATTTGCCGGGAGAAAATGCCCGGTTACGGTGAGTTGGTTTCCCCACATCTCACCCGGCGCCGACCCGAAGCGTCGTCACCCACGGCTTACAAAGCCGTGCCACGAAACAGAAATGGCGCGGAATCGCGCACAGTCACTTAAGGCCTCCCATCTCTCATGTGTTTACTCGCTATTCCCAAAAGATATACAATAGCTGTATGAGCACGATCGAACTTCGTCGCGCGATCAAAAAAGCGGTCGACCAACTTCCTGCCGAGCGCCTGGAATCGGTCGCTGATTTCGTCTCCTTTCTAACTCGACCTTCTCTCGCGCAGCGGATTCAAGCCGCGGAGAAAGCGATCAAGTCAGGAAAGGGCGTCAATTGGCGCAATATTTAGTGAGGCAACAATCCCCGATCCAAGAGTAGAATCATCTGCATGCACGCCTTGTCCGAAATTAAACGGGCTATCGAACGCCTGCCGCAGGCCGAGCTCGTGCGATTTCGCGATTGGTTTAATGAATTCGACCGGGCCTTGTGGGATAGGAAGTTCAGGGCCGATGTATCAGCCGGGCGACTCGATACACTTGCGCAACACGCTTTAAACGACTTGAAAGCCGGGCGATGCACGGACCTCTGAACCGTCTTATCAAGGCTCTCTCGATGTGGCGTGCCCCACACAACCCCACCGCCTACGACGACGACTTCGAAGGCCAACCCGCCCAAAGCCCGTTCCATCAGTGGATTCTTGGCGCAGCCGTCCCATTTTGCCTGCTTCTCTATGGAGTTCATGTCCTTTGGATTCGTCAGGCGACATACAGCTATCACAATACCCTGGTGCTCCACGGCCTCGATGCGTTGGCATACGGCATCGCCACAATCTCCGTCGCCCTCTTCCTCCACTTCCACTATTTCTGGGGAAATATCTATGACCAGGTGTGGTGGGCCGTCCTCGGAAAAATCATCTCCGCCGCCGTCTTCATCATTTCAACGGCGGTGATTCTTGTGCGCGTTGGAGTGCTGGGGAAATGATATAATCTCAGTGGAATGTCAGACCGCTTAACGCCACCTTTACTGAGCTATTCGCTTGCTTCCCGGCAAAGAGCCTCGCGATACATATCCCGCGGCTTGTTCATCTTCTCTTTTGCACTTCTGTTATACGGCGTCTGTTTTATCGACGTCCATGAAGACAGCGTGTGGATGGACCCCCAAACCCGTACCGAAATGCGTCAATCAAAATGGTTCGGAATTCGCATGACGCCAGTGATCACGAAGTCCGCACTTGATGATCGCCTCTCCCGAATTGGGTTCCACCACCAACCCAACTGGCAATTTCTTCACGACTCGCAGAGTAATGTATTTGGGGTCGTAACCGTGCGCGGTTGCAGTACAGCTCCCAGGATCTATTCATTCCCGCCCGAGATGCTGCGAAGCTTCGTCAATGCCTCTTCTGACCAGGACATCAAGAACTTCATGCACATAATGCAATCCGGAACCGAATTCGAACAAAACGCCGCGATAGAATCCGCCGCTGACCAAGCCCTACGCGTTCGCTGATTGTCATCGCCAGCGGGCGCATGGTGTTAACGCGCTCACTCAACCCAACGTCAGATCATTCGCATTCTTCGCGTTATTGATCGGCGTCAGGTTGAACACATCCTCGATCGTCCGCAGCACATCATAATGCGTGATCGGCTGGGTTGACGTCTGGCCCGCCGTCATGTGGGCACCCACGGCGAACGTTGCGATTTTATTGCTCGACGAGCTCCCGTCATTTTCATCCCACGTCACAATCAACAGGCTGTTGTGCGTCTTGGCCCACTGGGCATACGCATCAATGTTGTCATGCAGCCACTGATCGCCCTGCGAAATGGGCCCATCGTGCATATCGTTATCGAGATTGGGCACGACGAACGCCACGTTAGGAAGAGAGGTATAGTCCGTCGGGAATTTCGAGAACGGCATGTTCTGCGCGGCCGGCACATTAGTGAAGTCCGACCACGGATTATGCTTCCGCGCATATCCGCCCGACGTCTCGGCCGATGATCCGGTCGAGGGGAGATCCTCGGAATATCCCCCAAACGTCAGACCTGCCGCGTTAAGCTGATGGCCGAGATTCTCGCCCGTGAGCGGCCCGGTGAGATTATCATCCGTCACGCCCTGCGTCGAACCCGAAAACAACGCCAGATAGTTGGGCTGGCTCGGATGCGTTATCGCTTTCGAATTTGAGAATATCGTCCCCTGTGCCGCCAGCGATTGAATATATGGATCATCCGTCGCCCCCGGCCCAAGAATCGCCCCATTGGGCTCGTTTTCCTCCACAACCACGACAATGTGATCCCATTTAAATCCGGAAGACGTGCCTGTGCCAGTTCCTGTCCCAGTGCCGGTTCCTGTCCCAGTTCCGGTCCCCGTCCCGGTTCCGGTACCTGTTCCAGTTCCTGTCCCCGTTCCAGTTCCAGTTCCCGGGGGCGTCGAAACCGTTCCTGTGAGCGTGATATCAATGCAGTCAATCTTCGCCCCGCTCGGGCCGGTCACCTTCAACATTCCATTGGTGACCACGATCGTCTGCGATCCAAGCACGGTTCGCTGGGCTCGGGTGGCCTTCCCGTCAACAACCGTAACCCCGTTCACGAGGATCTTCTCCGCCCCTACCGCTTTCGGATCCCCCGCCGCGATCGCGACCTGATAGGTACCGTTAGCCACCGCCATCTGCCATGCGCTGCCGCGCCCTCGACCGTTCATCGCCGCGAATGTGTCATATCGCGGATCAACCGCAATCATTTTGCGATCCACGACGCGCGCACCAGTCGCGCTCCATCCGTATGTCAATCCATTGCCCTGATCGGTATAAGCCGCCCCTGAATCCGCGACATACCCGCTGGGAACCCCGGACCTGGCGGGCTGAAAATTGATGTGTGCCGCAAAGCTTGCGCTTAACAGCCGACGAATTTCGAGTGCTTCAAAGATCGGTTTCTGCATCGGTCACCTCGTCTAGTGAACTCGGCTTCCGACGCTCCAACTCAGCCCTGGCACTCTCACCATCGGTTCACAACAATTTACTACTGAACATCCTTAGCAGATATTTTAACGAAAAATCCAGACCCGTGTTAAGTTATACCGTCTCGCCCCATTCCCCCGATTGTGAACGTTGCAACGAATCGCATCGCACGTTCACCCCAACATACACTCGGATTCAGATCGCATCGGTGAATTCCTCGTCACCCGCCGTTTACACGCGAAAACAAACAACCCAACTGATTTTGCCACCGTGGCTTGCACTCAATTCGTTCGTGCCCCCTGTGCCTTCGGCGTGAGCCCGTAACCGCCGAGGCTAGAACTTTGCCGGGTTCTTCTAATTTGCTACGGTTCTGAAATATTCAGTACCATCAGCGTCTAATAAGCGGGGGGAATGCAGGGCACATTCGTCAGGGTCAGGAAAACGAGGGCTGTCGACTTGAAAATCGCGATTGCGGTCATTCTCACGCTTGCTGTAACCCTTGGCGTTGTGTTCGGAGTCGTTCCGCGCTTCCGCAGCGGGGCCGCGGTGGAAGCAACCGTGGTTAGGGTTGAACCCGCCTCCAAGGGGGATCTCGTCGAATCAGTGGCGGCCCCCGGCGAGATTCAGCCGCTCAAAAAAGTGCAGATCAGCGCCAAGGTCGCAGCCCCAATCACCAAAATGCCTTTCAAAGAAGGCGCGGACGTAAAAAAGGATGCACTACTGGTTGAACTGGACGCCAAAGATCTCAAAGCAATCCGGCGGCAGTACGTGGCCCAGCAAGTAGCCCAGGAACAGCAGATCGAAGTTGCCAAGCAGCGCATCGACGCCCAGAAAGCGTCGATCCGCGCGTCGAAAGCGATGCTTACCGATCTGGAACGAGACCTTGAGCGCAACAAATCCCTTGTCGCGAGTCACGATGTCAGCCAGTCCGTTCTCGACACCGCCGGTGCCAAGTTCGATGAGCAGCGCGAGCAAATCTCGGCCACAGAGCAAAATCTGGCCGCCGATGATACCAATCTTTCGGTCATGAGGGCACAGCTGGATGCCGCCAAAGCACAGGTCGACAAGGTCGACGAAGACATCAAGTACACCACGATCACCGCCCCATTCGATGGCACGCTCACAGTGGTTAAAGCCGAAGAAGGCGAAATGGTCGTGACCGGCACCATGAACAATGCCGGCACCATGATCCTCGAAATCGCCGACCTCACAAAAATGCTCATGGTCGCCCACGTCGATGAGAGCCAGATCGATTCGATCAAAAAAGACCAGCACGCCATCGTGCGCATCGGCGCTTATCACGATCAGGTTTTCGAGGGCAACGTCGATACCGTCGGCGAATCACGCACCACCGACATCCTCGACCAGACCAAATACTTTCAGATTAAAATCCTCCTCGATCTCAAAGGCCGAAAAATCCGCTCGGGGCTCAGCGCTGACGTCGATATCGAAACCCAACGCCAGACCGGCGTCATCAGAGTGCCCAGCCAGTCGGTCATGGGCCGGCCCGTCGATCAACTCCCCGACAACTTGAAAAACTCCCCGGAAATCGAAAAGGGCAAAACCTTCGCCACCGTCGTCTTCCGCCTGATCGACAACAAAGCCGTCATGACCCCCGTCACCGTCGGCGCCAGCGACGACACCCACACCATCATCAAATCAGGACTAAAGGAAAACGAGCCCGTCATCGTCGGCCCGTACAAAATCCTGGAGGCCCTCACCAATAACCAGGTAGTCAAAGTCGAAACCCCCGGCGCTACAACCCAAGTGACGAAAACGGGGGGCAGTAAGCCATAGAAACAAACAGGTGTGCGGTCGGCAGTGGGCAGTCGGCAGGAAAAGATGTTGATTTGCTTCCTGCCCACTGCCCACTGCCGACTGCCGACTCCCCCATGATCATCCGCCTCGAAAACATCACCAAACACTACACCGTCGGCCCGGAAAAAATCCGCGCGCTCGATGGCGTCAATGTCGAGATCGGTCGCAACGAATACGTCGCCATCATGGGCACCTCCGGCTCGGGCAAAAGCACCCTGATGAACATCCTGGGCTGTCTCGATCGCCCGACCGCCGGCACCTACGAGCTGGATGGCCGCGTCACGACAAAGATGGGCGCTGGCGCACTCGCCCGCGTTCGAAACGAGCGCATCGGGTTCGTCTTCCAATCTTTCGAGCTATTGCCGCGTCTCTCAGCCCTTAAAAACGCCGAGCTGCCCCTGCTCTACTCCCCCGATGGCTGGTGGGGCCGCCGCGCCCGTGCGAAGGAAGCAATGCGAACCGTCGGCCTGGCCGACCGCATGCGCCACCGCCCCAACCAACTCTCAGGGGGCCAAAAACAGCGCGTCGCCATCGCCCGCGCCCTCATCAACAAACCTGCCATTCTCCTTGCCGATGAACCCACCGGAAATCTCGACAGCGCCACCACCGACGAAATCCTCGGCCTGTTCGGCGAACTTCACAACTCCGGGCAGACCATCATCATTGTCACCCACGAGCCCGACGTCGCCCGGCATGCCCAGCGCATCATCCGCATGAAAGATGGCCGCGTGCTGTCGGATCTGCCCGTAGATGAAGACCCCATCTGCCAGGCCCCCGCCCCGCCCTTCGCGACGATGTCCGAGGGGGTGGCATGAACATCCTCCGCCTGCCCATCGCGATGATCCTGCTGATCCTCCAGAGCGCCCTTCTGGCGATCGGACAGATCTGGGCCAACAAGATGCGCTCGATCCTGACGACCATCGGGATCGTGATCGGCGTCTCATCGGTCACCGCGGTCATCGCCGCTCTCACAGGCCTGCGGACCACCGTTCTAAATAACTTCGAAGAACTTGGCACCGACAAAATGTTTGTCATGCCCTACTACCAGGGCCCTTCCAAGCAGAACCCCCGAGGTTATTTCTTCGGGCTTCATGCCGCCGACTTCGATGGCTTGCTTGAGCATTGTCCCGACGTGCGGGCATTCACGCGCCAGACCCAATCAGCGGTGACCGCATCAAATGGAACCAAATCCGAAGACGCAGTTCCGGTGGTTGGCGTCGAGCCGATGTGGCACCAGGTGGAAAACCGTGCGGTGGCGATTGGCCGTCCGTTCTCACTGATCGACAATCAGCACGCGCGGGCGGTGTGTCTGATTAACGCCCGTCTAAAAGATCGATTGGGGCTTCCGGCTGATCCGACTGGGGAAACCATTCTGCTGGGGAGTCGGCGCTATCGTGTAGTAGGCGTGCTGGATAACCGCAACGAATCGAGCATGTTTAATTCCGGTGGAAACGGAATGGAAGCATATGTGCCCTTTAATACGGCGATCCGCTCCAAAGATCGCCAGGGCATCAGTGTGGTTGCGGTGTGCCGTTCTCCGGAAGTGGCGGAGGAGGCGCGCGCGGAGATGACGTTTTTTCTCCGTCATAAGCGGAAGGTGGCCCTCGATGCACCCAACGGGTTCCGTATCGAAATCGTCGAGCAATTCCTTCAGCAGTTCAGCAAAGTCTCCGCCACCATCACCCTCATCGCCACCTGCGTCGTCGGCATCTCGCTGCTGGTGGGCGGCGTCGGCATCATGAATATCATGCTCGTCAGCGTTTCGGAGCGCACCCGTGAAATCGGCCTGCGCAAAGCCGTCGGCGCACGGCCCTCCGCCATTCTTCTCCAGTTCCTGGTTGAAGCCACGATGCTCTGCCTGATGGGCGGATTCATCGGCCTCCTGGGCGGCGAAGCAATCCTCATGATCCTCAAGCAGATTCCCAGCTCTCAACTCGAAAAGGCCTACGTGCCGGCATGGGCCGTCGCACTCGCATTTGGCTTCAGCGCCAGCGTGGGCCTCATCTTCGGAATGTTCCCCGCCATCAAAGCCGCCCAACTCGACCCCATCGAGGCCCTCCGACATGAATAACTCCCGGCCCCCACGGCCCCCAGGTGACACGGGCTTCCCCTTCGGGTCTGCCTTCGGCTCTGAGGCTCAGGCTCGAAGAGAGCCTCAGGGTCGAAGACAGCCCGTGCTTCTGAATTCCGGCATCGAGAAACATTCTGAAGCCAAAGCAATTATTGAAGGATCTTTTAAAAGGCGCACGGGCTGGAAGCCCGTGTCACGTCTTGGCGTGTTCGCAGCTATAATCATCGCGTGCAGCTTCGTCTCCGGCTGCTTCCAGGACGCCGGCATCGGCGGCACTGGCGAGCTCGTCATCCCCCACGAACAACTCCGCCAGATCGATTCACTCGACCTCCACAATTCCATCGCCGCCACCCGGCCTTCCACCCAGCCCGCCGGACCACCGCCATCGGAAATGTCTTTGGCGATCGAGGAATGCCGCCGCATGGCCCTGATGAATAACCTCGATCTCCAGGTTCAACTCTTCACCCCCGCAATCGCCCACACGTCCCTCACCGCCGCCGAGGCCCAGTTCGAAGCCGTCTTCTTCGCCAGCCTGAACGGCGCCAGCAGCCGCACTCCCACCGGCCCCAATACTGTTGCCCCGCGCACCGATGAAGTCGGTGGCGACGTCGGACTCACCATCCCCCTTCAGACCGGTGGCTCGATTCGCCTTGATGTCCCCACGGATGCCGTCCACACCCATGTCCCCCGCCCCGCAGTCGGAACCTCCTGGGCCAATAACCCCAACGTCACCTTCATCCAACCCCTCCTTCGCGGCGGCGGCTTATACGTCAACACGCAAGGCATCCGCATCGCCTTTTACGAATACCAGCGCACCCAGGCGATCACGAAGCTCGAAGTCATCCGCGTCCTCACCGATGTGGATCGCGCCTACTGGCAACTCTTCGCCGCCCGCGAAGCGCTGAAGGTGCGCAAGAAAGATTTCGAATCCACCTCCGCCCAACTCGATCGCGCCCGGCGCCAGGCCAATGCAGGCAAAGCCGCTGAACCGGACGTGATTCGCGCCGAGTCCGGCCTTGCCGACACTTTCGAGACCATCATCATCGCCGAGAACAACGTGCGCCTCTCTCAGCGCAACCTCAAACGCATTCTCAATGAGCCCGCCCTCCCGCTCGATGCCCGAACCACCCTCATTCCCACCACCCCACCCGCGGCTTTCCCGTACGATTTGGAAGCCTCACGCCTCACCGACGCCGCTTTAAGCCAGCGCATGGAAATGCTCGACCTCGAACTCCAACTGGCCGAGCAAGCTTCCAGCGTCGCTGTCGCCCGCAACGGCATGCTCCCGCTGGTGACACTGCAATACACGTACGGCGTCACTGGCCTGGGCAATACCAACAGCCGGGCATGGGAAATGGCCTGGGAGCGCACCCCCGATGCGCACCACCTCGGGCTGCACCTCGAAGTGCCGATCGGCAACGAAGCCGCCCGCGGCCAGTATCGCGGCGCGCTTCTCCGCCGATCGCAATTACTCGCTTCGCGACAGCAGGAATCACTGCAAATTCGCCAGGAAATCGCCGATGCTCTCGACACGCTCCAGACCGACTGGCAGCGCATCGTCGCGGCTCACGAGCGCGTCGTGCTTTCCACTCGAACGCGTGATATCGAGGTCCGGCAATTCAACCTCGGACTCCGAACCTCAACCGATGTGCTGATCGCCGAGAGCGATCTGGCCGCCGCCCAACTGGCCGAAGTCTCCGCCATCAGCGACTATCAGATCGCCCAGGTCGATATCGCGTTCGCAACTGGAACGGTCCTGGGCGCATCCCACGTCGACTGGCAGCCCGTCGCCGAGCCACACATCCCGCGTTACTAAATCCTGCCCCGCCTTTCCCCAAAGTTTCTGCTGTTTATCTCTTTTCGCGTCAAAGGCCCGCGCGCTCATCATTTTCAACCACTCCCGTAACCCCCGACCCTCATTCGCCTTAGCCGCACCCTCAAAAATCATCAGCGCGCGAGGGTTTCCCGGAAATTGACCCTCCCGACCCCCGCCCATGACAACTGACCACGGACCAATGACAGATAACAACACTCGGCTCCATGCAACGCTTTGCAACGTAATGCAACGTTTCCCGATCGTCCGATAAACGATCCCGCGCGCCGATTCATCTCAATTGTTCGTTCATCCGATCGATGATATTCTGGCGTCCTCACCCGGAAGGTCGGAGAAACCCAATGATCATTACCCGCAGCCCCTTGCGCATTTCCCTCGGCGGGGGCGGAACGGACTTGCCGTCCTACTACAAAAAACACAGCGGCTTTCTCATCGCCGCCGCGATCGACAAATACGTTTACATCACCCTGCACCAGACTTTCGTTAATGACCTGATCGTCAAATACTCGAAGCTCGAACGCGTTCCCACCGCCGCCGAGCTTCAGCACCCGATCATCCGCGAAGCCCTTAAACTGGTCGGCATCGATGGTCCCTACCTCGAGCTCACCAGCATGGCCGACATCCCCGCCGGCACTGGCCTGGGCTCCTCGGGAAGTTTCACCACAGCCCTGCTCAAGGCCCTCCACGCTCACAAGAAAAACATCATCCACCCGCGAGACTTAGCCGAGCAAGCCTGCCACATCGAACTCGATCTACTCGGTGAACCCATCGGCAAACAGGACCAATACATCGCCGCGTACGGCGGCCTCACTTGCTTCCAGTTCCTCCCCAATGGCCACGTCGAAGCCGCCCCGCTGAAGATCGACGCTGAAACCCTCTACAACCTCGAAGACAATCTCCTGCTCTTCTTCACCGGCTACAGCCGCTCGGCCTCCAACATCCTCAAGGACCAGGACGAAAAAAGCCGTCAGTCCAACAAGGACATGATCGACAACCTCCACTTTGTCAAAGACCTCGGCTACCAAAGCCAGGAAGCCCTCGAAGTCGGCGACCTCGATCGCTTCGGCGAACTCATGAACGTTCACTGGGAACACAAAAAGAAACGCTCCGGCGGCATGTCCAATCCCGACATCGACCGCTGGTACACCCTCGCCAAGGAAAACGGCGCGCTCGGCGGAAAACTCATCGGCGCCGGCGGCGGGGGCTTCCTCATGTTCTACGCCGACGACAAAACCAAGCTCCGCCATGCCATGATCCAGGCCGGCCTCAAAGAAGTCCGATTCAGGTTCGACTTCGAAGGGACAAAGGTTGTTATTCAGTAAATCCAAATACGGTTAAACACGAAGGCACGAAGACGCGAAGAAGGCGAATACAAAAGCCTTAACCACAGAGGGCACAGAGAACACAGAGCAAACACAGAGAACAGCAATGCAAGAGATTTAACCGCAGATTGCACAGATGCTCGCAGATGAAATGCATGGCTTTGTCTTTATCTGCGAGCATCTGCGCAATCTGCGGTTAAAAAAACTTCTCCGTGTTTACTCTGTGCTCTCTGTGATCTCTGTGGTTAATCGCATTTGCTTTCTTCGTGTCTTCGTGCCTTCGTGGTAAATCTTCCCACGAATGCCAAGCAACCTCCCCATCTCAGAGATTCCCGTCGCCCTGCTCGCCGGCGGTCTGGCCACGCGCCTTCGCCCGTTCACAGAGAAAATCCCAAAGGCCCTGGTCGAACTGGCCGGCAAGCCATTCATCGATCACCAGCTCGAACTCCTCTACCGCAACGGCATCCGCAAAGTCGTCTTCTGCCTCGGATACCTCGGCGAAATGGTCGAACAACACCTGGGCGATGGCTCCCGCTTCGGCATGCAGCTCCGCTACGCCCACGATGGCGAAAAACTCCTCGGCACCGGCGGCGCGCTCCGCCGAGCTGCCCACCTTCTCGACGACGTCTTCTGGGTCATGTATGGCGATTCCTACATGGACATCAACTACGCCGCCGTCCTCAACGACTTCGCATCCCGCAACATCCTGGGCCTCATGACCGTCTTCAAAAACAACGACCAATTCGACCGCAGCAACGTCGTCTTCGAGAACGGCCAACTCCTCCGCTACGACAAAAAAACACAAACCCCCGATATGCGCCACATCGACTACGGCGTCGCCCTCCTTCGCCGCCAGACCCTCGATCGCATCCCCCCCGATCAACCTTACGACCTGGCCACCCTCTACACCCAACTCGTCGCCGAAGGCCAAATGGCAGGCCACGAAGTCACCAACCGCTTCTACGAAATCGGCACCCCCGCTTCCCTGGAAGAAGCCAGACGCTATCTTGAACGCGAAGTCCACCCGTAGGGGCGGACCCTGTGTCCGCCCTCCCTCTTGCCCCTTCTCCCACCGGGAGAGGGCCCGGGTGAGGGCGAATGACTTGCGCCTCTCGGTTTCCACGCGCCCTCTTGCCCCCTCTCCCTCCGAGAGAGGGCTGGGGTGAGGGCGAGCTGGAGGCGCCGTTAGTTTTCAGTTTTGTGGTGCGAGCCGAAAAGCCCGCCGAACAAGCCGGAGTCCCACTTGTCCTTCACAACCGATTTCCTCTCCGAAGTAACCAACATCGTCTCCCAACTCGACCCCGCCGCCATCGATCGCTGCGTCGCCAAACTCGCCGAGGTCCGCGCCCGCGGCGGCCGTCTCTTCTTCCTCGGTGTCGGCGGCAGTGCCGCCAACGCCTCCCACGCCGTCAACGATTTTCGCAAAATTGCCGGATTCGAAGCCTACGCCCCCACCGACAACGTCTCCGAGCTCACCGCCCGCGTAAACGATGAAAGCTGGGAAAGCGTCTTCGTCAGCTGGCTCAAAGGCAGCCGGCTTACAAACAAAGACGGCATCGTTGTCTTCTCGGTCGGTGGCGGAGATCTCGAAAAAAATATCTCCCCCAACCTCGTCCGCGCCATCCAATATGCCAAAGAAACCGGCGCCGCAATCGTCGGCATCGTCGGCCGCTCCGGCGGCTACACCGCCCAGGCCGCAGATGCCTGCGTCATCATCCCCACCGTCAACCCCACCCACGTCACCCCCCACTCCGAAGCCTTCCAAGCCGTCGTCTGGCACCTCTTCGTCAGCCACCCCGCCCTCAAAGTAGGCCAAACTAAATGGGAATCCGCCAAATGAAACAGCAGAACCGCCACACGCCGCGCGCCCTCATACCCCCTCTCCCCCCGGGAAAGGGTTGGGGTGAGGG
>DAIRGS010000206.1:10584-12777 GCA_036794395.1 Tepidisphaeraceae bacterium | reverse complement strand
CAGGACACGCAGCCTTGTGGGCTGCAACACAGATTGCGCAGATGCTCGCAGATTACGTGCAGGTGTTTTTTTTATCTGCGAGCGTCTGCGCAATCTGTGGTTAATTCTTTCTTGTCTTCCTTCGTGGCTT
Organism: Tepidisphaeraceae bacterium; assembly: GCA_036794395.1. Classification (GTDB taxonomy): domain Bacteria; phylum Planctomycetota; class Phycisphaerae; order Tepidisphaerales; family Tepidisphaeraceae; genus DASXMX01. The sequence continues at coordinate 12,647 of DAIRGS010000206.1, read as the reverse complement.
CGTGCCTTCGTGTTTAATCTCCTTTTCCTCGGATTCAAAGCCATTTTTGTTTCCGGAACCACGCCAACATTCCCCCGGCCAGCACAATACAAACCGCCCAAAACGCCGGATACGCCCACTTCTGCTCCAGCTCCGGGATGTATTTGAAATTCATCCCATATACTCCGGCCAGAAAAGTCAGCGGGATGAAAATCGTCCCGATGATGGTCAGCACCTTCATGATCTGATTCATCCGGTTGCCGATCACCGTCATATACGTTTCCGTCAACCCCATTGCCGTCTCGCGATACGCCTCGATCACATCAATGATCTGCACCACATGGTCATACACATCCCGCATATACGTGCGCGATGTCTCGCTGAAGCATTCGTTGGTTTCCCCCTGAAGCTGGTGCACCACCTCGCGCATCGGCCAGACCGATCGCCGCAGTGTCAGCAGCTCCCGCTTGAGCCGGTAAATATCCCTCAGCGCGTCCGGCGTGGGGTTCTCCAATATCCGCTTCTCCAGCGACTCCAGCCGCTCACCCAGAAACTCCAGAATCGGAAAGCAATGATCCACCACCGCATCCACCAGCGAGTACACCAGAAAGCTCGCGTCATTCTCCCGCAGTCGCGATCCCGCCTTGGCAATCCGCTGCCGAATCGGGTCCCATACATCTCCCGAAGTTTCCTGGAACGTCAGTACCGTCTTATGCCCCGCGAACAGGCTGATCTGCTCCACCTGCAACTTCTCGCCATTCAGCATCACCATCCGCATGACCATGAACAACCGAGCCTGAAACTCCCCCGACGCCGGATAAAAATCCACCTTCGGCCGCTGCCCCACCGCCACCACATCCTCAATCGCCAGCGGATGCAACCCGTACTTTTTCGCCAGCCCCGCCACGACCGCCGAGTTCCCCACTCCGTCGACATCCACCCACCTTACCTTCGACCAGTCCGGCCGATGTCCCTCCAGAAACCCGACCAACCCCCGACTATCAATCTCCTTCACCTCATACCGCTCCGGGGAATAATCCGTACACGTCATCTTCACCGGCGCATTGGCATCCCCAGCCGACCGCGCCAATTCATCCGAATCAATCCCCGCCTCCACAAACACCCGCGGCCCCCTGTGAGGTTTCACCCCATCGGTCGACTTATGCATCCCCACATCCTACGCCCCACCAAGCCCCGGGCGAAACCCACGATTCCCGGCAAGTACATCTCGCCGCACGACTCGAACCCGCGTTTACCCTTGCGCCGACAACATCTCATATCGTTCGATGACCGACGGTCGCCGATTGAGGTCAATGATCCACAACTCACCCCGCGGCCCAAAAAAGGTCTTCCAATAAGCATCGCGCGATCCAGGCGTCTCCGCTCGCGCCCCGTCTGGCGGAGGCAGGAAAGAGGATATCTTGCCCGTCCGGGCATTGACCACAAGCACTTGCGGCCCGTTGCCAACCACGGCATGCGTTCCGTCAAACGCCACTGAGGAAACCAGGCCAAGCCCCGGAATCAAAATCGTACGTACTGGCGAACCATCCGCCGCATACACATTCAGCGCGCCTTCACAGGCCACCAACGCCGTTCCATCCGGGGCCAACGCGACACTGTACGGACGCACGAGCCAGTCATGATCCGGCCGCCGCCTGATTTCGCGGATCACCTTTCCTTTCTCATCCACCAGCCAGATGCATTCGTAACCCCGCACCCATCGCTTCAAGCTGCCGCGCACAAACTCCCACGATTCAGTGACCCGGTCGAGGTTCAGCGTCTGCCACCCCACCCGCGCACCATCCGCCTTAAACTGAAGATATGGCCCGCTCCATCCTGAAATGAACACGCTTCCGTCGCCGGCAACCGTCAGTCGATTGAGATCAAAGTCAGTCGGAAAATCGGTCGGCAGCGGTTTCATCACCCGCACGAACTTTCCCGCCTTATCAAAAATCCGAACCACGCCCCCGCGCGGGCCGACGGCATAAATCTGTTCTTCGGGTCCGATTGAAATGGCCGCGATCGCGCCGGAATCATTCACATCCGCCCGCGAACCCAGAACGCGGTCCACCACGCCCGTCGCG
>DAIRGS010000206.1:0-10574 GCA_036794395.1 Tepidisphaeraceae bacterium | reverse complement strand
GTTCCTGCACCGGCTCGAGCCGGGCGGGACCGACCGGTCGTACGGCATCCACGTGGCCCAGCTCGCGGGCCTCCCAGACGCGGTCGTCCGGCGATATTCTCATGTCATTTACATGGAATTTCTGGCCGTCCGGGAAATGGGGTTCGAAGTTCCCGCGAACGACCCCGTCCGGCGCAAGCCGCCACATGGATGGCGACCCATTGAAATCATAAATCAGCGGCCCCCCGTCGCGCTCCACATTCACCTTCGTTGGATAGTTGGGCTCTCGTCCAAACGCTTTAATGAGATCGATTTGCCGGGTGGGATGGCCCGCGACATCGAAATACTGCAGGCGTTTATTGATATTGTCGAGCGCGACCACGGCGCTGCTATGCGCGCGATCGACCGCCAGGTCTTGTGGGAAAAAAAGATCGTTGCCGGGATCCGATCCGCTCACTCGCCACTTGCGAACCCCTTGCGCGTCAAATCGCGAAACCTCGTCCGTCATGGTGTACTTGAAGCGCTGTTTCGCCAGCACGATAAAACCGCCGTCACCCGAACCGCAAATCGATTCCATCGCCGGACAGTCAAAAGTCGCGATGGCGGTCACTTTCGACATCCCGCCCGCATCAAGATCCACAAACCAGGCCCGTGCCGTTTTTTCCACCCCCAGATCGCAATCGCTCACCACCCAGCGATCGCCCCCAAGCCAGGCGATCCGCATGTTTCCAAATCCTCGCCCTCCAAAATCGGCTGCTGGATGAATTCCTTCCGCGACTGTGCGCCCCTCAGCGGTTACCCAAACGACGGTGCTCCCAACGGTCTGGCCGCGCTCGTCGCGAATAAAACCGATGCGGCCACGATCATCGACGTCGAACGCGCGTACGTCATGAACAGGCTGTGTCGTCGCCGCTGGCTGGTCTCCAAGACGCATCGTTCCCAGGTGCTTAAGATTGATTGACGCAATCTCAAGTTCATCGCCCGATGGTTGCGTCGCCGGCATGTACGGCGTCCGCTTAACCGTTCGAACATCCCAACCGCGTGGCGCAATCGTGGGAAAAACTTCGAATGCCACGCGCTCATTGGCCGCGACATGCCGAACCTCAAAACGCGCGGGTCGGGTGGTGCTCAAAATCGCGCCGTCGTCGCGAATCTCGTTCATCAAATGATCGGATGCCCATGGATCATCGGGCGTGTTGGCGGCAAAGTAATCCCCAGGAAGCGTTTCCCGCCAAACCGGCTGGGGGCGTACTGGATCGGTTAAGTCCACAAGTTCGAACACCGCCCCTGGGTTCTTCGGACTCTTCGCATCGTACTGCCACCAGTTGAGCAAAATCAGCGGGGTGCCCGCAATCGGCCTTGCCGCAATAACGAACCGCAGCGAGGCGTCGTTTGCCGCTGGCTCCCATCGGCTCAGTTCCTTGCCGGTCGCCAGATCGTATATCCACCAAACCTCGCCGGCCCGGCCTTCATTGCTGATCCGCACAATCAACAAACGCTGCATTGCGTCCAGGACCATGCCGTCGGCCAGTGGCTCTGGCAAGTGATGCATCTGGCGACTTTCATGACGCCCCACCGCCGCCTGCAATCGCGGGCTTCCATCAGGTCCAAGAATGACAACGTGAAAATTCCCCGGCGCCATACCCCCTTCAAGCTCCCGAGGCGGAAACCCCTCCGGCCCATATTCATATCCATACCCCGCAACGACACCCTGATCGGTAACCGCTGCTTCCCACAGTGTAAAAGGCCGCTTCCCCGACCAAATCTCCCGCCCCTTTTGCCTGCGCCGGTACGACGCTTCGCCCTGCCCATGCATCGTGCTCGGATCAACCGTCAACGCAAATTCGCCCGACGGCGATAAATACACCTTCGGATTGAGAATTGGCGGCCGCATCGCCTGAGCAAATACGACGGGAATTGGAACCCCCACCAGAACCAAAAAACTGTGGAACCAAAGAACAAAAGCCCAGCGAAGACGACACGTGCGTTTCCGATGTGGTGGGTCTGTTCGGGTCATGTGGCCGATACTGGTATACTTTGAAATATTACTATTTCTTGCTCGATAATACTGGTTCAATTTTTGAAATTGGACTACCGCATTCAGGACACACCCCGCTGGTGTTGCCGGTGAGGTTGTAGGAGCAGGTACAACAGCAAAGAGTGCAATGCTTTTGTCGCGACCGCAATCCAGTTCCAACTCCAATTGCCGCAGTTACGACACAAACACACCAATCCGGCACTTTAACCACGCGATACACTCTTGCCGTTGGACGATCGTAGCCATACGTAACACCGAACCCACCAAAGTTATGCTCTAACTCTGGGTGGAAATCGTCGGTGGACCACGCATGCCATTGAACACCATCACTCGGGTAATTGGAATCCCATCCTATGTCCAACACCCCGCGCGCCGAATCTACAAAGAACAGTTGATTTGCAACCGAATAGTCTAGTTCATCGTATGTGACGCGGCTCCGCACCCACAACAACACCGTCGCCACGCATATTAGCAGGGACAGTAGGGACGCAAGAGAAATGAGGCGGCGCACGACCCCGATCTTACCCAATCGCTTGCCCGAACCGTTAACGTGTAAATGTCTTCATCCCCAAAAACCTTCGAGGCTTTCGCGACTCGCCCAATGCGAATCGATGAAAGCTCCCAATCCGAGAGGCTCAGTTCACAATTGCGAATTCTTTCGACACCGTTTCCGGGCGCGGTATTCTCTTGCTCATGACCATCCCCATCCTTCGCGCAATCCACTGGATGCCTCTCGTATCCGCACTGCTTGGAACACTTTTCGTACATGCGGCTTTAGCAGCGACCCCAGCCCCCCCAGCCCCGTTTTACGAGAACGAATTGATCTTTCCCCCGCGTGCCGATCACAACCACGCCGCCGGAATCGTCGAATGCCCCAACGGCGATCTGCTGGTCTCCTGGTATCGCGGCACCGGCGAGCGCACCGCCGACGATGTCGCCGTCTATGGCGCTCGTCGGCGCCTCGGACAAACCGCATGGAGCGACGCCTTCGTCATGGCCGACACCCCCGGCTTCCCCGATTGCAACACGACGATGTTCGTTGATTCAACTGGCCGTCTGTGGCTCTTCTGGCCGATCGTCATCGCCAACAGTTGGGAATCCTGCATCACCCACTATCGCGTCTCAAAAAACTACGTCGGCGAAGGCTCTCCCATTTGGGATTGGCAAGCCCCCATCCTCCTCAAACCCAAAGACTTCGAACCGGTGATGCTCGATGCCATCGACAAGCGTGTGAAACAAACGGCCAACACCGCCGCGGATACGCCTGCCAGCCGGGCCAGAACTGAGCGCTACCGCAAAGCAGTCGCCGACAAACTCCTCACCCGCCTCGGCTGGCAACCGCGCTGCAAACCAACGGCCCTTCCTTCAGGCCGGATCCTGCTCCCCCTCTATTCCGACACCTACTCCGCCGGCCTGATGGCCATCAGCGACGACCACGGCGCGACCTGGTTCGCCAGCCAGCCCCTGGTCGGCTTTGGCAACATTCAACCCACCGTCCTGCGCCGCAACGATGCCACCCTCGTGGCCTACATGCGCGAGAACGGCCCGCTCAAACACATCCGCGTCTCCGAATCAAAAGACGACGGCATCACCTGGGGCCCCGTCGGCGTCATCGACCTCCCCAACCCCGGCGCAGGCATCGACGCCGTCCGCCTCGACGATGGCCGGTGGCTCCTCGTCTACAACGACACCGCCCGCGGCCGCAATACTCTGGCCGTCTCAATTTCCCCCGACGAAGGCAAGACCTGGAAGTGGACCCGCCACCTTGAGCGCGCCGACAAAGGCTCCTTCCACTACCCCGCCGTCATCCAAGCCCGCGACCATCGCGTCCACGTCGTCTACAGCTACTCCCCCGAAGCCCCCCAATCCATCAAGCACGCGGCGTTTGATGTGGATTGGGTGCTCCAAGGGGACGCGCAATAAAATGTGAATGACGATCGCGGGTCCACGCGCGGAATCATTCGCCCGACGTTGATTTCGACTTCAACTTCAAAGCGTGATGCACCCCTATTCCCAAGCCAAACATTCCCGCGACGAACAGCAAGTCCCCCACGACCGCCCACCAACTGAAGTAACGCCGATACGCAAAACCACCCTGGCTAAAGAATGTTATCGGGAAGCCCACGCGCTCGAACCCATCGCCGTCGTACGCGTGATAGGTCAAAACATACGGGACGAGATTTGCAAATACGCCGACCGTAAGCCCAAGTATGCCCGAATAGATTCGAGGCCACCTCGAAGCACGCCGTCGATATTCCAAAGTTGGGATCTGTTTCATCAAGGGTCCCCGGCCCAATTCGGCGGCCTCGGCCAATACCCGAACGACCATGCACCGATGGCGTTCTGAAATGAACGCCGCAATATGACTCTTGTGGTGTGAGCCTCCAAGCCGGCTACTTGGTCCGGCCACTCACCGTTCGTTCCCCCAGAATCTCGCGGACAGCTTGGGAAATCTTTTGCGCAAATCTTCGTCCCCCTGCCACTTCACGCCCTTCGGCCCGCTACGCGAGATGTTTCTGGTCAATGAGATTCGGGACGCTCTCTCAACATCCCCGTAGAGCTCCCTTCCAGTCTGAATCTTATACGCGACTCCAGGAATCCACCCAAATGCCTCGAAGTATATGTCGTCCTCTCCCTCTTGCCATTTAAGAAGTGACTCGGGGTCGGCCATGGCCGCATAGAATGCGTCTTTCCCGCGCGAAATCAGCCATCGCCTGAAGTCCTGGAAGCTATCATCGCTGCACCCGCCGCTGATGATGTGCGCTGCGGCCCACAAATCCCACCGATATGCCTCTTCGAGCAGTTCGCCTTCAATCGAATCGAAACTGATGATCTCATCCGCGGGGAACTGCGAGAGGCGTTCGACAAGACGCCGATACCGACGGTCCTGGCTCCCCTCGCTTTCCTCCATTGCCGCATCCACAATCTCCCAAAATTGCCGTAGTTCCATGCCACTACCTTACCTAACGAAAGGGACTTTGACGCGCGCCACGGTACGTTGAGTTGCGCCTTGTTGCCCCTTCTTGAATTCACCCCCCGACCCCGATACCGTTCCGCCTCGCGACAGCGCGGATCGATCACGGCTCACCCCTAAGGCAACCGTCGTAGAGAACGCTCCAGAATTCGAGCGCCAACTAGCCTTCTCTGCGAACGTAAGTTCTTATCCCGCCTTAGTCTTCTCCGTGTCCTCTCTTCGAGCCTGAGCCTCAGAGCCGAAGGCCGTGCCTCCGTGGTGAATCGTCTTATCGACTACTGTCGCCCAAAAGGAGCCCAAGATGTTTCCCCTGGCCGAGCGGATGAACCTGATTTCTGAGTCGATCACCCTTGCCGTAAGTGCCAAGGCCAACGCGATGAAAAAGGCCGGCGTCGATGTCGTCGGCTTCGGAGCCGGCGAGCCCGATTTCGATACGCCCGCGTTCATCAAGGACGCCGCCAAGGCCGCCCTCGACGCCGGGCAGACCAAGTACACTCCGACCCCCTGCATGCTCGATCTCAAGGCCGCCATCGCGGCCAAGTTCAACAGAGAAAATGACCTGCCCTACAAGCCCGAGCACATCACCACCGGGGCCGGCGGCAAGCACTGCCTCTACATGGCCTTCATGGCCGTCCTCAACCCCGGCGATGAAGTCATCCTCCCCGCTCCCTACTGGGTTTCGTATCCCGAACAGATCAAACTGGCCGGGGCTACTCCCAAAATCGTTCGCGGCGAAGAATCCAACTCCTTCAAAATCACCCCGCAACAACTCGAACGCGCCCTCGGCCCGCGCACCAAAGCATTCGTCATCAACTCCCCAAGCAACCCTTCGGGAGTGGCCTACACCCCTGAAGAACTCAAAGCCCTGGCGGACGTCATCGTCAAGCACCCCCGGATCGTCGTCTTCAGCGATGAGATCTACGAGAAGCTCGTTTATGACGGCCTGAAATTCGTCAGCTTCGCCGCCCTCAACCCCGACGCCCTGCTCGACCGCACCCTCACCTTCAACTGCCACAGCAAGAGCTTCGCCATGACCGGCTGGCGCGTCGGCTACATCGGCGGCCCCAAGCCCGCCATCGACGCCATCAACAAGCTCCAGTCGCAGATGAACAGCCACATCACCAGCTTCACCCAGATGCCCGCCGCCGCCGCATTGAATGACCCGCGCGGCGCGGAAACGGTGGAGCAGATGCGGCAACAGTTCGAAAAACGCGCCAAGCGAATGTGGGAACGCCTCAGCGGCCTCCCCAACATCACCTGCCCCCGACCCAACGGCGCGTTCTACTGCTTCCCCAACATCAGCGCCTACATTGGCAAGACCGCCGGCACGACCAGGATCACCGATGCGATCACCTTCGCCGCCGCCCTGCTCGAACTCAACCACGTCGCCGTCGTCCCCGGCAACGACTGCGGCTTCGACACCCACGTCCGCCTCAGCTTCGCCACCAGCATGCCCCAAATCGATAAAGGCATCGACCGCATCGCCGAGTTCCTGAAAAAGCTTGGATGACGTGAAACAAATGACGAAATGGGGATTCGGAGTGGTCGGTAGGTCCACCACCGCGCCATGGATGCGGTCAATCACCATAACCACTTCCGCGATCGGCCCCTTTCTGCGCGGCCACGGCACACTCACCGTCACCGGGTTTCATTTCGTCCCTGTCGCATTTTCCGGCACACACCCACATTCCGGGCAGCGATCCGGCGTCATCCGCAGGTCGTAACCGCACTTCGGACATCTCTGCCGACGCGCGCGGTACCGCCGGCGAACGCGTCCCCCGACGGCGGCCGCGACGCGGCACAGTGGAAGGACACTTCCCAAGGCAAGCAGGTGCGAATAGGAAACGCTCACCTCCCGCCAATTGGCATCCCAAATTACGTCGAGCGGGGTTGCGTCCCGCGGGGGCACGAACTCGGTGATCGCCGAAATCAATGATATTCCGGCGATGCGCCTCTGCCGAAAAGATCGCGCTTGTCCATTGAAGTACGTGGCGAATTCCACCGGCCCGCCCACCGGGGCCGAACGCCACGTAAGCACTTGATCCGATTGGCACACGCTCACCACGTCGATGCAAGCGATGCCATTACTCGCCCTTATCTGCACATATCGGCCGCCGGCGCGCGCCCAGCCGACGTAGTCGTGAACGCGCGTGCTGCGAACCCATAACCCGCCCACTCCGATGCAAAACAAAAACGAGACGACGCATGCAAGCGTAAAGATACGGCGCCACATGCATTTATTGTACCGCAGAACAAGAAATACGCGGCACCTTGCATATTTCCCCTTTCCATCAAGCGGCAACTATTTGTATAATGCGGAGGTTGACCTCGACTTCGGAGTTTAACAGGCACTTCAACAATTCGCGGGAGAATCCCATGATTCTTTTTCGTCGGCGATCGCGACTCGTCACCGCGGCGGCAACTCGACCCGTCATCGAATCTCTTGAGTCGCGACGGTTCATGGACGCCACAACCTTCACTGTGAACACGCCCAATTCGGACCAATATTATGGCGCGGTCAACACCGCCGACCCATCCGGCCAGTGGGTTCACTCATGGGGCGTCTCGCAGAACAACCTTCCCGACCACGCTCACACCATCGCCAGTTTCGAAACCGAGGTGGTTGTCAACGTCGATCCGAATACGGGATATTCATTGACCGACGGCACGCAAGATGACGGCTACATCTACGTTTCGTTTAACGGAACACCTGTGGGTGACCCAATCGTTGTTCCCGCCGGTACGACCGCTGATACATGGCTTGGCGGCACGCAGATGAGCAACGCGCAGCAAGAGGGATGGCAAATCACAACCAGCGATAATGTTTTCATCAAAATTGACGGCGGAAACATTCAACAGGGGACCTCCGCAGGTCTTGCAAACGGCGTCGAAGCGGACAGGGGCGGCCAAGACGGATCGGTGCAGATGAAATTGGATGGAGCAACGCGAGGTAGCGAAAGCGTCTACATTGAAATGCCCAGCAACGGCCTTCTCAACTTGCAAGGCACACCTGATGACCAATTGCCCAATTCCGCCGATGGGAATCAACCTTACTTCACGATCACCGGCCCGAGTACCCTTGCGCTCGACGAGGCCGATAGCCGACCAGATTTGGGTTTCAACGTCTACACATTGCCTGCCGGCGACGCCACCATCACGTTTCACATGGTGACACCTTATTGGGCGCAGGACTATAATGATGGAATTTTTGTTACCGTCCTCCCGCAGCAATTGCCGGGAAACGCGATTCCCATGTCGGCGGGATGGTGGGATAGCAACACAAACACTTACTGGGCGGCAAACGGAGGGCCGACGGTTCAAGCGCTTTGGCTAAACGATCACCTTACGACTGATCTATCGGTGGCCGACCTCACGAACAATGTAGCCAAGTTAGGGAGTAATAATCCTGCCGATGTTCAAGCCGCGCAGGCGACGTTGGGCCAGGCAATAGGCACAGCCAGCGCATGGGAAATGAATTGGCTTGAGACAGCGGCAATTACGCCAAACCAACAACGAGCCCAGAACCTATACGCGCTGCTTGATTCGCGGTGGCCGATGAGGTTTTACTATAATGCCAGCGCGCACACACTCAATTTCGTCGGCGGACCACAGTGGACAATAGATCAGAATCATCAGTACACAATCCAGATCACCGACGGAAATGCCGTTGCCGGAGTATTTCTCGGCGGTGGGGGGCCGCTGAAGATAAAGACCTTCTTCCAAAACCAACTGATCACTCCGATCACCGTGGCGCCTAAATCACCGACCGCCGACGATCAGCTTACCGTGGACATCCTCGCGCGCGTCCTTGTCAACGGAGCTTGGGCCGTGCATTTCATGACGGAGACTTTCGATTTCAGTGCGTTGTACGGTGCCAGCCCCCCCGATAACCAATAGCATTATATATGAAGCAAGAGTTGATTGTTTTGACAACGCTTCTTTCGCTATGTGCCGGTGCGAAAGATGCGCCGTCCTCGCGCCCTGCCGTCGAGGCGCCCACGACGCCCGTCTTCAACCCTCACTGGCTGGATGGCGAACATCCAAGCATCGGCGATCCGGGTTTCGCACCCGCTGTCATTGCCTGCTACCCGCCGCCGGAGGTGTTAAATCAAGCCAAACCATTGCCGTTGGGCCTGGATGCTTCAGAGGAATTCCTGCATACCGTCGTCTGGGTGGTGGACGGCGACTACCACGTGCTCGGCTGGTTCCCCAAAGGGAAGCAATTGCCGGCACCGTTCCAGGATTGGCAGGTGACGGGCCTGCGGCCGATCAAGCGCAACGGCTCGGCGGCCGTCTTCACGAACAAGAAGACGGGCCGGACGCTCGAAATTGATGCGTTGGTGGATCCGGCGGTCGATCCGACGGGCGCGGCGAAGCTCCATGTTCCCGTCATCCGCCAAGTCGCAACGCCTGCAACCCGCCCGGCACGTTGATTCGGCCAATAACCGACCGAAACGGGGACGCAGCGGCTGCGTCCCCGTTTCGCTCGGCGTGGTTTTTAGCTGAACCGGCTACTGCCCGCCATCAGCAAACGCCGTCCCCACATCCGCGACACCATCGCGTTTACGAATCGCGGCCTTTAGCAGCGTATCCTCGATATTGCGCTCGACGGCCAATTCCTCGTGGGCCTTGCTGAGGGTCGCATGCGCCTCGGCCAGCTCGCCATCAAGACGAATGCGCTCCGCGGCCAGCACAACGTTGGTGGCCGACATGCGGTGGACCGCGCCCATGATGGCTTCGACCTTGAGCCGGGAATCGACTGCCCGTTGCCAGACGACTTCCAGGGCCGCACCGGCGCCAACCATCACCAGCACCGTCATCGCCCAGGCAAAGCGCGCGTGGCGCTTGGCCCGGCGAACGTCGCTGGTTCGTGTCCACTGCAAAGGCTGGGATGGGGTGTCCGCGATTTTCTTATCACGTTTGGCGGGATAATTGGCGGGCATGGCCGGCGGGCCAAGCCTGCGCTCGACTTCCCCCAGCACATCCACCATCGGCGCCATGGCCGCGTGAACGGGGACGGCGGGCATCTCGGGCAGGCCGATCAGCACCTCCGCGGTACCATCGGCCATCATCCGGCTCTCGAGCTCACCCGATGCCAGCTTCTGCTCGACGACACCCACGGTCACGTCGAGGATCTCGGCCGCCTCGTGGGTCGTCATCCAAAGGTGTATGTACGGACGCGAATCGAGAATTTCGACCGGTAAGGTGGCACAACTCATGTCCTTACCTTCGGACACGCCACGCTACAATCTTTAGCGCGTCCGATAACTCCCACGTTATGGGACACGATTTTGGCCGATTTCCGCCCTCAAGGCCGCCTAGCCCGGATTATTCACCACGGAGGCACGGCCTTCGGCTCTGAGGCTCAGGCTCGAAGAGAGGACACGGAGAAGACCAGATCACAGAAGTATTTACGCATGAACTACGATTACTGCGATCAGATGCAGGTTGCGCAGTTTACAGAGATGGATGATCCTCGCATTTCTCCGTGTCCTCAGTGTCTCCGTGGTGAGACATGAATTTTCTGGGCTAGTGCATTGTCACTCTTTCAATTTAGGGTAACATCAAGTGCATAACCAAGGA
>DAIRGS010000205.1:0-12789 GCA_036794395.1 Tepidisphaeraceae bacterium | reverse complement strand
CCGGAAAAGAAGTTCCGAGACTGCATCGTGATCCAGCGTTGAACGGTATTGGGTTAGAAACCCGTGCCACTTAAATGCAAAGGCGCTGAATCACGGACGGTCATTTAGGTCGTGCGAAGTGTTTCCTGGAGTTCCAGGAGCATTTTGGATTTTTCGGCATGGTTCCGGAGCAGGTCGCGGAAGCGGTCGGGGCCGGTTTTGACGAAGGCTTCGGCCAGGGCGGGGTCGAACTGGGTGCCGGCGCATCGGCGGATTTCGGTGACGGCCACCTCGAGAGGCAAGGCCTTGCGATAGGTTCGATTTGAGGTCATCGCGTCGAAGCAATCGGCCAGGCAGATGATTCGGCCCATCAACGGGATGTTGGCGCCACTGAGACCGCTGGGATACCCCTTGCCATCGTATCGCTCGTGGTGATAAAGCACGCCGGGGATGATGGCTTTGATCTGCTTCACATCCGAGAGAATTCGCGCCCCGATCTGGGGGTGCTTCTTCATCTGGTCGAATTCTTCGCTCGTCAGCTTCCCGGTCTTTTGCAGGACCGATTCGGGGACGCCGATTTTTCCCACGTCGTGCAGCAGCCCGGCCATGTAAATCTGATCGACTTCGGCGTCCGGAAGGCCAATCTCCTGTGCCAGATGACGGCTCAGCAGTGCAACGCGTTCGCTGTGGCCGCACGTGTAGGCGTCTTTGGCATCGACGGCACTGGTGAGGCTGTGGAGCAAGCCCATCATCAGACCGTGAACGTCTGAATACAGGCTGGAGTTTTCGACGTAGATGGCGGATTCGGTGGCGATCGAGTTCAGGAGCTTGCTGTCGACCGAATCGAAGACGCCGGCCTGCTTGTTGGCGGCGAACATGCAGCCGAGCACCTGGTCCTGCCGCTGAAGCGGGACTGCCAGGAAAGAGCTGACGGAGTCGGCCAGCCAGCTGAAGGTTTCGTCGCCGCGAACCTCGCTCACAAGCACCGGCCCCTTGCGCTTGCTGAGCAGAGGCATCAGATCATCGACCATCCGATGAAGCATTTCATTGGATATGATCGTGTTACCGTATATGACGGGTTCAACGCGGCTCGCGCCCTCGCCCAGCAGGCAGACGCCGACGCTCTGTACGTTCATCACATCCAGCACGTCCAGGCAGGCTTGCTTGAAGAAGTCGGCGGCACCGCGATTGACGCGCATACCGCTGCTGATTTGATAGATGAGGCTGAGTTCTTCGTAGCTGTTGGCCAACTGCTCGGACAGGCTATTGAGCTCCAGCTCCATCCCCGACAACTTGAGCTGATCGTGGAGCATCGAACACAGGAGCGTAACCTGCCGGCTGAGGGCTTCGCGCGAATAGGCTGAGATTGAATCGGCTTGCTGGCTGAGCCACGTGGCATCGAGTTGGAGGCGGCCGCACGCTTGCAGCACATCTTCGCCGGTTCGGAAGCTGGAAGATCGAGCCGCGAGAACGGGAATGCCCAGAATTTGCTTTCGCTCCACATACGGAGCCGCGGCAAGAACAATTCCCGGCAGCGAATCGAACGCCACTGCCGGCGCATCAGCTGGGAGACGGCGAAGCTTTTCGGCGAGGATCGCGTTCTGGCGGATCAGCGGTACGGCATATCGGGCGAAGAAAGCCCCCGCCACCGGATCGGCGTAAGCGATAATCCCATCCGGGGCGATCAACAGAAGGCACAGCCCGGCCGGTCGGAACCGCGCCGCGACCTTTTCCAGCATCGAGTGCGGGAAAGGCGATGTTTCGCCTGTGGCTGTCGGGTTGTTATCGATCTGAAGCATCGGTACGAGGGATTTCAGCAGTCAATTCGTTTGTTCAGGCAGCCGCGGCTGATGCGCCCGCGCGCTCCAGCACCTGGTTCACAGTTAACAGAAGGTGCCGCGGGCTGAAGGGCTTACTCATCATCTCCATAATGCCGTGGTCTTGCGGGTCCTGGTCTTCAAGGTGATAGCCTCGGGCGGTGAGCATGATGGTCGGGATTTTCTGCGTGCGGACATCCTGCTTCAACCGGCGGCACAACTCGATGCCCGAGAGACGGGGCATGTGATAATCGGTGATCAAGAGATCGGGCAATTCGCTGATGGCCAGATCCAGCGCTTCCTGCCCATCGGAGGCGGTGATGACCTTGAAGCCCGCGTTACGAAGCTTGAGTGAAACGACGTTGAGAATGTGAGATTCATCGTCCGCGACGAGAATTCGTTTTTCCGACATGGCCTACTCCGTTCGACTTGCCGACCAGGGCACTCAATGCGATACAAATGTCATCCCTCGAGTGTCAGGCGAGCTGGCTCTGGGACATACAGCTCAAGGGCAAAACCAAAACAGTTGCCGCTTCCGGGGTGCGTTTCGGCGAATACTGCGCCGCGGTGCACGGATTCAACAATCTGCCGGACCAGCGCCAAACCAACTCCCGCGCCACCGGCTGTGCGAGCGGAGGTCTGCCCACCGCTGAACTTATCGAACACTCCAGGCACGTCCTTGGGCTCAATACGCGGTCCCTGGTCAATGAATCTGATGAGCACCATCTTTTGGTGGGGGTTGGTAGCGGTTTCGACACTTATGCGGGCGCCGTGGGGCGAAAACATGATTGCGTTATTTAGAAGTGTCAGCACCGCCTGCTCGAGCATCGCGCGATCGCCGCGGGTCTGATAAACCGGATCGGCTTGCGACCAGCAGAGCGTCAGGCTCTTCCGCGCAACTTGTTCGGCGGTTTTGGCAATCGCGTTGTTCAGCAGATGGTTAATTTCGACGGGTTCCACCTGGACGCGGGCAATTCCCGCTTCGATTCGCGAAATGCTGAGGATATCGTCAATCAGACGGCCGAGGCGGTTGGTCTCGTTTTGGATGACATTGTAGAACTCGCGGCGTGTCGTCTCGTCCTGGGCCTCGCCATCGATCAGCAATTCGATGTAGGCCTTAATTCCGGCCAGCGGAGTCCGTAACTCATGGGATACCTTGGAGACGAACGCGTTCTTGAACTGGCAAGTGTCGGTCTTCGCCACGGATGCGGATGCCAGGGGATTGCTGCGATCGGCGCGGGCGACTTCCAGTTGACTTTGAATTTGACTGACGCGTGCGGCGGCATCTCCTATCGCAACTTCGGCAGCATCCACAAGGGCTCTGGCAGCCTCGGATAGTGTTGCGGATGGAACGGCGTGGGAGGCAATCGCCGCCTGATGTTCGCGGAATTCAGCCAGGAGAGCGCGATCCGCACGGGCCTGCCCGCGCCGGCTCATCCACATCGCCAGGAGACTGACGAAGAACAGACCGACGCCCAACCAGGCCCATCCTCCGATGGCCGCGGCGATGGCGCTGCTGCATAGCAGCGCCAGGCCGGCAAAGCCAATCGCGATGGAGGATAGTGTTTGAGTTCTCAAACGGGCGGCCCTGATCCCAACTGTGCCTACCGTGGTCCATCGGCACGATTACTCAATTACTTATCGATCTGGGCCATCAGCTCAGATGCCATATCATCGCCGGGCTTGACCCGCAGCGCCTGGGCGTAGAAGGCGGCGGCTTCGCGCTCGCGGCCCATTTTCGTCAGCGTGTATCCGACCATGCAGATCGCGGTGGTGTCGGCCTTATCCAGGTCGTTGGCGGTCTTAAAGGACTTAAGGGCGGCGTCGAACTTGCTTTCGCGGAGCTGGACGTAGCCGATGAGCAAATGCGTTTCGCCGATTGACGCATCGACGCCGAGTGATCGGCGGAGGGCGTAGTCGGCGCGTTTGAGGTCGCCGGTGTCGAGGATGGCCCGGCCCAGGTTTTGCCATAGGCGGGCGGAGTAGGCGTTAATTTCGGTGGCAGCAGTCAAGCTGCGAACGGCCATGCGCGAATCGCCAATTTGAAGCTGGCATTCGCCCTGGAGTTCAAGCAAGTCAGCGCGTTTGGCGAAGGCATCGGTAGCGGTCAGGCGGGTGAGGACCTTGGCGCATGGGCCGTACTGCTTGTCGGCGTAACAGGCCAGCGCGAGGCGTTCGCGGATGCCGTCGTCTTTCTCGGCCAAAACGCTGGCCTGGCGGAACATTTTAATCGCGTCGGCATACCGGCCCGACTGCACCAGCAACTGGGCCACCGCGTCTCGGATCGCCGCGCTGTTTTCAAAGTAGGACACCTTGGCTTGGAGTAGCGCCAATGCCTCGGGAACGCGTTCGAGCGCGACAAGCATTTCGCCTTCGGCCAGGATGTAAGACAGCTCGGCGGGGGCGCGTTGGCCGGCCTGGCGGTAAAACTCCAGGGCCGTCTGCGGCTTCTGCCAGCGCTGATAGATTACGCCGCTCAGGTAATACGGCTCGGGCTCGGCCGGGCCAAACCTACGGGCGACCTCAAGCTCTTTCTCGGCCAGTTCGAGGTGGCCCTGCTCGATCTGAACCTTGGCCGCCAGGACATGGAGTTGCGGCGCGTTGGGCGACATCCGCATGGCTTTGGAAAGCGTTTCGTTGCACTTGTCAAAGTCCTGGGCTTTGTACTGATCCTGAGCCACGCCCATGAGGATGGTCGCGCGGGTGTTGTTCCAGTGCTCCTGGGCTTCGGCCTTTTGATCCGATTTATTCTGGCAGCCGGCGGCTGCGGCAACTACGAGGCCGAACATGATGAATGAGAAACGCATCTAAAAACTCCATTAAAGAAGGGGCAGCTTTGTGTGCTGCCCCTTTGAGCGGGTCGTGACCTGATGGGTTATTGATCCTCGCCATCGGGGCCATTGTCCTTGTCGTCTGTGGGGTCATCGGTGGACGCGGTCAACGTGGGCTGGGTGGCGGGAGTCGAAGACTTCTCGTCGGCAGCCGGTTGGGTCGTGGGCCGCGGGCCCATCGCAGTCGACTTGGGCGACTGTGCGGACTGGTTCTTTTCCTGGGCCGGTGCGGGTGAATCGATCGACACAACCGCGGAAGGGGCCGGCTCGGTCGTCGGGTAGGCCCGATCGTTCATGACCTGCTTGCGAACGAACGAGCGGATGGCGCTATCATTGGTCGCGGTCATTTCCTTGCCGGTCACCTGGGCCCGCAGTTCCATCGCTTCGCTGAACATGGGGTTCAGGTGGATGGCGCAGTTGAGGTGCCAGAGCGCGAGGCCGCGATTCGGATGCGCCTTGGCCATTTCGGTGACGGCCATGTCGTACCACGATTCGGCAAGCCGTTCGCGGCCCCAGGGCATCAGGCCATGACGCGCGCCGACTTCAAGCCGCTCGGCATACTTGGCCTGCTCATCAGAGGCAGCGCCGTAAGCTTCATAGTCTTTGATGATGTGGGGGGTCAGGAGGATGATGATTTCCTGACGGAGCGTCGTATCGTTCTGCTGACGGAAGAGCGCGCCAACGCCGGGCAGGCTGCCGAGGAACGGCACCTGGGTGCGGGCTCGGGTGGTCGAGTCGGCGAACAGACCGCCGATGACCACAGTCCGGCCATCGCGGACCATGATATTGCTGGTCACCTCGGTGGTAGATTTCTGCGGATTGCCATTGGCGTCGATGCTGCCATCGGAGTCTTCGGGGTGAATCTCGAGGCGGATGAAACCGTCTTCACCGATGTGAGGGCGAAACAACAGACGGATGCCGGTATCGAGGAAGCTGACGCTTGAGGCGGTCAACGTCTCAGTGGCGACGGCGGTCTTGTAGCCGATATTCTTGCCGACGTGCACTTCACCCTGCTGCTTGTTCAATACAAGCACCTTGGGGTTGGCCAGCACGGTGGTGTCGGTGACGCTTTCGAGGGCCTGGAGGAAGACGCCAATATCGTTTGCGATGACGCCGAGGTTCAGGCCGTGACCACCGAACTGGGTGGCGATGTAGCCCTTATTGAGCAGGTTGCTGGACTTGGTGTTGTCAACGATCGAGCCGGTGAGGGCCGCGTTGACCGACGTGCTGGCGTTGGGTCCGGTTGCGGTGCCCGAGGCCGCGGCGCCTGTGCCAGTACCCGTACCAGTGCCACCCGCGCCGCCGGCAGCGCCACTGCCGTTGATCGCGCCCAGGGTTGAGAAGTCGACGCCGCCAAGGACGGTGAAGTCGACGCCGAGCGAGTTGGTTTCGTTGAGCGAAGCGCTGAGAATCGTGGCTTCGACGAGAACCTGCTGGGGCCGGCGATCGACCTCGCGGAGGATCTTGCGGGCTTTATCGAGATTTTCCTGGAAGTCGGTGATGACGAGCATGTCTTCACCGGCATGATCATCGCCACCGGTCGCGCCCCCGCTGCCGGATGAAAGGCCGGCCTTAGAGGGCGTGGTCAGGGCGACCTGTGCATCATTGCTGAGCACGGGCATGATGAGTGTCTTGGCGTTGGCCGCGGGGGTGTAGAACAGGCGGAAGACTTCGGTCTTCTTCACGCGCTGGGCCTGCTCCATCTCCTGAATTTCTTTGGTCGTGTAAACGTAAATGAAGCTGCCCTTCTCGCGGTAGTCGTAGCCGTTGGCATGGAGGATGGCGTCGAGGGCTTCGCGGACGGTGACTTCGTAGAGATTGGCGGTAACGGTGCCGTGAACTTCCTTGCTGGCGACGATGTTTCGCTGGCTCTGGAGCGAAAGCATTCGAAGCACTTCGACAAGGTTGGCGTCGTTCACGTGCAGTTCGACGGTACCGGCGTCGCTGACGTTGACCTGTGAAGCCGTGACGCTCTGGCCGTGCTCGACGGGCTGGGTGGCAGCGCCGGCGATTTCGGTTACGGTCGCATCGGCCGTGGGTTGAGTGGCGGGTGTTGACGCGAATGGGTCGGCAGCGGATGCAGCCTTGGCGGCGTCATCGGCGGCGGCCAGCCAGCTCCCTGAGCAGGCGGCGGCAGCAGCAATAAATATGATCCCAGCACTCTTAGTCCACTTACGCATTGTGAGTCCTCCGTTGGCGGTGTTTGCAGTCCTCATGATTCTCGTCGGGGTGCTGAACGCTCCCTACCAGGTGCTTGGCTTCACCCGGGCCGCCGGACCTCGACTCACACGTGCGGACCACCAATCTATTCGGCCCGGCGTTTCGTCGACTTTGCCCACTTGACCAGAATTCCGCCAACCCCCAAGCCTTTTCGCGCGCAGTAATTCGCCGGATGTGAACTTGGACCGCCTATTCAGGGGCGCGGGGTGTATCACGTCCCAGAACTGCATTTACCAAGGGGCTGAGATGAGCGATTCGCTCGAGCGCGGAAGATGTCCAACGCGCGCGACGCGCCTGATAACAACGTGCGTAACTGACGCGATGAAAAGACGTGCGGTTTAACCGGGCTTGATTACAGTGCCCGGCGGAACGTTATTAGGGCCTGGGCCGTTGTATTGTTTCCAATACAGCTCTTTGAAGGGATTGACCGCAGGCGCGGTTTTATAGGCTTGCTCATTTTCCAACAGCGGGAGGGTTTGATCCCACCAGGCGTCATATCGCTGTTCGATCTGGTTCAGGATCTGAGGACGTTGCGTGGCAAGATCATGCGTTTCCCCCGGATCGGCCTTGAGATCATACAGCGTCCATGCTTTCCCGAGATTGACGGCCAGGTAATTCTGCCATCGGACGCTGCACCCCTGGTATTTGGCCGGCTCCGTTCCGAGCGGCCAGCGGCCGATATGCGTGAACAACGTCCGATCTTCGTGCCACGGTGTAGCCGAATTCTCCAGCAGGGGCACGAGGCTGAAGCCCTCCAGCTTTGAAGCCGTCTCCGGCGGCACCTGGGCTCCGGCAAGCTGGGCAAACGTCGGGAACAGGTCGATATGTACCGTGAGCTGATTGCAGGTGGCCGGTTTGAGCGTTCCGGGCCAGCGCCACAGGGACATGGCGCGGGTGCCGCCATTGTGCGGGGTATTTTTCGAGCCCTTCATGTCGGCGTTGTAGATCTTGCAGGCCAGATCAAAGCCGCCGTTGTCGTTCATGAAGATGACGAGTGTGTCGTTGTCGATTCCCCATTCCTGAAGCCTGGCGAGAAGCCGACCGACATTTTCGTCGATGTTGGCGATCATTCCGAAAAAAGTCGATACCAGCGGATGCACCTTGCCTTTGTAAGGAGCTTCATATTGCGGCGGGCAACTGAGCGGCGGATGAGCGGCGTTTAGAGGAAGGTATAAGAAAAACGGCTGAGTGCCTTTCTTACGCTCGGCCCAGCCAAGAGCTTGATTGAAGAAAACGTCTGTGCAGAAGCCTTTGGTTTTTTCGAACGTGCCGTTGTGACGGATGACGGGGTCGAAGTAGGTGTTGCCTGGGACATCGCCGCAACTGCCGACATAGGTTTGGCCGATTCCCCCCCCGCCATGAATGAAGACTTCATCGAAGCCGCGGTTGTTGGGTTGGTAGGGTTCTTCGTCGCCGAGATGCCATTTGCCAAAGATGCCGGTTGTGTACCCCGCTGCTTTGAGAACTTGAGCGATGGTGGTCGCCCTGAGGCTCATGCGTTCGCGCTCGCTGATGGTGTGCGTGACGCCGCTGTGAAATTCGTGACGTCCGGTCATGATCGAGGCGCGCGTTGGCGAGCAAGTTGGGCTGACGTGGAAATCCGAGAAGCGAACGCCTTCGTTATACAGGCGATCGATGTTGGGGGTTTTGACGATCGGGTTGCCGGTGCAACCGGCATCACCGTAGCCCTGATCGTCGGTGAGGATGAGGATGATGTTGGGGCGTTTGCCAGTGAGGTTTGTTTGGGCGGAGGCTGAGATGCCTGGCAGGAATAGCGCAAGGAGCAGCACCGCTCTCCCAAGGATTTCGCCGCCGCCGGGCCATTTTTGTAAGTGCATCCGATCCTCGCGGGTAAAGACCGGATGAAAGTGTCGCGATGCGCCGCACGCGTCGCAAGGGCCGCCAGGCGTTTTGCGTATTCGTAGTTTCAATTCGATGGATGACTTATCAGATTCAGCGTTCCAACATCCAGGCTTCCTGATCCGGTGGCCGGAACATAAATCGATTTACTTCCGGTGATGGGTTGATTGGTGCGGCTGGAGCGCGGCTTGATCATTGCCATTAGCGAGAGCTGATACTGGCCCGGGGGTACATCCGAAATCTCGAAGGTTCCATCGGGATTTGCAATTCCCGCATAGGTCTGTCGCGGTACTCGCGGAGGAATAGGAGACAGCACGAGCGATACGACTTGAAAATCCTGGGGTTTTACGTCTGCCGGGACGGAAAGCTCACCGACCAGGAGCCGGCCGGTGCGGCCCAGATCGATGGGGGCATTTGCACCCGGCGCGATTTCGAGGGGAATCATCTCTCCGGCCGGATGGAACCACTGGCCGTCGCCTGGTTGGGCGCGGGAGATCGTGAACGATCCGGCCATGATGCGGTCAAAGCGGAAATGTCCGTTGGCATCGGTCGTGGCGCGGTAAGTCAAGTTTATGGCATCGGACGGGGCTGCTTTCTGCGGCTGGAGCATTACGGGCTTTGCCGAGTCGGGTTTGCCATCGGTGAAGAGAGTTCCTTCGAGAGTGCCCCAGGGACTGAGCCGGGCCTGCGGGGCGTCTCGCAGGATTTGGCGATTGAGGAATGTGTACCCGGTTGGGTGAATTGCGACGTAGGTTGCTTGCGGGTCGACATCAGCGGGGAAGGCGAAGCCGCCGTCGGGTCGCGCCGCTTGGCGAACGACTTCTCGAACGCGGATACGAGGAAAGGTTTCATCGAAGCGGCCATTTTCAAAGCGAGTTGGGCCGCCGGGGGAGACGGCGTAGATTTCGGCGTTGGCGGCCGGCTTTGCGTCGGGTGTCAGAAGGGTTCCGTCGGTACCGGCCTTGGGGGTCAGTTTGAAATCGATCGAGATGGCGCCTTCTTCGGGCGCGAGCACGCGGGATTCTTGGCTGGCGTAGCCTGGGGCGAGAATGCGAATTTCGTAGCCGGCGTATGGGCCTGGGCGAACGAGATGATCGAAAGCACCAGAGACGTTTGCGTACCTGCGGGAAGGATAAAATGATTCCCATGCGATCGTTGGCCGGGCCCCGAGCCTGTAGCCGTCGATGATTTCGAATGAAACGATGGGTTTGCCGGTGAGGGCGTCGGCGACGCTTCCTTTTAGCCGGAGTCCCGCGGGCAAAGTAATGGTATGTTCAGCTGGGCCGGGGGCGAGCGTAGGCTCGGCGTTCATGAAGCTTTCCTTCTGGAAGCGCAATGTCACTTGGGTGTCGGGTGCGTCGAGCCAGGCAAATCGGCCGTTCTCATCTGTTTTTGTATACCATTCGAGCCGGCGATTAGCGCCCCACTGGAGAATTGAGACGAATGTTTCAGGGACTGGGTTTCCCGAGCGGTCCACTACGCGGCCGCTTAGCTTGTTGCCTTTGGATAACTTGAAGTTCATCACGCCGGCATTCGCTTCCGAAACGTTGCGCGCTTGCGGAGCGAAGAGCGGCGCCCAGACGGTGAGCGTTTGGGATTCGGGCGTGATGGCGAGGGCATACTTTCCATCGGGGCCGGTTGTGACGGTGCGTTCATCGCCACGGGTGCGGCCCGAGGAGACGGTTGCATTGGCGATTGGATGGGCGGCTTCGTCGGAAATAACTCCTGTTAGACGGATGCCGGTTTCGATGACGAGGGCAGCGGTGCGGGCGATGAGTTCTTCGCGGCTGGCGGATTTGCCGGCGCTTGTGTGAGCGTATTGGGGATGATCCAAGTCGAGTTCTATTGCGCGCAGATCGGTTGGGGCATCATGGATTTCCCATTTCCCGTGATCATCGGTTGTGGCGTATTGGAAGGTGCCGTACGGCCCGCTGATGGATTGACTGGTAACAATGAAGCTGATTTTGACGCCGGCGACCGGAGCCCCATGCTCGTCGTGAACAACGCCTCCGATTGTGATGCCCGGTTCGAGTTCCATTGTAAATGAGGCGGGAAGTGGCCGGGCACCAGGAACCAGCGGCCACTGGATAGCGCGAGGAGCGTAGCCGGGCGCGGCAACGCCGACGCGCACGTTGCCGGGCATGGGGCCTTCGAGTGTGATGCGGAATTTGCCGTCGCGGTCGGTTGTGCCGGTCCATTTGTTCGAGCCGCCCATAACGTATGCGCCGACATCGATGGCCGCACCGACAATCGGGTCATGAGTTTTGGAGTTAACCACCAGAAGATCGACCGCGCGTCCCGTGCCGGCTTCAGATGGATCGGCCAGGACGGAGGTTCCGGAATTGGCCATGGCTGAATCCTCCGCGAGCATAACGTGATCGGATTGCTTGCCCGAAGCGGCCTGGGCACGGCGTGCGGGCAACAAGCGGGCTGTGGACAGCAGACCAAATGCGATCATTGCGATCAAAACCGCAAAAACGATTCGACGCCGGTTGAGACTGGATCGGTTGACGCGGTCGTTCAAGATCGCAGTGAGACGTTCTGGCAACTGCGAGCGGCGGGCCATCGTGACGGCCGAGAGTGACGCAACCCGATTGGGCTGGAGCGAGCGGACGATTGCAAGCAAATCCCTTGCATAGTCAGGCGCATGGATGCCGTGTGTAAGGACGGCATCATCGCACGCGCGCTCCTGCTCGGAACGCAGTCGGCTTTGTGCGATCCACGCCAATGGGTTGAACCAGTACAACGCGCACGACAGATGCGCCAGGAGCTGCGTTGCGTGATCGAAGCGTTGAACGTGGGCCAGTTCGTGGAGCAGAACGGTTCGGAGTTGTTCGGCAGGCCAGCTTTTGGCGGCAAGCGGGAGCATCAATTTCGGGCGAGCTGAACCCCATGTCATGGGCATGGAGCAGTCGCCCGACCAGAGCAGGGAGACTTGTCGCGAGATGCGCACTTGTTTGGCGAGGCGGCTTAGCAATCGGGCTAAGTCCGAATCGACATCGACAACCGCACGGGCGCTGATACGCCGGATGGCCAACATACCGGCGAAGCTTGTGAATCCAACGAGAGCCATGCCAATAAGCCACGTGAGAATGAAATAGGATTTAAGATTGTGCGAGGTTTCCGACTGTACGTGCGGGGAGAAAGCAGGTGTCGGAGCCGGACCCAGTGCCGACGTTGAAGGCTCAGCTTTTGGCAATGTCGATTCAGGGATATGTGCACGGATTGGGGTGCGGTTAATTTGGGATGACTCGATAAGCGTTTCTGACTCGTGATCGAGCCATGTCCCACTCGGCATTACCGCGATTTGCCATTGGGGTGACAGGGCAGAACAGATTGGAACCAATATCGTGACGGTGATGGCGAGAACCCAGATCAAGTGTCGGAGTGCGGCGGACCTGCGGCGGAACAGGAATGCGATTGCGAATGCGGCCGTCAGGACGAATGCCGCTTTGAGGGAGGCATCGAACAGGCCATCGGCGAGCCGGGTGAGGATTTGATTGGCTGGAGTCATGGCGTGGTTCCCCGTTGCCGGGCCTTTTTGATAAGCCTCTCGAGGTCATCGAGTTCCTGGGCCGTGAGTTTTGAATCTGAAGCGTCCAGCAGAGCGGCGACCGCTTTAGAAGTGGAGTTGTCGAAAAAGGTTTTGAGCATGCCACGAAGGGCGCTGCGGGCGGCGTTTCCGCGCTTTTGGGTGGGCATGTAAATGTATTTGCCGGACATTTCCTGGTGCTTGAGGTGGCCTTTTTCCTCGAGAATTCTGAGCATGGCGCGGACGGCCGAATAGCTGGGCGCGCCGGCGATCGCGGCGCGGACCTCGGCGGCGGTTGCCTGGCGGCGGGCGTAGACCGCATCCATGATCTGACGCTCTCTGCGACTTAAGGCCGGCTCAGTGGACATGCGCGCTCCGGGGATGTCGGGCAATCGATGCTAAAAATTTAGCATCACAATGCGGAGCAGTCAATTAAATTATTTGGTGCGGATCGCAGCGCGGTGCGTGACAGATTTGGTGGCCACCTTGTTTCCCTCTCCCGGTACGCCGGGGGAGGGTAGGGAGGGGGCTGGTTTTGGCTTTGGATTCG
>DAIRGS010000204.1:0-12986 GCA_036794395.1 Tepidisphaeraceae bacterium | reverse complement strand
ACCATGTCTTCTTCAATGTTCTCTTCCCAAAAGTCCAAAAAAGACATGGTCGCTGAAGCGACCACGCCACGTTCACTACTCCTTGGTAGATATCCAGACGCAAAACCGCCCCGGATGATTCATCCGGGGCGGCGCATTTTTCGGACAAATTGCTTCGGCTTATCCAAACCTTATGTCATCTTCTCCGCGTACTGCGCCAGGAACTGCGGGACGGGGTAGTGCTTCATCAGAAACTCCCGGAGCTGCTGTCGCTCGGCGATCAGGAAGTAGACCGGCTCATCGATTGTCTTCGTCGCGAAGTTGACGGAGCGGACCAGATCAGCCGCACTGGTGGCCATGCTCACGGAGCCGTCGTCGCGATGCAGCGGCAGCAGATGAAACTGCCACGCCTGGCGGCGATTGAGCAGACGCAGACAATCCGCGTCGATCTCCTGTTCCTCCAGATCGACCGTGACGGCCATTCGCAGGTACTGTTCCACCCACGCGTCTTCCACCGCCTTTGGATCGATGCCGAACAGCCGCTCGGCCAAGTCGCCGAAAGGACGGTTCGAGACCTTCTGAACCTGAAGGATATGCCGAACCTGGCTCTCAGTGAGAACGCCCTGTTCGACCAATAATTCGCCAATCTGAATTCCTGCCAATGTGCCTCCGGATATTTGCTTCAAGAGTTGTATCGGCCAATTTGATTGGGGGCTTAGGCGGCGTTTGCCCCGGCAAATGCGTTTTAGTCCGCGAATAAGCGCGACAGAATGCCAACCCGACGCCAGCCGCCTCCGGGCGGCACTAACTCCGGATTATTCACCACGGAGGCACGGAGGACACGGAGAAGAGAAATTCGAATGACGAAATTCGAATGACGAATGAAATTCGAAATTCGAATAACGAATGACGAAACGAAAACATCCACTACCGAAGCATTTGTTTCGTCATTCGAGCTTCGGTCATTCGTCATTGATTCGAATTTCGAATTTCGTCATTCGAATTTCCTCTCCGTGTCCTCCGTGCCTCCGTGGTGAGCCATGAATTCCCCGGGCTAGACGCCTTTCTGTTTTTGGCGAATTTGAACGCGGCGACGGCATCGACCACAATTGCACACGTGCAGCCGCCCAACAATACCGCGCTGGCGTTTATGGCCCATCCCGACGACGCGGAGTTCCTATGCGCGGGAACGCTGATCCGCCTTCGCGATGCCGGATGGAAGGTTCACATCGCCAGCGCCACCCCCGGCGACTGCGGAACCATGACCGCCACCCGCTGGGACATCAGCTCCACCCGCACGAAAGAAGCAACCCAGGCCGCGGCCCAAATCGGCGCCGCCTACCACTGCCTGGGCGAAGCCGATCTGATGGTGGTGTACGACAAGCCCACCATCCAAAAGTCGATCGACCTGTTCCGCCAAATAGCCCCTTCGCTGGTTTTCACCCACGCTCCCAAAGATTACATGATGGACCATGAGATGGTCTCGCTCCTGGCCCGTAACGCCAGCTTCGGCTACGGCGCGCCCAATGCCTCAACTCATCCACGTTCGGACCATTCAACCATCCCGCACCTGTACTACTGCGATCCAATCGAAGGCATCGACCCGCTCGGCAACAAAATCGAACCGACGACATTGATCGATATCACCACTCAAATGCCCATGAAAACAGAAATGCTCGCATGCCACGCGAGCCAGCGTGAATGGTTGCGGGCGCACCACGGGATGGACGAATACATCGACTCCATGCACCGGCATTCGGCCCGACGCGGCCAGCAAGCGGGTGTTCACGCGGCCGAGGCGTTCGTCCAGCATCGCGGGCACGCGTATCCTCGAAATGATTTGCTTGCCGAGCTTTTTCCGCGTTGATCGTGCCTTGTTGAAATCGGGTAAACACCCGTCGAATCTTGTCATCCTGGAGCGAAGCGAAGGATCTGATTCAGGTCAACCGTTCGACTTTCAGATCCTTCGCTTCGCTCCACGATGACAACTCGGTGAAGATATTGACCCAGCGTTTCGAACGCTTTGAAAAGGTACCACGCCCATGGCCAAGTCCCTGACAATGCTCAACACCATCCGCGGATCGCTTCTGGAACATTTTTATCCCGCAGGCTGGGACCTCCGCCGGATTGATCGCTGCTGTGATCTGGGGTTGAAGAAGGTGACGACGCCAGGCCGGCACTGGAACGACGATTTCAAACCGGTTGCCGTGAAGAGCGTGGCTGAGATGGACCAGCGAATGGGGGACGCGATCGCCGATGAAATCGAGACGACGCGCAAGCAGGGCCGGGCCCTCGCGATTATTTTGCCCGTCGGGCCGATGGGAATGTACAAGACGGTCGTGGCCCGGCTGAAGGCCAGCGGCACGAAGGCCGATCACGTTCACACATTCAATATGGACGAGTGGTCCGATTCCCGCGGCAATACCATGCCCGGCAATCAGCCCGGGGGGTTTGAACATGCGATGACCGAGGCGCTCTTCGGTCCACTCGGCCGGCTCACCGTTCCGCCCGTGCAACGCAATTTCGCGACGAAGCAAAACCTTCCAACATACCCGCAAAAGATCGCCGAGCTTCGCAACTCCGGCGCGAAGCTCGTCACCGTCTACGGAATTGGCCGGGCGTGCCATATCGCATTCTGGGAACCGCAACTGGCCGCCGAGTATTCACTCGCCGATTGGAAATCACAGACCCACCGGCTGGGCGTCGCCCTTCACCCGCTGACCATCGAGCAGAACGCCCTGCATAGCTTCAACAGCCGGTTCACATTGATCCCCTGCTTCGCCAACTCGATCGGCCCAGGCCTGTTTCTATCCAGCGACCGCTGCATCGGCGGCGCGGATGGCGCCTATCCCGATCGCGGAGCCATGTGGCAAGGCATGAGCCTGTGCGTCACCCTTCAGTACGGCCCAAGCACATGGGTGCCCTCAAGCTGGATGCCCACGATGCCGGGAAGACTTTTCTTCCTGCGCGAACTGGCCGGGCCGTTGCGGCCGGATGCGCATTGAGCCAATTTCCACGCATCGCGCAACTAAACGACCATGCATGATTCCGCGCTTCGTGGCATGGGGCTTCCAGCCCATGATTGAGGGGGTTGACCACCGGCGACGGGTCCGATCTGGGAAAACCAAGTTTCGACAGGTGGACAACCTTCTGTATTTGCCGGAAGAAAATGCCCGTTCGGCACGTTAGTTTTCCCACATCTCACCCGGCGCCGGACCCGAATCGCCCCCAACCACGGCCTGTCTTCGACCCTGAGGCTCTCTTCGAGCCTGAGCCTCAGCCCGCGACGAGCTCGGTCGAGTCGAGCCGAAGGCAGACCCGAAGGGGAAGGCCGCGCCACTTAAATGCAATCACGCCGATTTATGCACAGTTATGTAGCGAGGCTGCGACAGCACGATGTGTGCCGATCACTTGTCCACCCACAGCAAAGCCTGTCTCAACGGAAGATTCCTGAGCACCTCCTCGTTCGTCGGATTCGCCTCCAGCGACTTCCACAATTCCAGATACTTCGGCTCACCATACGCAATCCCCGCGAAGATCAGCGCCGGCGACCTGACTGGCCAGAACTCCCAGAACATCACGTCCGGCTTGCCGGGCCACTTCGATTTGTCCATCATGTACGGATACATGAATGCAACGGCCTTTTGCATCGACCGCCCGTCGGTGGTTGTGAACTTCCAGAGATCGTCGCCAGGCGTTGAAAGGATCTGGCAAATGGTCGCCATCGCGTCGAGATTGAAAAGCGAATATCCGTACGGCTTGGTGCGTTTCAGTTCCCGCGGGAAGCTTCCATCTGCCGCCATCTGGTCCGGCAGCAGCACCTGCTTAAACTGCGTGCGACACTCTGCCAGCTTTCCCTCATCGCCCACGAACGCCGCGAACGCCGCCACCTGCATCACCCAGCATGTTCCGTGATTGTTCGCGGCCTTCTTCTCATCCAGACCGTTCTTGCTGGTCGTCATCCAATGGATGTAGTCGGAGAACCATCGCCGCGTGCCGTCCAGGTCTTTCCCCGCGAGCAATTTATCTTTCTCTAACAACGACGCCGCCCGCGCTACTTCAACCAGGTGAATGGTGTCAATGACACCGATTCCCCGGCCCGTGCTGACGCCCTTGATTGCCTGGGCAAACTGGAGATTGGGGTTCATTCGCGTCGATTCATCGACAAACCACGCGCGAAAATGCCCGATGGCATGGTCGGCGTATTTCCGATCGTGAGTCAGCCGCCACGCGGCGGTCAACGTCGCGACATGGATGCTCATCCGCACCATCGCCCGCCGGTGCTCGACAAAATTCTGCGGGTTGGTCATCCCATCGCGCTGAATGTACGCGCCGCCTGGATCAGCCGGGTTGGGCCACCAGTAATCGCCTTCCGAGTAAAAATCATGCAGCCCGCCCGCGCTTCGATCGCACCGCGAAGCAGTCACCGTGACAGCCGCTTCGCTCAGATATGCATCAGCCACCTTCAACACTCGATCCCGTTCGAGCTGGCGCAGATCAAGCTCAATGACACCCGCCCCAGTCTGCGACGTCACGATGCATACCATCAACGCCGCAATCCACGGTCTTGCAATCATCCGGATCTCCAACGCAGAGTGAAATCCCACCGAGGCCGAGCGAACAATTGTCATCCTGGAGCGAAGCGAAGTATCTGAAGGTCGATCACTGCTTTTCCCCTCCACCGGTACGCCGGGGGAGGGTAGGGAGGGGGTTGTTTTGGATTTGGATTGCTTCGCAAGAATCGCCTCGTCGGCCCCCTCCCCAACCTTCCCCCGGAGTACCGGTGGAGGGAGAAGAGGGCTGCTCTACAATATTATTCGGCAGTTTAGAGGAATCAGATCCTCGTTTCGCTCTCAGATGACGAGGCTGAGGATTTCAGCGAAGCATCTTCATCTGTGTTTATCTGTGTCCATCTGTGGCAATATCTCTTCCGCACAGCGCGTGTCTCCGTGCCTCCGTGGTTGCATCTACTTCATTCGTATTCAAACGCTTCCCGCGCCATCACAAGCGGCCGGTTCTGCCCGACATTGAGCAGCAGTCCTACCGCCATGAAGCTGCTCACCAAACTGCTCCCCCCATAGCTGACGAACGGCAGTGTGATTCCCGTGACCGGCATCAGGCGAAGCATGACCATCAGGTTCACAAAAGTCTGCGTCGCCAGAACCGACACAACGCCCACCGCGATCAACCGGCCAAATGGCTCGCGCGTCGCGGCAGCGATCTCGGTTCCCGCCGCGAACAGCACCATGAACGCCCCCAGCACCACCGCCGCCCCCACGAACCCAAACTGCTCGCCGACCAGCGCAAAAATCATGTCGTTGTGCGCCTCGGGCACATATTTCCCCACCGGGATAACCGCCGCTCCTTTTCCAGTAATGCCCCCGCTGGCAAAAGCCGTCACCGCACGCTGCGTTTGATACGCCGATTCACGCATCGTGCGCGGATCATGCTTGAACATCGCAAACACCCGCTGCCGTTGATACGCCTTCACAAACACCGGCATGTGTTTAAGCACGGGAATGCCCGGCCCCTCAGGCTTTGGGCCGCTGAACCACATGATCGGAATCATCGCCAACCCCATCAACGCCACCAATACCAGATGCTTGATCCGAGCCCCCGCCACAAACAACATCGCAAACAATGTTGGCACGAACAGCGACGCCATCCCCATGTCCGGCTGCTTCAGAATCATCGCCAACGGCACAAACGCCACCGCGAACGGCGCAAGCAATCCGCGCATCGTGCGATAGTTCGATCGAAATCGCAGGTAACGCGCCAGCACCAGCACGAACGCGAGCTTCATCAGTTCGCCCGGCTCAACGCTCACCGGCCCGAAATTAATCCACGCGTAAACCCCCTTGGTTTCATGCACGAACGGAAGCCCGGCGATTTTGGCCCCGGCCAGCGTGTACGCCACCAGCATCATGCTGAACGCGTAAAACGGCCACGCCCACCGGCCGATCGTCTGGTAGTTCACCGCCTGAAACAGCGTCATGCAGACGATGCCGACACCCAGAAAGATCAGCTGCTTCTTTCCCGCCTGCGTGTCAGTGGTGTCCGTCACCCAAATGCTCAATACCCCCACCGCCGACAAAATCGCCACCGCCACCAGCACCGGCCAGTTGGTCGCAATCGCGAGTTGTTCCCAAAGCTTACGCATCTATTAGAAATTGTAGATCTAAATGGCGTGGTCGCTTCAGCGACCATGTCTTCTGTATTCTCAAAGTCCCAAAGGAACATGGCCACTGAAGCGACCACGCCATCAAGCCTATTTTCCCTCAGGTTCGAACCAGATCGCGGCCACCGCCCTGCCGCTACGGGGCAGGAGAATCCAGATCGCCGATCCCTCACTCACATTCGCCTTGGCCGGTGCAAACACCTCAAACACCCGATTATCTCCTTCTTCAACGGGCGAACATCGCACCGCCCAGGCGCTGGGGGATAACGCGGTATGGCGAGATTCCAGAACGATTGAACCCACTGCTTTTGCATCGCGCCAAGTACGCAAAACGCGCGACCTTATCCAATAACTGAACAATAAAACCAGCAGCCCGACCGGCAGCGTAATCGCGCCGCCGATGAGTTCCGGGGCCAGCGGCGCGGGCTTGTCACGCGGCGTCCAGCGCGACGGCTCATTGGCATCCACACGAATGGGAATCGTCGTTCCGACCTCAATGAACTGCTCGCTATGCCGTCCTTCCAGATAGGGAGCGCTCACTTCGTAATGTTTCCCGTTGAATTCATACGCTAATTTCACGGATTTATCGCCCGGCACCGTTTTGCCCCGTGCAACCGATTCATCCGCCTGAAGCACCGTTGCCGGCACGGGCATTCCCGTCACCGCGAGCCTCGAATCCTGCCGCCAACCAATCCACCGGCTCACCAGCAGGTAAATCGCGGCCCCAATCAGCACCAATCCCGCCAACCACCAGAAACGCACGCGCGGATCACCCCAGCCCCGCCGGCGCGCCCGCGGCGTGATCTCACGGGGTGGAGGGGGCGGCACCGCTGGAGGCGCAGCCGTCACGGAGGGTTCGGTCATTGGCATTCTCTCAATGGTTGGCGCGACGCTCCGCGCCGCTTCGGCCCGATCATTTCTCCGCCGGCTGAGTGCTCGGTGCGGCGGTGTCACGCGTGAGGTACCCGTGGTTGATGCACGATTCAAGCGCCATGCGCACCACGTCCGCCGCCGCTCCGCCACCGCTGCCCCCGTATTCAACCAGAACGCAGTACGCGATCTTCGGATGGTCCGCCGGGGCAAATCCGATCATCCATGAGTGATCGATGATGGGATGGTCCACACCCGTGGTCCCGCGATACCAGGGCAGCTGCGCATTGGGCTTTTCCAAAGTCGAAGGCTCAAAGGTCTGATACATCGCCTTCCCATCGGCATCGCGCATCACCTTGTGCGTCACCGGATCGCGCATCGCCACGCGAAAGGGCGAAGCCTGCGCCGTCCCCGTTTTCCCGGCGACGCTCAGATCATCCATATGAGCGGTGGTGCCCGTACCGCCCGCGGAATTAACCACGTTATACATCCCCAGCCGGCATGCTTTGAGCGCTTCGGGATCGAGGTGCAGGTCCACCGTGTCAGGTCCCAAATTCGCATCCGGCGCCGCCATCGCGGGGTCTTGGCCCGTGCCCGGATCGGGCATGACCAGCCGCGGGCGCATCCAGATTCCCCCGCGCGCGATTGTGGAGGCGACGTTGGCCATCTGAATCGGCGTCGCGGCAACATACATCTGCCCAATGCCGCCCAAAAACCCGATCGTCCGGCGCTGAACCCCAAACGAAGGCGGCGCCGAAGCCGGCACGCGCCCCTTGAATTCGTGGATGCCAATGCCGGTCCTACGTCCCAACCCAAACCGACCCATCCAATCCGTCAGCCCGTCAATGCCAAGTCGGTCCGCCACTGTTTCAAAATAAACATTGCAGCTTCGTTCCAGTCCGTCGGCGTATGTTAGAAAACCATCGAGATTCCCAAACTGCCCATGATGCGGCGCTTTCCACGGAACCTGATGGTGCGCGACGTCGCCTTTCAAAATCTCGGCATAAGTCGATGCCACCCAGCATCGCCCCATATGCCCATACTTGATCGGCTTGCCGCTGCGCCGATCCGGAAGTTCAAGAAACCCCTTGCACTCAATCCCCTCGGTCACTTTCACCACTCCGGCCGTAATACCCGCCAAACCCACCAGCGGCTTCACCGTCGAGCCAGGCTCATATTGCGATTCGGTCGCGCGATTACGCGTCGGGGCGTTAATCTCATCCTCACCCAGCGCCGCAATGACGTCTTCCGGAGCGTTCAGATCAAACGTCGGATACGAAACCAGCGACAAGACCTGATTCGTTTTCACATCAATCAACACCGCCGCCCCATATAGCACCTGGTTCGGCACTTCCTCTGTAAAAGAGTTGCCGTCGCTATCGGTCTTCTTCACCCTCAATGTCGCGTTAGCGAAGAATTTTTGAATGTCCTGCTGAACCCCAACGTCGATCGTCGCCCGCAGATCCTTCCCCGGGATGGGCGGCTCAGTCTCTTCCGTCCCGTTCGAGTTCGTCACCGACCCCTGCACGCCGCGCAATCCCGGCTCGCACAATGCCTCCAACCCGCTTCGCCCGATGTCATCATTGGGGAAATACTTCCGCCGCATATCGTCGCGGTTCGGATCATTCAGCAATTCCGCGGCGGTCACTTTTCCAATGTGCCCCAGGATATGACAGGCCACATCGCCAAACGGGTAAAACCGAGTCTGACCGGGCCGAAGCACAAGCCCCGGATATTGCTCGGGGTGCCGGCTCAATTCGTTCTGCACATCCAGGCTGATGTCGTGCAGAACCACGTGCGACTGCTTTTCCTCGCCCACCGTCACAACAAATTTGTCGATCTCAGGCGCATCATCCGTCTGCCCATTGAGCCATCGCTGCCATCGCGGCTCGGCTTCGGATGTCCCGCCCGGCGTCTTCGTCGCACGCTGGTAGCTCTTGTACCAGATGTACTTTTTACGCATCTCCACGCGCTGAATGATCGATTGCCGCGCCGATTCAACCCTGTCCAGCGGCGACCCTGAGATTTTGGCCAGCTTCCCCCACATCGCGTCAATTTCGGCCTGAATCGCGTTCGATTCGGTCTTCAACATTTCCTGTCGCTGCGCTTTGTTCCCCTTCAGGTAAGTATCCCACCCGCGTACCCGCAGCCGGCTGATGGCCACCTTACTCAACCACGCGGGATCAGCCTGCGGCGTCAACGCCGCATACCACACGCACGCATCCGTACACGCCCGATCCCGCGCAAGCTCCCGGCCCGTTCGATCAAATATGCTCCCCCGGCTCGTCTCAACGTAACTCACCTTCTTGAGCGTGTCGTTGGCCTCCTTCCGCCACTCCTCCCCCTGCGCCACCTGCAACTGCGCCGCCCGCCCCAACAACAGCAGCACCATCGCCGACAATATTCCGAGGAAAATCTTTAAGCGTCGTTCAAACATGGGGGAATCCTTTCCCTTTATTCAGTAGGCAGTATGCAGTAGGCGGTAGGCAGAAAATGCCATTCTATGCAAAACCTTCTGCCTACTGCCCGCTGCCCGCTGCCTACTAACCCATTACCACGCCCGGCCCTTTCTCCGGCCGCCATGGAATCCGAATAGCGTCTTGGCCCTTTTCAACACGCCCAACACAATGGGCGCGAGCAGCGCGGTATACAAAACGCGCGTCAATTCGGTTGTTGCCCCGGGACGAACCCCCCTCCCATCCACTGGCTTCAAAACAGGCGGACGAAGCCACCCGTGCGCCAGGATGATCGCCGCCGTCAGAAGACCGGCCGCCAACGCCAGCGAAAAATGCGTCAGCGGATGATCCTTATAAACCACCTGCTGCGTATTCAACACCAGCAGCGCCACCAACCCATAAGAAAAAGCAAACAAGCCCGGCTGCTGCTGGGTCACCAGGTCCTGGAGAAACCCCAGCATAAAACATCCCAGCAACGCCGCATCCCGCGGCGCATTCACCGCAATGAATACCACCGCCAGCAGCACCAGGTTCGGGGCCGCCCCGTGATAAGCCACGTAAGGCGCCAACCCAATCTGAAGCCCCACGACCAGGTAAGCGAGAATGAAGTACGAGAACCAACGCATAACGCGAGTGCTGAGTGCTGAGTGCTGAGTTGTGCGTCCGCTCAGCACTCAGCACCCAGCACTCAGAACTTTCTTCCTACCTTTCCCTTGTCATAACCATCACTTCCGGCAATCGCTGAAGATTCGTAATCGGCTCAATCTGGATGTCCGCATAGAGTCGGGCGCCGCGCCGCGAACCGATTTTTACGACCCGGCCAACCTTTAGCCCCTGTAACGGAGCCGGACATTCGTTGTCATCGATTTGAACGTAATCCCCCTCCTTAACTATTGGCCCCGCCACCGCGTCCAACGGCTTCAAATTCGCATCGAGCCCGATGTTAGCCAGCGAAAGCTGCGTCACGCTCATCCGCCCCGCGCCAATTCCCTGCACCACGACCGCCGCGATCGGCAGTTGCATCAGAAATTCCTTGTCAAAGCGCAGAAACTTCACCCGAACCCCAAACGCCGGGTCTGTAACAAGTTTTACCTGCGACCCCAGCGACCCCACACGCGCCACCTGTCCCACCAGCCCGCCATTGATTACGACATACATGTCTTGCTTGATGCCGTCGAAGCTCGTGCCCGAAATGCTGATCGAGTCGCGGTTCCCAGAATCAAACCCAATGACCTTAGTCACCTTGCACAATTCGCGCAGCGCCCCGGTGAGCTTGCCCAGCTCATTCTGCTGCCGATTCAGCTCCGCGACCCGCGCATTCAGCCGCATCACTTCGCCGCGCAGCGCCTCGTTTTCCGCTCGAACTTCCGGATCCAGCCGATGGTCGTTGGCCGGCACCACCGTTCCCTCGGTGCGCCGTGTGATCATCCGCCCCACCACCCCCGCCGGCCGTGCCACCGGCGAGAACAAAATCTCAATCCGCGGCTGATACCGCTCAACAAACCGCCCCGGAATCAAAAACGCCACAATCCCCGACAGCGCCATCAGGACGTAGAACACGTGATGGAACCGTAGTTGAGACATCCCTGCTCTATTTGCGCTATTACGTCTGCGATTTGCGATTTTGAATTCCGCCGGTCAATTGAAAATTAAAAATCGCAAATCCCCTACATATCATCCCGATCGCTTTCCATCGTGTCTTTCCAGAGCTCGAGATTTTCCAGATACACGCTCGTTCCCCGCGCCACGCACGTCAGCGGGTCCTCCGCCAGCCGCACATCCAACCCGGTCGCGTTGCTGATGACGGTCGTCAATCCTCGCAACAGCGAGCTACCCCCGGCCATCGTGATGCCGTTATCCACCAGGTCCGCCGCCAGTTCCGGCTCGGCCTGTTCCAGCGTCTGCGTGACGGCTTCGATAATGCTCGTCACCGGCTCCTGAAGCGCCTGGCGAATTTCCTCGGCCGTGATCAGCGTCTTACGCGGCAACCCGCTGATCATGTCCCGCCCCTTCACATCCATCGAAGGTTCGTTTTCATCAAACGGCGCCGCCGATCCAATCTCGATCTTGATCCGCTCGGCCATCTGCTCGCCGATGGCCATGTTGTACGTCTTTTTCATGTGGTTGATGATCGCTTCATCGAAGTCATCACCCGCCGTCCGAACCGACCGGCAGACGCTGATATCCGCCAGCGAGATGATCGCCACTTCCGTCGTTCCGCCACCGATATCCACGATCATGCTGGCCGTGGGTTCGGTAACGGGCAGCCCGGCGCCAATCGCCGCGGCCATCGGCTCTTCAACCAGGTAAACTCGCCGGGCGCCGGCACGTTCTGCGCTATCCAGCACCGCGCGCTTTTCAACTGCTGTAATACCACTGGGAATTGCGATCACAACCCTCGGGCCGATGAAATGCTTGCGCCCGTGAACCCGCCGGATGAAGTAACTGAGCATCGCCTCGGTCACTTCAAAATCGCTGATCACCCCGTCCTTGAGCGGCCGAATCGCCGTAATCGAGCCCGGCGTCTTGCCAAGCATCTCCTTGGCCACCAGCCCCACCGCGTTGCCGTCCTGAAGGACCCGGTTCGTCCCCTTCTTTACCGCAACGACGCTCGGCTCATTCAGCACGATCCCTTCGCCCTTCACGCAAACCAGCGTGTTACACGTGCCCAGGTCAATGCCCATGTCGATGCTGAACATGCCCAGAAGGGAATCAAAGATCACGAAAGCACTCCTTGCCAATCACGTCGCCGACCGCGCCATCCGTCCTCGAACGGCGCCACGAGCGGCTGCGGATGAGCCGGCTCAGGCACAAGGCCCGGTAATTTACCGGAATTGCACCGGATTCCTAGATTCCTGTTGCGCCGGGCAGCATTTGGGCTCTCTAACAACAAAGGGCTTTGTCCCACAAACCCCTCTGGAACCGCGCCCTAAACCCATCCCGCTGAAGTCATACCTGAAACTGGGAAGAGGCTTAAACCGCTCTGAATTGCCCGCACAAACCGCTCTGCTGCCCGAAGCGTCTACATTAACGACCCCATACCCCCTTCGCAAATACGCACATCGCCATTCTGAGACGAACTCAAGCATTCCAACGTTCCCGGCACTGCTCAAAGCCGGCATCGAAATCTACGAGTTCCAGCCCACCATGATCCATTGCAAGCAATTGGTCGTGGACGATTTGTGGGTGTCGATCGGCTCGGCCAATATGGATAACCGCTCGTTCCGCCTGAACGATGAAGCAAATCTGAACGTGATGGATGCCCCATTCGCCGCCGAGCAGATCAAGCTGTTTAATGACGATCTCAAACGCTCTCGCCAGATCACCTATGAACTCTGGCGAAACCGCTCGCTCGGCGAATGAATTGGCAATGCATTCTCGACGTTACTTGAGTGGGAGATTTGACGAAAACCTCTGGCAAGACGTTGATTTTTCGGCAGACGCGCGGATTTTGACCCAGGGCTATCGCATATGGGTTGGGCGGGAGTGCGAGGCTCCTGCCG
>DAIRGS010000203.1:0-12999 GCA_036794395.1 Tepidisphaeraceae bacterium | reverse complement strand
CTCTGCCGCCTGCCTTCCCACCATTAAAGATGGGGTTTATGTAACGCTCACAATCCTTCCGTCGATTGCCCACTGACGAGCCCTCGCATACCACCACTGTTTTTGGCGCGATCCGAGTAGACAGATCGTCCAATGTGACCGACAAGAGTTTCTCCCATGTGACTCGTCCGATGCTGCTGGGGATAAGCTCGCCCGGCGAATCCGGGTCCAAGCCTTCGAAATCGATTAGGCATACCGATGCCGGATCTGCGGCCATCATCTCCTGGGCCGCCCGCAAGACACCGAGTGAGTGAGTAGTTACTAAGAGTTGAGAGTCAACGGGTACGATTCGGACGAGTTCCTTCAACAAGGTGCCCTGAACCTTCGTATGCAGGTGCGTTTCGAGTTCGTCAATGCAATAAGCCGCATCTTGGTAAAAGCGCTTCTTTACGTGCAAGTCTAGCAACAAGTCAAATGCTGCCTTTTCGCCGCCAGACAGATTCTTGTAGTGGTACGCGTTGGCAGTTCCCTTATCGAAGTGAAATGCGCCGCCGGCCCCCAGAGGGTCAGAGATGTTGTTGAGGACGAGGTCGCCAAAGACACGCCGCATCGAATCTCGAATCTCCCCAATCAGTTCTTGGCGGAAGGCGCCGACGGTTTTGGCTTCGTTGGCCGGGTCATATACTCCGGCCATCGTCTCATAGATCAGGCGGCCATAGTTTTCGCCAACGGCCTGATCATTTTCGATTGCGCGGCTGACGCGGATGCCTTCCGCTGGGTTAGTCGGACGATTAATACCGCCGACGGCAAAATCGGGGTCGTTTCGGTATGCGGTGCGAACGTATAAACAGCCTTTTAGCGGCGGCGGGTTGCCATGTAGCTTTACTTCGACGGTTTGATTTAAATTAAATGGCTCGCGAATATGTTTCTGGTAATACTGATCGTCGTTGAATCCGATGCCTGCGCGAACGCGATACCAGGTAACAAAGGCGTCGAAGAGGGATGACTTGCCGCAACCATTCGGACCGACGATGACAATTAGCTTTGCGGTGGCGGGGATTCCTCGGATCAGCAAATCAGTGAATCGCTTGAAGTTGGTCATCCTTATCGAGTCGATACGCATGGCGGTGCCCCCTTGCTTACGTTTGGTAATCGGGACTGATAATCAGGCGTGATTCGCGGGGAGAGGAGTTGCACGCTGCCCCAACTGCAAACATTCGTGATCGTTCGTTCCACCCAGAACCGCTCGACGGCCATTGCAATTCCTCGGAACTCGCTCCGCTTCCAGGCGCGCCCGTCTTCCGCGTTGGGATCGATGTAGCGGTAGTCGACGATGATTGGGACTGTGATCATGTGCTGCTCGATCGGCCAGACCGTTTCGAGATCGACGCCAGCGCCCGTCAGTCATTCGTTGAGCATCCGCTTCCACAGTTGCGCATCCCGCATCCGAATCTCACGCTTTTGCCCCAATACTCGTGGGCAGGCCAGATGCACCGCGGATCGGGAGCGCCTAAACGGGACCGGCTCGATTCATCTTCTGAAATTCAGAGTCGTCCCGTTAAAGCATTCCATCTTCTGAAATTCAGAGTCGTCCCGTTAAAGCATTCCAGGTCAAACAGCGGGATCAGTATCGATTCGCCGGTGGAAGGATCGGAAAGTTCGATCGCCCCGCCCGACGGATTGCCGAATGTGCCGACCGTCTCCGGCCGGACGATGAATTCCGTCGCCGGGCGGCCCTCGAATTCAAAATCGCGCTGGCTCTCTTCAACCACGCGAAGCTTCGACGCAAGCGCCGCCCTCCCGGTCACGCCCGCGGCAACCGCCGCGTAAAGAAAGCTCCGGCGGGACGCCGCCTGCCCTTCGAGCGGAGGTTGCCGGGCTTCTGAAGCGGACGAAGTGTCAGAATGTTTCATGGGAGGCCATTATTGCCTCGCCCGTCGCAGATAAGAATAGGGAAAACCCCGAGGGGGCCGTAGGAAATCGCGGGATTCGCCCCCGAACTCAACGCTGCAGCCTGGTCTCCAGCCACAACCAACGCCCTTTACCAAGCCCCCACCGTGAAATTGACGGGGGCAGAAAAGTGGCTTGAGGTCAAGACGACCGAGAAAAGGCTTCTGACCCTTTTTCCGGGTCGGGCGACTTTTTCCGGGCCGACCCTTTTTCCGGGTCCCCTTTTTCCGGGTCACCGTCCGTGCCGTTTGTTCCTTTGGATGCCGTTGCCTAATTGTTGCTGCTGACTTCCTCACGGGTAACATTGGGTTATGTCCAAGGGAAGTCAAGTGGCGGCTCCGATCCGGCTCGCTGAATGCATTGACGCATACCTGTTCAAGTTGGGGAGTTCAGGCCGTCCCAGCCGTAAGGCCCTCGCAAAACTTGTCGAGGTTGCGTGGCTCGCAAGCCTTAAGACCGAGGAGGGTAGGCCAACCGTTTGCAATTTGGCATACATCGATCCTCATAATCCGGACCCAAATCCACCACCGCTAATTCGATTACCCCGGTGGAGTTACTACGCGATCAACGACCCGGTTCCGCTTACGGTTGGAAATCTCGCGAAGCTTGCCCCGGCGCTAAATCCATACACTGCCAATATCGCTTTTTTTGACCTGCCCGCTAGGGGCTTGTTTATTAGCGGGTTTACAGATCAGCAGACCCTCTTTCGGCAAGGATTTGAATTTGAAGAGGACGGAGGCTGGGCTCGGCCCGGCCTCTTTCAGCTCGACATTCTCGGTATTGGTTCGCTTGCGGCGTACGACAGTGACAAGCTTATCGCATCAGTGCGGCATGAGACCCTGGTAACCAACACAGCGGACGTTTTCTCGTCAGGGCTGATTGCCGAGAAGCTCAGGGCGATTCTTGGGTACCCAATAGTGGACGAGGGATTGTCTTTCGATACGGCAATGCGATGCCTTTGCCGAATCTTGATCCGGATGAGACGGTTTCGGCATGGCGGCGCGCTGCTTTTCGACAATCCGCCCGCAAAAAGCCGCCTGAGATTAAAGCACTCAGTGAAATACACGAAATTGCGCGCAGCGATTGCTCTCTACTTCGAGGCACAAGCAGCGTATCTTGACGTGCCATTTGATAATGACGAGGAGCCGATTGACGTGCAATATGACAATTTGCTCGAGCAAACTATCGCCCTTGAAAACATAGAGGATGCACGAGTGGCAATGCTTGGAGCGGTTGGATTGATAGCGTCGCTGAGCCGCATAGATGGGCTCGTCCTGCTAGGCAATCAGTTTGAGCTCAATGGCTTCGGCGGCGAAATCATTGCGAAGAATGACCCGCCCGTAGTGGTGATTTCACGCACCAGTCAAGTGCCGAAAGCGAGCGCGAAATCAGTCTCTATTTCCGACTTCGGCACGAGACATCGATCGATGTTCCGATATTGCTGGGCGAGCCCGAATTGCGTCGGCATTGTCGTGTCGCAAGATGGCGACGTTCGAGTTATAACGCGTGACGCAGATCGAATTGTGCTTTGGGAGAATGTTCGCGTCGACAGAAGTAAACCGGTGGCTCGTGTCCACAGGAGGCCCAAAAGGGTAGGTCCATAAATGGCTTTTTGGAGTTCGCTATTTCATTGCCTTGACGTCCGATCCATCTCGTCGGCCAAATGCAACGGCCAGAAATGAAGAACCAATACTTCGGCGATGTGAACGACTTTCGTAAGGCCGAGAAAAGGCTTCTGACCTTCTGACCCTTTTTCCGGGCCGCTCGTGAAGATTTACGGGCCGGATAAGCGCGGGCCGGGCCGATACAGCCCTCCCGTCGTTACTGCCGTCAAAACTGAAATCCACTGCGGAACGCCAGAGCCACGGAAGATCAGCACCAGCTACGTCGAACGCCAGAACCTCACCATGCGGATGAGCATGCGGCGCTTCACCCGCCTCACCAATGCCTTCTCAAAGAAAGTTGAGAACCACGAGTTCAACGTGGCGCTTCACTTCATGCACTACAACTTCTGCCGGGTCCACCAGACGCTCCGCGTCACGCCCGCGATGCAAGCGGGCCTCACCGATCATGTATGGGAACTTGAGGAACTGGTGGGGCTCATCGCCTAGATTCCCAGTAAATCCGCAATCAAGAGCCGTCCGCGAGGGCGGCTTTTTCATGCGATGGTAGTAAGATGACGGGGAATGGCGGCGGTGCTCCTATTCTTCCTTGTTCTAGCGCTCACTTGCGCTTTCGGTTTTGTCATCGGTTGGGCGTTGGGATCGCGTGCCACAGCGCGACGATTCCAGCGTGGATTCCCCATTCAACCACTCCAGCAGAAATCTGGCACGGATTCGAATTAAGACACCACCCCATAAGGGCGGCATTTTCATGCGCTGGAGCTAGAATCCTTGGGCATGACACAATCCCTCGTTTTACTCATTCCCGTTTTACTCCCTCTCGCATTTGTCTTTTTCGTACTGGCATTCTGGAAGGCGACTGTATTGGCGAGGAAACGTCAGTCATCCGCAGAAGCGTATATGGAAAGGGCAGAACGCCACGATGCGGCTGTAGAGGCAAAACTTGACCGCATCATTGCGATTCTTGAGAAGAAACAGGATTCAGAGAATTCGTAAATTCAAGCGTCGAAAATTTCAACCTGACCCACTACCCACTCTCGAGTCTCGTGAAATCGTTCACGCTCCCGCCCGCCGTCGCGGAGGGTAAGATTGGGGGATAGCCGAAGCCGTTGCCCC
Source organism: Tepidisphaeraceae bacterium (assembly GCA_036794395.1). Classification (GTDB taxonomy): domain Bacteria; phylum Planctomycetota; class Phycisphaerae; order Tepidisphaerales; family Tepidisphaeraceae; genus DASXMX01. The sequence continues at coordinate 8,332 of DAIRGS010000203.1, read as the reverse complement.
GTGAAAAGCGGGAGTAAATGAATGATACCGATATTCGTCTACTTGATCTTCATCCACCTATTGGCATTTCTCTGGGGAATTCACCGTGCAGTGGAAGTCCAGTCTGGTCCAGCCGACTTACTCCTATCGCTAACCGTTGCAATTACCATTGTGTTGGCCTGCGCAAATGATGCACGAATCCGGCGTACACCGCTGGTCAGCATCATAAAATTTATCATGTTGTTCACTTGGCCCATCACCGCGCCGGTTTACTTGATATGGAGCCGTGGGTGGCGCGGAGCGCTGTGGGCGATCCTGTGGTCGATCACGTTTTACGGGATTTACATCATCCCGGCCGTATATTTGATTGCGCATCGCGCACGCTATTAATGGCGCAACAAATGAGTGGAGTGCGTCAAGTATATTGTTGCCATTGATTTGTGGTCTCGGTGCTGGGCGGGTTCATCCGGTTTGGAACAGGAATGAGACAGCCCAACCGCGGGTGGGCAAACTTGCCGGTGGGGGCGTGTGGGTCTACGCTCGGGGTATATGAGTGAGATCAAGGTGGGTTTGATTGGGGGTTCGGGATTGGGGGAGTTGTTGCGCACGCTGGGGGAGGGCAGGCGGCATGAGGTTGAGACGCCGTTTGGGAAGCCGAGCGATGCGATTGTTGAGACGGAGGTGGAGGGGTTGGGGGTTTTCTTTTTAGCGCGGCATGGGCCGGGGCATTTACTGAATCCGAGCCAGGTGCCGTACCGGGCCAATATCTTTGCGCTTAAGAAGCTGGGCGTGACGCACATTATCGCATCGGGGGCGGTGGGCAGCCTGCGCGATGAGTTCCGGCCGAAGGATCTGGTGATTGCGGATCAGATTATTGATAAGACTTTCAAGCGTTCCAATACGTTTTATGAGGGGGCGGCGGTTCACGTGGAATTCGGGGAACCCTTTTGCCCGGTATTGCGTCAAATGTTGATAGCGGAGGGCGCGGTTTTACGGGAGTGCGAGGCTCCAGCCGAGCGGGGTTCTCCGGCGGGAGGCGGCTCAGCCAGCAGCGGCTCGGCGGGAGCCTCACACTCCCAGGCAATTACCGTGCACAATCGCGGCTGTTACGTGTGCATGGAAGGGCCGGCATTTTCGACACGGGCCGAGAGCATGATGCACCGGCTATGGGGCGGAGATGTGATCGGGATGACCTGCATGCCCGAGGCGAAGCTCGCCAGGGAAGCGGAGATGGGGTACGCGCTGATTGCCCTGGTGACAGACTATGATTGCTGGCGGAGGCCGGCCGGGGCTGAGCCAAAGGAGGGGGCGGCGCCGGCGGACGCGGCGGAGCTGCTGAAAGAGATCATTGCCAACCTTGGGACGGCATCGGACAATGCGGTCACCCTGATTAAGAGGGTGCTTCGGCGGATCGCGCAGAATCCCGGGGCGTTGGAACAGTCGCCGGCGTTGTCGGCGCTGAAGCTGGCGATCTGGTCGGATAAGAGCCGGGTCCCGGCGGATCAGGTGGAACTGCTGGCGCCGTTGTGGAAGAAGTATTTTGAAAGCGCCGGGAGCTAATCGAGCCTTGATCTGGAAATCCCGGGGCCGCGTCACCTTGTTGTGGAGAATGCCCATGTCTCAATGGCGCAGGATGGTTCGGCGAGCCTTTAATCGTTCGGGGCTTGCCGCCGGTGGCGTGGCGTTGGCCGCCGCGTCCGCGGTCTATGGTCAAGCGAGGCTGCTGCCCGGACCGCTCCAACAACTTCCCGCGCCGGCCGCGGCAAATGACATGAACAGCCGCGAAGCCGCCGAGGGGGTGTTTATCCCTGAAAGCTCTTCAGCACAGGAACGGTTGGCACTGGCCCAGCGCAAGGAACGGCTCAAGGAATGGAATCAGGCGGCGGATCTCTATCAGGAAATCCTCACCGACCCGAAATACGCCGCCAAGGTAGTGCCTTCCGATACGGACCCGGAACGACGGCTCTATCGAAGCGTTGAAGACCTGGTGATGCAGCGCCTGGCGCGCTGGCCGGCCGAGGGGCTGGAAGTTTACCGGGCGCGGTACGAGGCGCAGGCTTCGGCCATGATGGATACGGTGAAGGGCAACAGCACCTACGGGCTTCACCAGGTGTTCAGCCGGTATTTCGTGACTGAAGTCGGCAAAGCGGCTGGCGTGCGGTTGATGGACCAATATCTCGAAGCGGGGGAATTTCGAGCCGCATCCGACATCGGCGATCGATTACTCGAATGGCATCCCAACATTGGCGCCGATCGAGCGGGCGTTTTATATCGAACCGGGCTCGCATCCCATCTCAGTGGAGACGAAAAAGGCGCGCAGAGCCGGCTGGCGGAATTGAAAAAGCGCGATCCGCAGGTGAAAGGGACCGTGCGCGGCGCCGACGTGGTGCTGTTGGATTCGCTGACGGCGGAATTGGCGCAGACTCCGCCGAGCGCTGTGGGCGGCGGCGCGGCCGATTCATATACGACCTTTGGCGGCGACCCGACGCGCAACCGCGTGCCCGCGGTGAACGGCACGCCGGGCGCGCATCTGTATAGCGTGGCGCTTTCCAAGCCCACGTACCCGAATCCTGCGCAGGCCTCGAACACGGAGGCACGATTCAAGGAAGATGTGAAGGCCGGGCTATGGACGGGGGTGATGCCGGTGATCGACCGGGGTGATTTGTTCTTTCAGGATGGGCAGCGAATTTATGCCGTCAACCTGGAAAGCGGCGTGCCGCTGACGGGGTGGCTGGAGTCGAACGGGGTGGAGCATGGGGGCGCATATCGGTTTCCCGCAGGAGGCAATCCTTCGCGTCAGCGGCAGCTCACGCTGACCGTCACCGATCGATCGGTTCTGGCAATCATGAATACGGGGGAAGTGGTATCGCAAACGCGGTTTGGCATTCTGCCGACAATCGATACGCGGCTGATATGCGTTGATCGGAATACTGGCAAGCAATCGTGGGTGATGGCGCCGGCTCAATTGAAGCAGGAAGCGTTGCGGTCGCTGCAACTGACCGGCTCGCCCCTAGTGGCGGGCGACAATGTTCTGGTGAGCGCCACCGAGAGCAAGCAGGCGGGGTTCGAGGACTTTTATGTGGTGTGCTTCGCGCTGGATAGCGGCGCGGTGCGATGGGCGTCGAACGTCGCGAGCTCCAGCACATTTGCAGGCGGATTTCCGTTTGGGCAATCGGCGCTGCCCGCTCCAACCGATTCGCACCTGGCGTTTGCCAACGGGCGCGTGTTTGTTCAGACCAATCGCGGCGCGGTTGCGGCTGTGGATGTGTACAGCGGGGCGATCACCTGGCTGAACACGTATAGCCGGGGCGCGACGCTGGCGAACAATGGATTCAACGCCGTGGCAATGCAACAGGGCGGCTCGCAAAACAGTCCGGTAAAGCCATGGACTTACAATGCTGTGATCGTTTCCCAAGGGCTGGTCTTTACGCTTCCGTCCGAGGGTAAGAACCTGCTGATTTACGATGCCGCGACGGGAGCGCGATTCAAGCAGATCGATCTGGACGACCTGGGCCAGCGGCTCAAGAGCGACGACATCCAGCCGCCCAGCTATGACACGCTGGTTGGCGTGGCCGGCGATGCGCTGGTGCTGGCGGGGACCAAATCAATCGTGGCGGTGAATTGGCGCACCTACGACCCAGCGCACTACAACGATGAGAAGATGCTGATGTGGGAGGAAGGGTATGGCACGGAGATCCGTGGCCGGCCGTTCTTAACTCAGTCGCAGGTTTATCTGCCGCTTCAGGATCGGATGTTCATGGTGAACCTGAAGAACGGATTCGCGGAGCGCGATTATCCGCAATACCCGCGAACGTGGGGCGATGATGAGGGGCCGGGGAATATCGTGGTCACATCGGATCACGCGGTGATCGCGGGACCGGAGCATGTGGATGTTTACACGGATCTAGCCGCGGCCAAAGCACGGCTTGATCGCGAGGTTGCCGGTGCGCCCAACGATCCGCAGCCGCGTTTGCGTTATGCGGAAGTGACGTACGCCGCGGGCGATTATGCGACAGCGATCGCCAAGCTGGATGATGCGATCTCGCGTGCCGGCGGAGCGAATATGCAGCCGGGCCCGGTGCGAGATCGGATTTTCAACGATGCCCTGACGTTTGCCCAGAAGCTGAAGGCCGACGAAACCGCCGAAGGCCGGCAGCGCGTCGATGCGCTGTTTGATCGCGCGGCAAGTGCGGCGTATGTGCCCGAGCAGGAAGTTTATTATCGAACCGCGCGTGCGGCGTTTGACCAGATCAAGGGCGATTTGCCGGCGGCGGTGGAGCGATATCAGCAGATTTTGAGCGATCCGCGGCAGCGCGCTGTTTCGCTGCCGGATGAAGCGGCGAAAGCGCCGCGGTCTGCTGACGCCGTGGCGCGCGACCGCATTGACGCGCTGATCAGCCGGGATCGAACGATTTACCAGAAGTTCGAAACGCAGGCAGCCGAGGCGCTGCGCGTTGCCGAGCAAAGTGGGGAACCTTCGAAGCTGCTGGCGGTAGCGCAGACGTATCCGAATTCAACGATTGCCGCCCGTGCCATGCTGGCGGCGGCAACCGCATACGGCGATTCGGGCCAGGCTCGCCTTGCACGACGCGTGCTGCTGGACATGTTCTTCGATCGCAAGGACAAAGGATCGGATCGGGCGCAGATCCTCGAAGCGCTCGCCCGGACGGATCTGAATTCCGGCGCGCGATTGCTCGGGCAAGGCGCCAGCGACTTGAGTGATCCGAAGCTCCGCAAGCCACTGCGTTTGGCAGATGGAACGGAGATCGCGGCAGGAACGGCGTTTTCGAAAGCGGCCGAGCAGCTTAAGAAAGTTTCGGTAAACAAGACGCCGACGACATTGCCCGCGTTTGGAATGCCGATGCCTCCCACGCCCGATGCATCGGGTAAGTACCCCAAGCCCTTCAAGGCCAGTAGCGCGGTGATTGCGGATGTCGATGCGCTGCCGGACGTTTTGAGCGGCTTTGAAAAGCGGGATCGGATCGTGACCTGGGCGGCCAAACCCGCTTCGCTGAACATATACAATCCGGGAAGCAATGCGGCGGTGGGATCAAGCCGGGAAGTCACCGACAAGCCGGTTCGTTGCGCGTGGCTGGGCGACAGCCTGGTTGTATGGGGTACAAAGCAGTTCTTCATGCTTGGCCCCGAGGCCAAGACGCTGACATGGAAGATCGATCTGGCTAAGCTGCCCGCGCTCGAGCCCCTGGCTGGCGGCGATGCCGCCGAGGCCGGGGCGATGATGAACAACAATAACAATCCGTTCCCGGGGGGCATTGGTGGGCGGAACGTGATGATTCGGGGGAGAATGGTCCGCGCTATTCCGCCGGCGGGGCTGGTGCCGGCGGTTCAGCCCAAGGCGGTTGTGAATGGCCCTGAGCAGATCGATCAGGTTGTTCCGATTGGCGATCGCCTGATTGTGTCCACGACCACCGGCCGGGTTGCGTGCTTCGAAACGGCCGATGGCAGGCTCGCGTGGCAAATTCGCTTGAGCGATCGCCCCGTCAATCGCGTGCTTGCCAACGACGATTTCACCGTGATCCATTCGGAGACGGATTCGAACATCCGCCTTGATGTACTGGACACGTTCAGCGGGCATGTGCGCAGCAATAAGGTTTTCGTGCGGATGTCGAACAGCTATCCGCAAAACGTGGCGCTGTCACCCGATGGGATTCTGGCGTACACGCTGCCGGACCGGATGTGCCTGAAGGATCTTTACGCAGGCCCGGCGAAATTGATTGAAACACGGTTTTCGGGATCTCCGGCGACCTATCTTGGAATGAAGGGGCAGGATCAACTGCTTATCGAAGGCCAGCAGGTCCTGGCGTTGGCCAACAGCGGCGGCGCCGATCAAGCCGGGCAGAAGTACGTTCACCTGTATTCGCTGGATACCGGGGAGTCGGTGAAAGTTCAGGTTGAAAAGCAACAGATCGATCAGGCGTTGGCCGCCGGGTCCAAATCTCCGGAAGTACGCTTGCGCGTGGCGGGCACGCGGCTATTCACGATCGCGCCGGATGCGTGTAATTCGTATGACCTCCACCGTCCCGACCAGCCCGAACCGATCTATGGGCAATATCCGCTGGCGGCGCCGGATCAGAAAATCGATGTTACCGATGCATTTATCGGCCGCGATTTCCTGGTGTTCGTCGGCTACGACTCTGATCCGCAAAATGTAGTGGCCGTGCCGGGCATCGGCGCACCCAACCCCCCCGCCGCGGTCGAGCTACGGCATAAGTCGGCGCAGATCGCCGCGTTTGGACGTTACAAGACAGCACGGGGTGAAGGCGTTCGCCTGGATTATCCGGTGAAAGTGGAAGACGCAACTGGAATCACCGACGATTGGCAGGCATTCGACGGCGGGCTCTGTTACCGCACGGAAGACAGCAAACTGCACTTTTTGATGGGGGCCAAATAGGCAAGAATTCAGCGAAGAGAGCTTTAGCCTGGATTATTCACCGCAGAGACGCCGAGGACGCAGAGAATTCAGGACGGGCAAGAGCAAATATGCAAAATCACTAAGTAGTTTGTCGCGCACTCTGCGCAGCTCACACTCCCATTCCTCTGGCGTTTTCTCTGCGATCTCCGCGACTCTGCGGTGAATCCTCCTGGCGGTGAGCCTCAAGCTCGCCTCGAAAAAAACTGAGCAGCTCGTCCTCAGTCATGCCGGACTTTGCGAAATCGGTCCGAATGGGCGCCAGCAGCTCGTCAATCGTGGGCTTGGTGACGGTATCGATGACGAGTTGGGCGGCATACGCAGGCACGGATTGTCCGCTTGTGGCGGCTCGTTCTTTGAGCTTCAAAGCTACCTCCTCGGGAATTGAAATCGTCATATCCATACGGGCACCTCGTGGCATTTTAGTACAAGTACCGCGCGAAAGCAGTTCCTTTTTCACTGTGCAACAGGCACTGCGTTTGATGAGGCCATACCGCGGTTCGAGTAGTGGGGGGAGCGCGGACAGGCGCCTTGGGGAGGTGGACAATTATTGTTCGGAGCAGCCGAGCCGCTTTTTCAATTCGCCGACGGCTTGTCCGATGCCGCAGAAGTGGGGATTGATTTCCAGGGCCTTTGAATAGCATTCGAGGGCGTCGGCACAGCGGCCTTCCTGCGCGTAGCAATGGCCCATTCCCGACCAGGCCCCAAAATGAAACGGCATGCGTTCAATGGCACGCATGCAGTCTTCGCGGGATTCGTCGTAGCGTTCCTGGAGATATTTTACGATCGCCCTTTGGTTGTACGCTTCGGCAAAGGTGGGATCGATCTCCAGGGCCCGGCTGAAATGCTTTATCGCAAGATCGTATTCCTTGCGATTCAGGGCCATGCTCCCGCAGCAAAGCTCATGGCCCGCGTCGATCGTGCTGCACCGAAACCAGATGGACCACATGGCATGCTCGGCCATCTGGTTGATCATCGGATCGGGGTTTTTTAATTGAGCCGCAAGATCGGGAACGCAACATTCCCCCCCTACCAGACCAAGTGCAAGAGCCGCGACTTTGCGTACGTCGCGGCTCTGGTCGTTTAACAATCGGGTGATCTGAGTGCACGTCCAGCGCGATTCCAGCAATTGCATCAGCGCAACGGAGTTTTGGGCCTGGATCAGTGGATGAACACAAGCGACAAAGTCAGCCGGATCAATTAAGTCTAACTCCATGAGGCATCTACACTTTAGCCCACGTAAGGGGCGATTTCCCGGACGAATTGGAGGAAGAGCCGGAGGAGCATTGCCAAGGAGTATAGATAACACCCGCCCCCTAAAGGAGTTGGATCGTTCCCACTACTTCCCGCCGGAGCGGGGTGCCTGCTTCAGTTCCTGTTCTGCGGCCGCCTTCTCCTGAGTATAAGGGCTTGCGTAGTAGCCGCGTCGCTGCACCGAACTGGCGTTGAGCGGGCGGTACTTGTAGCCGGTTTCGAGTTCCATGCTGCAACCAGCAACAAGGAATCCAAACGAGAGTGCGACCGGCATTGCCAATTGAGCGGGTACAAACTTTAAACGCGTGCGGCACATTGCGAAGGCTCCCGGGTCTGTTGATGCAGCAGGATACCTGTGGGGCTATTGTTGGAGCAAATGCCCACGGCCACCGCATCGACAACACTTCGCAGCCGCCTGCTCTGGCGGATTCAACGACGTTACGTCGTAAGCACTGCGGAGGTTCGGGTAGGGAATTTGGTCTTTCCGTTTACGCGAATCGCGGATCCGGATCGTGTGCTGGATGACGTGGCGGCAGAAGCGGATCGACGCGAGCGAGTGAGCGGGCAGCGAGAGAATGATGAGCATCTTCATTTGCCATATTGGGCGGAACTGTGGGATAGCGCGATGGGGATGGGGCAGGTGATGGTTGCCGGGGAGAAGCAGAGTGG
>DAIRGS010000021.1:0-42256 GCA_036794395.1 Tepidisphaeraceae bacterium | reverse complement strand
GCACTCAGCGCTCAGCACTCAGCACTCAGCACTCAGCACTCAGCACTTCCTCCTCACCCCCGGCTGCCTCCGGCTCACCCGCCCCTCCAACCCCTTGATGTAATTCGAAATCAGATGATCGCCAACCGGCACCCTGTGAGCACCGACAGTGCCCCGCCCATCAAAAGGAATCGTGTCGTAACCGGCTTTGCGGACTGCACTCGGGCGGGCACAATGGCAGCGCCAATGGCACAACTTCAAAAGCACGTCCGTAACACATTCCTGGCCGGCATTTTCGCGGCTATTCCGGTTGTCATCACGGTGTTTATTTTGTGGTGGGTTGAAACCAAGACCCGCCCCGCCGCGCACTATTTGCTGGTGCGATTCTTTCACGTCGATCGAGATATTCCGTTCCTTGGCGTGGTGCTGGCCCTTGTGGGCATTTACCTGGCGGGAATGATTACCACGAGCCTGCTGGGCCGGTTCGTGCTGCGAACGCTCGATCGCATCCTGCTGCGCGTGCCAGTCCTCCGGCAGGTTTACAGCGGATGGAAGCAGGTTGCCCTCACTCCCGGCGGCACGGAAGGCATTTTTTCCAAAGTCGCGCTGATTCACGACGAACCGGGACACACGCTGGTTCTTGTGTTCACCAACGGCCGTCCAATCGAAGGCCAGCCCGATATCCTTTGTGTTTTCGTTCCCTTCGCGCCTAATCCTGTGACGGGTCAGCTTCGTTTTGTGCGCCGCACATCATGTCGAATTCTCGATTTGAGCACGGAAGAGGCGTTCAAAATCATTCTTTCAACAGGCAACTATGTCCCCGCAACGCTTGGCTCCGCCGCCGCGGATCTGGTCGGGGTGTAGGCCAGCAGTTTAACGCAAGCCCAAGTCCCCTATTGAACCTGAACAAGTTCAATATCTGGCGGAGTTGTGAGAAAGCAGTCGCTCGGCTCGGAGGACTACTTCCGGGTCGGAGCTGCGCGTGGCTTCGCGGAGCTTTGGATTGGCGCCGGTGCCGAACCTGGCGAGTTGACTGGAGGCAGCCTCGCGCTTGTGCCAATCGGCATCGCCCAGCTGCGCGATGAGCTGGTCGAGAAGTTGCGGCATTTGCGGATCGACATGTCGGGCAATAACGATCGCGAGCCGGCGAATGCGGGCGGGTTGGGGGGAGATTTCGAGTGGGAGGAGTCGATTGATGGCCGCGTCGTCCAATCGAAAAATTGCGGTCATTTCCGGACTTTTAAGGACGTTAGATCTTAGAATTTTGAGGATTAGATTCAGCTCTGCCGGATCGAGTTCCCAGTCGGCAAGGCGGGCCGTCCAATCGGCATTCAGGGAGTGCGACGGGTCATTGTCGACGGGCGCGAACTGCACCACCGGGCGTTCCGCCGGCGCAGTGGTGGGCGTGCCCGACGACTCCGGGGGAACTTCAGCGAGGCTTGCGGTGGCCCAGCCGGTTCCATCGCGCGTGGGGCGATAGATCACAAGATCGTGTAGCAAGGTGGGGCCGGTATTTCGGATCCGTACGGAGTCGGACTTGGTGTTTCCCTCGGCAATTCCGAGCGGCAACGTGAACGGGAACGTGGCATCGTACAGAAGGAATTTTTCCGACCGGCTGATGCTGGTGATGTATGGACCGTCTATATTCCGGAGGGGATAAAGCCAATGCGAGTTGTCCAGCGGTATGAGGCGTTGCGGCGTAGCTCCAATGGTCAGGTCGTACCACACCGCCCTGTTCCCCCGCATATGAGCGAGCGGCCAACTTGCATAAAATACACCCGTTTCGGGAATCGTCAGGTGGACAGCGAATTTCTGATTGCTATGACCCATAAAACGGATGACACCGACCGGGCTCGGCTCATTTTTTTGCTCAGTCTCAGCAGCGCGAAGGGAAAGCAATGATTCGGGCAGCGTACTGCCTACGGTTTCCTGGGGGTTCGCGTGGGAGAGGCTCGGATCGCATTCCAATATCACCCACTCGCGGACCTCGACGGTGGAACCTGTTGCAGTGGCAGGCTCGGCTTGCGCACGAACCGGTGAGGATTGGAACCTGACCGTCCCAAACACGATGACCGGCAACAACCAGATGCATCGCCAAATCGATCCTGCGTGGATTGGTCTATTTATCTGCATTGGCACGCGTTAGTTTGGGATTGGCCCAGACGATGCGATCGTTGACGTCCTGGTCCTGGCCGAAATCAACTTCGAGCGTGAGACGTCTGGCTCCATGAACATCGATCGTGAGGTCTTTGGGCTTTTCGTCGCTGCGAAAATCCGGGTTCTCGAACCGCGAGGACCCGTCGATTAAAACACGTATGGCCACCCTTCCGGGGGGGCTGTTCGAGGCCATCGGTTCAAAACCCAGGCGGGTCTTGAACTGCTCAAACTGGGCATCCAGATCGAATTCCAGCACGCATCGCGAGTGCATCGAAATGCCGTGATCGCATTTCTCGCCGGTGTTTAGTTTGAGTGGGCCGCCATCCAAGGACGAATCGGCTCGCCAGGGGACAATGCGATCAAAGTAGGGTGTCTGTTCGATTCGGACCGGTTTGAGTCCGGAAAGATATGTGGCGGGGCTGGCCGCCGCTTCGAGACGCGAAATGCCGTTCACGCGGAGTTGGATCGTTTCGTTCCACTGCGTTTGGAAGGTGATGGTACGGTCTTTCAGCTCTATCCATCGGCCGGACAAGACATCGCCGCTGAGGGTCAGGAGCTTAAGCGCGGGCAAATCGCCCGAGTCCGTGGGGCGCGAAGCGGGAGATCGCTTGTGCTGCGCTAAAACGACGCCGAGCACGCGGTCGATGTTGATTTTGCGCTGTTGGCCTTCGTAAATGAAACCGAGCGCAACATCTTCCACTCCCACGACCGAACCTTTGACTCCGATCACGTCGTGGTCCTTCACGACATAGACGACATCCTGATTGTTGGTTGCGATTTTCAGGGCGCTGGCTTTGAGGATCAGGTCGGGCGCAGCGCGCCACATTTCGCGGATCGATTCCGTCGGAACGTGAAGGGAGGCCGGGTCCAGTGTGAGACCGATTTGGAATTGATTCTCAGTCCACGATTTCAGTGTTCCGTTTATCAGGTCGCCATTGGTGAGCTTGAGTTCCCAGACGGTCGGAAGCACATCGTTCGTCGGTGAAGGCGGACGATCGGACTCCTTCCGCTTTGGGGCAGTCTCCATCTCGTGAAACTGAACACGGGCGACGTCGCGGATTGAAAGTTCCACGAGCCTATTGGTGGTGCCGTAACTGCGCTGGAGCTGAACAGTGTGGCCGTCGAACGCCAGAATCTCGCCATCGAAGAGGCGATCATCGGTCGTCAACAATTCACCGCCGTGCGACGGTGCGGCCATCATCAGCACGCAATAAACAAATAGCGAGGTTCGCCACATGGAAGGAATGCTCACCGCGGTTGTGCGGGCCGGGTTGAGGGGGCCGGAACGGATTCTTGAACGTTCTCCAGCGCCAGTCGTTTGTAGTAATTGGAGAGAATTGCCTCGTATCCGGCTGGGAAGCCCTGAGTCTGAGACTGAAGAATCTGCTCGCGTTGGTTGGGCGGAAGCTGGCCCCAAAGCCTGGCGCTGGCATTGGGATCGCGCATGTCTCCTTCACCGCCTGGTCCCTTGGCGAGGATTGAATCGGGGAGAGGATCAGGGCCGCCGCTGCCGGATTTCCCTTTTTTCTTGCGCTTTTCAAGCATCGCGATGAATTCGTCCAGGCCGACGATGATGTTCTTTTGAACCGTCTGAGTCGGCTGGTCGGTCGTAAACTTTCCAAGCAGATCGGCGGATTTGCCCATCCTATTGGCAATGCGGCCGATTGGATCCTTGTCCAACATGGCGCCGACCAAGCCGCTCAACTCCTTCCAATTTGCCTTCGAGTCGGTCGTCTCAATCGAAGGATCCGAAGGGGCGGAGGTGGCAGGTGCTGGCGCATCGGCCGCCAACGCGGCGTGAGCGGAAAGTACGCAACATGCGATGACCAAAAGATTGCGTCGCATCACTTGGGCTGCCCCCCGGCTTGTCCTTGATTATCGGGACCTTCAAGCTGCTGATGAATCTTGTCCAAAGCGGTTTTCACTTCCGATTGCCCATCCCGCACGGCCAGAATCTTGTCGCGGAGAAGCGGGTTGATATTGGCGGGCAGATCTATTGCAACCGGGGCCGCCCCGCCGCGCTCTCCATCGGTACGCACTGTCTCATCATTCACCCGCAGTTGCATCAACCGGACCACCTTCAGCTCAGCTTCGAGCTTGTTGTGATCGCCTTTGCAATTGCAGTTTCCGGGAGTGACCTTGGAGGCGGCGAGCTCTTTAAAGGTGTCAAGCAAATCCTGAAGATCACGCTCGACCTGAATCTCGGAATCAACCAGTTTCGCATCGGCATGCGAGTCATCTAAAGCCGCGGCAATCGTCGCCATCCGCTGCTGAACGTGCCGGAGGGCCGGCGGCAACGCAAGGCTGAACTGCGTCTGCTCGATCAGTTCAATGGTCTGATCGGCGATGCGGACAATCGAAGTCTCCGTCTCACCCAATTGACGAATCTTGAGGAGTGTTTCGCGCTGACCCTGGCTGCTGGCCAAATGCGCTACGGCTTGCTCTGTTCCAGCACGAACCGATTTCTGGCGGTCCAGCATCTCGGTCAGGTTCATGACAATCTGCTTGCGGACGAGCTTTTCGACCTCGGCCATGACCTTGTCATGCTCTTCGGTCAGATGTTTTCGCGCTTCCTGCATGGAGGCGACTGCGTCTGTCTGTTGGGTGACGGCGAACGATGGTTTTCCGGAGCCCAACGCGCCCTCGGCCTTGGCCATTGATTGCGAGGCCGAGCCAAGTTTTTCGCCGGCCGACTTGGCACCGCCGCCCAAGTTTTTAACTGCCTGGGCAATGTTGTCGGTGGCTTTTCGATTCTGCTCCTGATCGTGCTTGAGGTTGTCCAGGGGCTTTTGCTCGGCGGGCTTGGCTGCGAGGTTGCCGGTGGTGTTGCTTTGGCGCTTCTCTTCGGTTGTTGCGGCGTCTAGTTTTTTGATCGCCTGATCGAGAGCGCGCAGTTTTTCGAGGAGCATCTGAAGATCGCTGACGCCCGAGGTGAGCAGCTTCTTCAGTTCTTCGAGCTTGGCGATAATCTTGACCTGCTCCTCGGCGGCATGGGTGTAGTCTTTACCATTGAGCAGGTTCAGGTTCCCGCGCATTTGCTCGAGGATGAGTTGTTCTCGCGCGGCGCGCACCGCCATGAGCAGCTTGGCCGCGTCGTCGGGCTCGGCTTCGCGCGTGGCCTCGGCCAGGCGGAACATGCGGTTTTGCAACTCCTCCATCTGCGCCTGGGCGTTTGTCTGTTGAAACTGAACCTGATCGATGGTCGTGATCTGCTGAGGCGGCGACTGAGGCGGAGCCGCACCAAACGCCGTCACGCCCATCATCAGGGCAATGGCCGCAATTGCCAGTGGAGAACTACGACTGATTCGAACGGAAGATTGAAGGGTCATGTGCCACCCCGAAAGTTGCGTGGACCATGGGTTCGTTAACGTACGTGCAATGATAACTCGTATGCCTCCCAAGGGAAGCCAAAATATCAATATTTTGTGGAGACCTTTAGGGATCAAAAACGCCCTCTACCTGACGTTTCTTGAGTGTGGTCGTGCCCAGCTGGACTTGGTTCTCAAGCCGGATGATTTCGTTGAGTTGGTTCAGCACGTCGATAAAGCTGTCCCATTGGGCCATCTGTTTAAGGATTTCTTCCATGCGTGCGATGATCTGATCCTGTCGCGCCTGCGCCGCCGCGAGGGACTGGGCATTGCCGGGCTGAAACGTATCAATGGCATCACGTTGCGGGATCATTAGGTCGGCATCCAGGTTCTTGAGCGGCCCGAGGACTCCCGTCTCCATAAGTTGGTATGCATCTGAATTGCCCAACACGTTCAGCCGCATTTCCGCTAGAGAATCGGACAACGCAACCTGAATGCGACTGACCTCACGTTGCATTGTGCGGTGCCGCCGGCCAAGCAGGGCAATCGAATCTGCATTGTTAGCCGCGGGTAGTTCCTGTTGAAGGGACCTGGCTTCCTGGGTCTGCTTGCGGAACTTGGCCCGCTCGGACTGCTGGCGGACGAGAATCTCCTTGAACAGCTCCTCGGGCCGAACGACGTGGAAGACGACCTGACGCGAAGATGAAGACTGCGGCCGGGGATAACAGTTATCAGTCGCCACGGCGGTTAACGTGAGCAAGTGGCCGGGCTGCACATTGAGCTCGGGAGCATTTAACAAAAGAGTCTGTCGAACCTCGGTTTCTTTTGGTTCATCCGGTTGAGTGGATGGGCCGAAGAGGGGACGGGTGGTGGCGGTGGTCTTTAGCTTCGAGGCATCCTCCGATTCAGCGATCTCAGTCTTAATCCGGAGTTCCATTCGCTCGATGCCATAATCGTCCCGCGCTTCAGCCGCCAGGGGGATCGTAGCCATGGGCGTGATACGCTGGCGTACGCCGCTAAAACCCAGTGTGGTGCGCGGGGGCTTATCGGTCTTCAAGCCCACCGCGACGTTGGTGGGCCCGGAAGCAAGATGCGCTTCGGCGCCTGTCAATTCGATTTGAAGCTGTGTAGCCGCGGAATGCTCCCACGCGATGGCGAATTGCCGATCGTTGATCCTTCGGACGTTCGCCGGGGTGGGCGCAGGCGTGTTTGAAACCAGATGCACGTCGACCACGGGCGTATTGGCGGTAAAAGTGAGTTCCAGCTTCGTGAACGGCAGAAAGGATAAATCGCCCGCATCGTCGCCCGAAAAATTGTGCGTCTGTGGTTTCTTTTCGGTCGGGTGCTGACTGGTGAGCTGCAAATTTACAATTCGCGGACGATCGACGGGGTGAACGGTGATCGGCCCAACCACATCGTCACCTCCCGATAGATCGACAACCGTGTCGGACTGAAGCGCAGGAAAATCGTAGCGGAAATCATTGGGGCCGAATTTGGTGAGCAGCACTGAAGTCGGCGGGGCATCGCCCTGCCGCCACCGCACGGCAACCGTTTCCGGGGAGACCGATCCCGGTTTGGCCGAAACACGAAGGACAAACCCTTCACCGCGCGGCACGGTCATCGACATCCCGTCGGCGAGCCCCAATACCTCCAGAACGGTTCGCTGTGGCCAGGGGTCGTTCGACCCGGCAAACAGGCGCGCGGCCCAGAGGCGCGCCGCCGATGGCGATGCGACGACCAGCCCAATCGCCACGACAATCGTCGCGACGATAGCCTGTAACGCGATTCGTCGTCGGCGCGGGTCGAGATGAGTGGTGAAATCAATTCCGGCCAGTGATTCGTGCGAGCGCTTCACGGCACTGGCCACCATGTGCTGCGAAACAACGCTCGGATCCATCAATGGAAGCTGGAGGATAGTGGCCGCACGGGCCGCAATGGAGTTTCCGGCGCTACGTTCCAGCGCCGAGGCCAGGACATCGAGATTGAGCTTGAGCCGCAATGGCGCCAGGAGCCACCGCCAGACCTGAATGACGATGATCGCCAACAACGCGATGAGCAGCACTCGGCGCGTGAATGGTGATAACCTTAACGTTCGATCGAGCACGAACGTGGCGAACGCCAGTGCCACCACCAGCGCAATCCACCGGGCGGCCTCCTGAAGGAGGAGCTGGGCACGCACCTGTTTGGCAAACTGGTCGAAACGGACTTCCAGCGACCGTCGGGCGGACTGTAGGTCTGCGAGGTTGTTATCGACTGCCGGTACGCTCATACGAGACGACACCTCTTTCGAAGAACCCATTCGGCAAACAGTGCGGCCAACATTGTCCCGTAAAAGATGGGTCCATCCCACACTTCCTGCCGGTCTTCGAGTGTTCGTGCAACGCGGTGAATCTTGAAGGCGTCGGCGGTTTTTGACGCGGTTGCAAGGTCAAACACCTGCCCGCCGGTGATGCGGGCAATGTTTTGCAGCGTGGCGATATCCCGTCCCAGCTGATCAAATTCCGGATTGGCCAGCTCGACCGGTATCTGGAGCGTAGCCGCTCGTACATTGCCCTGAGCGTCGGGGTCGCCATTCCATACACGCACCGAATACATGCCGGATTTGTCGACGGTGAAATTTGTTTCAAACGCCGCGGGTTCACCGGCCTTGGGCACAAGGGTGATCGCCTGCGGGGAAGAGGAGCCGGCGGCTTCAACTTCGCCGTGGAGGGCTTCGATGGCGCGATCGCGATCAGAAGGGTTGTTAAAGCGGGCGGTAAGCGTGACCTGGCTGCCGGGGCGATAGCTGGCACGATCGGCCGAGAGGGAATAGGGGTACCGGCCGCCAAGCCGTTTGTTGCGCCCGGCGCGGTCGATCATCCGCGCCCAGAAGCCGGCGAAGTATTGGTCATCGAGGTACCGCCAGCGATACGTCGAATCGAATCCCACGAAAAACGACCGGCCCGGCCCAACCAGTTGCGTCGCGAGCAATACGTGTTGGCCGTATTCATTACGCATGCGCGGATCGCCATGGCGCGCCAGCACCGTCGCGCCGGGCTTTGCGCGGGTCACAGGGAA
Source organism: Tepidisphaeraceae bacterium (assembly GCA_036794395.1). Lineage (GTDB taxonomy): Bacteria > Planctomycetota > Phycisphaerae > Tepidisphaerales > Tepidisphaeraceae > DASXMX01. The sequence goes on along the minus strand of DAIRGS010000021.1, from coordinate 33,755 downwards.
ATGCCAGTACATCCCAGGCAGGTTTGAAATCACTGCCGCGTTTTGCTCTGGCTTTTCGGCGAAGGAAAAAATCGCATCGCTCATGCCCTCCTGTGGAATCTCCAGCTTCCAGGCCTCGCGGGCAGAAAGCCGCACCGAGACATCCGTGTGATACAACCCTGGCTCAACCACCACCGGCAGAAGACTGAGCCAAAGGCTTGCCGGATCGTCCGGATGATCGAACAGGTCCTTGGTATTGCGTTCCCCGGCGATGTAAATCAGGCCTCCGCCGGACTGACTCACAAAGTCGGATAGCATCTGCGGGAACTCACTGCTCCACAGTGTGGGGTCTGGGTCGTAAAGGACGACGCAGTCATATTCGTCAAGCTCTTCCATCGTCGCGGGGAGCGCCTTGATGGATGGCTGGCCAGGCTGCTCGTAATTGGGGTCGGCGGTCTGGAGCCATGTCGAAGCCACAAGCGACTTGTCGCGCGTAATGGCATTGCGGATGAATTCCACTTCGGGAAAAGTCTCTCCGGCGATAAAGAGCACGCGGATCTTCTCACTGATCGCGCGCACATCTGCGACTGCAACGAGATCGCTTTCGTTTATTTGTGGCCCAACATCTTCCAAGCGGGCGCGCATCTGAAGCCGGGCGGGCTTTTGTTCATTGAATGCAAACTCCGCGGTTTGCACGCGGCCGGATTCTTCCAGCACAAGGGCTTGTCGGCCGACTTCCTCCCAGTTTCCACCATCACGAGCGCGCTCCAGCACAACCGTCGCGTTTTGCTTTGTCATGCCGCGTGATTCGATCAGGACGTGCAGCGTGTTTGAGTCCCGCACAAACACGACTGGCGACACGTCCAGCTTGACGATTTTGGCGTTGCGCGGGCCTTCGGGCGTACCCAGCGCGATGGAGACGACGGGCACACCTTCGGCCGCGGCAAACTCAGCGGCCTTGGCGGGCGCTTCGCCCGTATTGGAATCGCCATCGCTGAGCAGCAAGATTCCTGCAAGCGGCTGGCCCTGTTGCCCGGCGATTGCCTGACGAATGGCAGCCCCGATTGCGGTGGCGGCGCGGTCAATCGTAGGATGTGTGGCGGTTTGGGCAGTTGTAGGACTTAAGATTTGGCCGGTAAATTCGTGCAACGAAACTCGACGATCACCATCGGCCGACAGCTTTTCAAGCAGCCCGTTCTTAAGGAGTCGATCAGCAAGCTGGGCGCGGGTCTGCTGGCGCAGTTCATTGGTTTTCCCGGGCAGTTCCATCGCCGCGGCAATCTGCTCGGCTTGAGCGGTATCGGCGTAGGCATCGCGCAGTTGGATCGAATCTGAAGCATCCTTCAACACGACGAGGTTCGAGGGAATCATCTCCTGGCGCGTGAAAACCAGTTCCGGCTCCAGCATCATCACGACGACCATCACCAGGACGATCATCCGCAGCCCCGCCAACACGGCCTGCATCGGCAGGCGGATTCCGCGGCCTTCCTTGCGGTAGAGATACCAGACGCCCCACGCGCCGATCATCGCCACCAGACCCGCGACCAATGCCATGTCATGCCGCGGCGCTGCCAGAAATTCCAGCCGCCAATGCCCGCCCGCGGCCCAGCGGGCGGGCTTCACGCCGAAGAGTAATTTTGCGAGCCAATCCATTCAGCGTTCCCTGCTGACCCACATGGCCAGGACTGTTTCAACCGCGGCCAACACCAGCACTCCAAGTATCACGTTTCGCCAGATTTCCCGCCCCTTTTCCGCAACTGACTCGTTGCCTGCCGCCGCTCCCCAATGAACAAAAGTCGGAGCGATCGGCGAGAGAAGATTTGTTATCTCGCTTTCACTGATCGGCTGGAGATTGCTCTCGAGGCCGTTAAAGCTTGCGCCAAGCGTTCGAGACTGAGTGGCGCCCGCTTCGTCCTTCCAGCTCAAGGTGTATTTTCCTGCCCTGGTTGTGGAGGCATAGTGAAGCACCTGATCGAGAATCGAAAGCGGTTGCGGAGCCATGGACTGATCCGGCCCTGTTACCAGCGGGCCTTGCACGACTTGGCCGGTTTCGAGCGGATAGGCGATGGCTTCACCGGCGGTGAAATTCGTCCCGATGTGTCCGGGCCGGACAATCGCGGAGGCGGCGCTGCGGAGCGCCAGGACATAGGTAGGATCGATCGGCCAATCGCTCCATTGCCGATCCGCGCTGACCGTCCACAGAATGACACGTCCCCGCCCAAACTGCTTTTCGATAACGGCCGGATGGGATTCGGTATCATTCCAATGTGCCAGCGCACGGCTATTCGGATCTTTCCCCTTCTCGTCGATTGCGACCGAAAGAAACTTTTTGGGCCGGATGCGCGAAAGCGCTTCCGGCGCGAGCTTGCTCATCGGGGCCAGGGGCGAATCGGTGACGCTGTCGATCGCCAATCCATTAGGTGATGATTCATTGGCGCGCGAGATCCGGCCTGGCAGAAGTCCCGCCCCGTCGCGATAGAGGTTCTGGTTGTAGGCACCGGGATCGAACTGCTCGCCCGGAAAAATCATCAGGCCCGCACCTGACGACACGAGCTTTTCCAGAACCGATGTTTGCTGCATCGACAGAGATGCGACGTTTGACAGCACGATCACATCGGCATTCGTTAATTGCGCATCCGATGCCGAAACCCGCTGCCATTCGGAGTCGGCCCGCCGGTTGACCTGCCAGAGATCCAGCCCGGCAGTGAGAGCCAGTTGGACGAAATCGGTCGACGATTCGAACGCCCGGCTACCGACCTGGCCATCGATCATCGCGATCCGCACCTCCGGGCGAACACCGATCACAAGCCACCTTGTGTTGTCCGCCGGCATGGCGTCGTTTGGAAGCGTCAGCTTCAATACATGGTCGCCCGCTTTATCGAAGGAAACCGTGAGCGGAACTTCGGTTGTCTGTCCGGCGGGAAGATCGGGCAACACCAGCGGGCGGGACTGGCCATCAATCTCCAGGCTGGCCGTGGCACTGCGAACGATGGCGTTTGTGTCATTGCGAATTGAGGCTCGCAACTTCACCGGCATTCCCGGCAAGGCAAAAGAATCCTCCTGCTCAAAGCGCGACAGGACCGTGTTGGCGGTTTCCCGTGATCCGACATCGACAATCTTGAGATCGAACGACTGCCCGGCCCACTTCGACGCTTGCGCCGTTACGCCCGCGCCCCAGCCGCTACGACGCAGATCAGTGATCAGGATCAGTTCGCGCTGTAGATGCGAAGCACCGGAAACGTAGCTGTCGATCTGCTTGAAAACCGATGGCCAATCCGATGCCGCTTCGGCAGGGGACGCGTTCTGCATCTCGCGAAGAACCTTGTTCGATTCCTCAATTCCGCCCTCACGCACAAGGGGCTGATCGGGGCGGGTGCTGAGTGCGATGGTAACGGCGTCCTGAGAACCGATGGAGGAAACGATACGCGCTGCCGCGTCTTTGGCCCGATCGAACGCCGACCGCCGGTCGGTGACGTATCCCATCGACATTGAATCATCGATCAGGATAACGCGACTGGCGCGCGATCGGCTGGCCAGCGCCGCACCAAACCCTGTCCTCGAAAACGCGGGCCTTGCCAGCGCGATGAACAAAAGGGCCACCACCAGCACGCGGACGGCAAGCAGGAGCAATTGCTCCACGCGCATGCGCCGGCGATTGGTCTGCACGGTGAGCTTGATATACTTCATCGGCGCCCACTCAACGAGCCGGAAATGACGCCGGTTCCAGAGATGAATGATGATCGGCACCGAGGCCAATATCAGCCCCGCAAGCATGGGCGCCGCAAGCAGCAGCATCAGGCTCCCTCCATGGGTACGGCAGAGGGGTTCTGAGCGCCGATCTTCCCGCCGCGCTTGAGCCCCGCGTTGCAGAGCCGGCCATGGAGATAGCTGCTCAGCGCGAAGCCCAGGTCCTGATCGGTCTTCAGCAGCATATGGTCGATGGCCGCGGTCCGGCAGCGCGTTGCAACGTCCTCCACGAACTGGTTCATTGCAGCCTGGTACGCCTTGCGAAACGCCCACGGCTCAACCTGGAGTTCGTCGGCTTTTCCTTCGGAGTTGGTCGCGCCTTCAATGTCGCGCAGCAGCATCGAATCCTTGAATGGCAGGTCGATCTCGTCTGGATCGAGAATCTGGAAAATAAGTATCTCATGTCCCTGATGCTGAAGCCGTCCAAGACCGGCGTATAGCGAGTCGAGGTCGGTGAGCAGATCGGAGATGATCACCACCATCCCGCGAGATGAAATCTGATCCGCCACGCGGTTCATCACCGCGCCCAGTTCTGTCTTTCGATCTGGAACTGAGCGTTGAAGCACGTCCAGGATCTTGGCCAACTGCGCCTGTGTTGCCGCGGGCCGGAGCCAGGTCCGCTGCTCCTGGTCCACCAGCGCCAGGCCAACGGCATCCCGCTGTCTGACGCACAATGCCGCCAGAGAAGCGGCCAGCGTGGCGCCGAACTCATACTTGGTCAGTTTTGAACGACTGCCCCCATACTTCATCGATCGACTGGCATCCAGCAGCAGCGTGGCGCGAAGATTCGATTCCTCCTCATATCGCTTAACGACATGCCGGTCGGAACGGGCATAGGCGCGCCAATCGAGCCGCTTGAGATCTTCGCCGGGCGAATATTGGCGGTAATCCGCAAACTCAGCTGAGAGCCCATGCAATGGGCTGCGGTGAAGACCCGAGATCGAACCTTCCACGACGCGATGGGCGCGGAAACCCAGTCGCGTAATGCGGGCGAGAATTTCGGGCACAAGGTAGGAGGGCATTTAATTCGTTGGTTAGCTGGCGGATCGGGCGGTTCACACCTTGAGCACGCTTTCGACCCGCGCCCGCGTTTGGTGATCGACATTAGAAGCGGGGATCTCGGCCATCAGCCGGTTGATCACCGTTTCGCTGGTCTGGCCCTGCGATTCGGCATTGTAATTAAGGACGATGCGGTGCCGCAGGACTGCGGTCGCCATCGCCTTGATGTCGTCGACGTCCACTTCCGGCCGGCCATCCAGCGCCGCGCGGGCGCGTGCCGCCATCAGCAGCGCCTGACCGCCGCGCGGGCCCACACCCCAGAGAACCCAGTCCCGAATAAATTGTGGTGAGGCTTTTTCCTGCGGTCGTGTCGAACGAACCAATCGAGAGACATAGTTCACGCAGAAATCGCTGGTTGGAACTTTGCGAACAATCTCCTGAAGCGCCAGCATCTCCTCGGCGCCCAGCACCGGTTGCGGCACGTTACCCGACTCCGCGCCGGTAATCCGGTAGATGTTCTGCTCTTCGACCTCATCTGGGTATCCCACGAACACCTTCAGCAGGAATCGATCGAGCTGCGCTTCGGGCAGGATGTATGTGCCCTCCTGCTCGATCGGATTTTGGGTGGCCAGGACGAAAAACGGATCGGGCAGTGCGTGGCGTTTCCCGCCGGCGGAAACCTGCCGCTCCTGCATTGCTTCGAGCAGTGCGGCCTGAGTTTTGGGCGGCGTACGATTGATCTCGTCGGCCAGCACCACGTTCGCAAAGAGCGGCCCATTGACGAAGCGGAAGTGCCGCTCGCCGGTGGCGCGGTCTTCGTACATCACTTCCGTACCGGTGATATCCGAAGGCATCAGATCGGGCGTGAACTGGATCCGATTGAAATCCAGCGACAGCGACCGCGCCAACGTCCGCACGAGCAGCGTCTTGGCCAGCCCCGGCACACCCTCGAGAATGCAGTGCCCGCGCGCAAACAGGCAGACCATCAATTGCTCGACCACATGGTCCTGGCCGATGATCGTCCGGGCAACCTGGGAGCGGATCGCATCGCGCGCCTCACGCAAACGCTTAAGTCCTTCTAAATCGCTGTTCAAGGTTTTGCTCCCGTTGAAGATCCAAAATGTCTAAATCGTTAAGACACTACAACATGGAAATCGATCAATCGCTTCGCCCCGTTTATCTCTGGTAAATCGGAACGAGCTTGTACGGCAATTGCAGAATGATCAATGCGATACTCGTCGAATACACCGGGCCGATCTCACCCTGCCATGATCCATCGGGCAGTTGCTGCCCCAGCAACTGGTCGCGGGTCTTTGGAAAGTATTCATCCCAATACTTGTCGCCCGCCTGATAGAACGCCTGGGCCGCGTACAGGTGGGCATAGAAATCGTGCCCCCCGCCTTTGGACCAGTTCGGATTCCGCGAGAACTCGCCCCAAACGTACTTCAAGCAGGCGTCTGCCAACGGCGAATCGTAATCGCCCGCGTTGTAGAGCGTCGCAACGGCCGCGGCACTGATTGGAAGACGCGCCTGCGGGGCGCTTGCCGCCGAGTACTTAATGCCATTCTCCGATGTTTTGCAGATTTCCAGGTACTTCACCGCCCGTTCGACGGTGCTTTTGGGCACCAGAAACCCGGCGTTGCTGGCCGCTCGGAGGCCCTGCATCTGCGTGACCGTCACCGATCCTTCATCCCCCCCGCCGGGCATGTACGTCCAGCCGCCGAGCGGACTTTGCCCTCTGGCGGTGAGGTTAATCGCTTTGTTGATAACGTTCTTCAGCGAATCGCGCGTGCGCGAATCGGTTTCCATGCCGTATACCGACGCAAGAAACAGCAGGGAAAATCCATGCCCGTGCATCGGCCGGCCATTTCCTTCGGAGGGATCAGTGATAATTCCGCTGGGCCGCGCGTTGCCCATCAGCCACAGCTCGGCGCGTTTTACGTTCTCTGCATAAGGCCCGCGGGTGGGCGTGTTTCCGCCCGACAGGTACGCCATGCCTGCCAACGAAACCATACTGGTCGGGTAAGTGGTGCCATCCTGCGAGCCCGTCCAGTTTCCATCCGCCGACTGATTTTTCGCCAGCCAGTCCAACCCGCGCTTAATGGCAGCTTGTGTTTTGGCGTCGAGATGCTTGGGGTAGAGGTCCTCCGCGCGGCATGGCCGCGCCGTCCATGACGCAAACAGGATGGTCAGCGCAACACCCGATCTCAACAGAGCTCGTCGCATCTGCATGCTTCCCTTTCGGTGTGCCCTCAGCCTTAGCTAGTTCACGATCTCAAACTGCACTCCCAGTTTGACGTTGACGGACAACTCACCCAACAAAATAGAAGAAAGCCCGCCATCCTGGCCCGCTGCCACAGGCGGCGCGGTGAGTGAGGGCGTGCCCGCTGGGTCCATCTCCTGGATCCCGATGACCTTGCCGATCTTCACGCCCGACAAGTCGGCCAGCTTCTGGGCCTTCTTTCGCGCATCATCAATTGCCGCCTTATACGCTTGCGCTCGCACCTCAGATGTATTAGCGGCTTTGCAGACAATCAGCGGCGCCGGCGGAGTAGTCGGGGTGCTCGAATAGATGTTGGCGCTACTCAAACTGAGCTGCCCAACCTGAAGACCGCTTTCACGAGCGGTGTCGATCAGCCGGAGCACTGCTTCAACCAGCTTCGGCGTGTCCAGCTTGTCGGCGTCCTTCATGACAAGCCGGACCTGCTCGGTCACACCGATCCTGCGAGGCGTGTCCATTTGATTTTGCTGCATCTGCACGACCACCCCGTTCTGCATCATGAGTTGCTGCTGGCGTTGCATCGCGAGCGCGCCCGGGTCATAGATAGGATTGATCGTCAATCCCCTGAATTCCACGCTCACATCCGGCGACTTTACCGCCAGCGCGTCGACGATGCGCTGGCGCGCGTCACGCTCCTTAACCCTTGCGTCATTGGCCAGTTCTCCCTCGGCTGACAACGTCGCGCTGATTTCGATCACCGATGGTTTGACCTGTGTCGTCGCGACACCGACCACTGAAATCCCCGACCCGCGCGCAGCAGCAGCTACTTCGTCCGCTTGGGCGACCGAAGCAGCGAGGACAAGCATCATCAGCAGAATCGTCTTCCGCATCTCAATTCCTTGTCTCAAGAGGAGGCACTTCCCGCTTTAGCGTCATGGACGTTCACTTGCGGCCGGTGGGATCGGATACGCCGTTACACTCCGGCTTGAAATACAAATCAAGCGATCTCCCAGCCGCATCACCGCCCCACCATTTGCTTCGTCACTTGTAAAAGTTTCCATCGTGCCGCCCTGAAGGTCCACGCCATAGATTCCCTTCGACCCGAACACGTACGCTCGGGATCCCTCCACAAAGGGCTGAAACTGCCGCGAGCCCAACGGCGTGCGGGCGCTCCATCGCATCTCCCGCGTCATCAGATCAATCGCGGTCAGCTCGTCGCCCAAGAGGTAAATCAAAGACGAATCCGCTGAAGCAACCGATGCATCCCGATCAACCGGCCGTTTCCATTTCAAACTTGGTCCGCTGGTGTCCAGAGCATACAGAATATTGCTGCCCTTTTCCTTGAAGTACAACATCGACCCCGACAGCCGCATCGAAGCGCCGAACAGTTCCGGCTCCGAGCCGCGATACATTCCCGGAACCCGGCTCGCAAGCATCGGAAACGTTTCGTGCGTGAAAACCCATTCAATTCGCTGGCCTGGAAGATCGACCGCCAGCAGCGCGCCGTTGCCCGTCAGTATATAAAGCCTGTCACCGACACGGGTGAGCAGCGGTTTGGGTGCTGTAATCAATCCCCGGACGTTTCCTCCCATCCCAAGTGCGCCCAGGGACATTTTCCAGCGGATTTTCCCGTCGGACAGTGAAACCGCGACCAAACTCAAATCCGTGCTCTGATACCCAAGGCCCAGCGAGGTGGCGATAACGTATCCAACGTCATCGACGATCAACGGCTGGCCGAGAATACTCAATGAACTTAATTCGGGAACTGTGTCACCTTCGCTGCTCCAAAGCAGCCGGCCATCGGTGATTCCCATACAGCTGATCGTTCCGCTGCCGGGCCTCGCCGAGATGCGCACCACTTGGGGTTGTTGGACAATTCGCCCATTCACCGCTGCCCGCATGACAACGCCCGCAGCCTGCAGCGTCACCGTGCGCGGCCCCACCGCGCCATTGACCAGAAGCAATTTGTCACCGCGCGGCGAAATGGCAATGCTGCTCTCTCCAGAGTCGTATCCGCTCAACACGGTCTGCTGAATTCGTGTGGCGATCCGGCTGAAGTTCTCGCTCCGCCAAACGAGCTTACCTGTTGATGCGTCGATGGCGATGCCAATCCCCAACCAGTTCAAATAAATTCGATCCGGTGTCGTGACAGCCGCGGGGATGATGGAGTTGGGGTTGTAAGCGCTTACGCGTGAATTGGCGAAGGTAAGACGCCGGATCTGGTCCTCCACATCGCTGTATAGAAAAACCATCTGCCAACTCGGTCCCGTGCCCTGCTTCGGCAAGAGGTTGAGCGGAGTGCCCACATCGCCGGCCCGTTTAGTGACAGGCGCGGAAGCAATGGGTGAAGCAGCCGAGCCATCAAGGAGCGACCCGATCATCACATCTCGCCCACCCATGCGCATCGGCTCACCTCCATACTTCTCGCGAAGCTGCGTTTTTACTGCCTGCAACTCATCCCACCGCCCCGCCCGCGATAGCGCAATCGCCCTCTTCGCTAAAACTCTGGACGCCGCCAGCGAGGTATCCGGATAATCCGCACCTATAGCTCCCCAACACCGGGCCGACCCGACGAAGTCCCCACTTTCAAACTTCGCGTCGCCCAGGCGGTCGGCAATCTGATCGCCCACCGAGGTAATGAAATACCGATCAAACAAATCCTGCAACCGCGCGATCCGACTCGTTGACGGGTCACCCGCATCGGGTGAATCAATCTGCTCCAGCGCCTTTCGGGCCGTGGCATCATTGAATAATCGATACGCGTCGCGACCTGCCGGCGGAAGTGCCACGAGCATCTGCTGGGTATGCACCCGCGAAGAAACGTAGAACCCATCAGGGCGGCGAACCATTGCGTCCGTCGGCGCTTCCAATACCTTCGAGATGGCCGCGAACGCCTTCTCCCATTTGGCATCGCGGGTCGCTTCGTCAATGGCCCCCAGCAAATCTGTCAATCCCGGATCGCCTTTGCGCACCACAAACCCGTCGGGTTCACCCTCACGATCGTCGATGATTTGAGCGGGAATCTGAGCCACCATGGGGGTTGCGGTGCGCGTAGCTGGCACCGCCGGGAGCCACCGCGCCGGCGGACGTGGAGTCGACGGACGGGTTGACGGGAGCTGGGCGAAGGAGGACCGGGCAACACTCGCCGCGAGCAAAAACGCCGCGATCGCAAGCAATCGTTTGGGGGAGAAGGATGAATTTCGCGAACCGCCTCGCATAGGGTCCCGCCTCTTCGCTTTCACCAAGTTTCACAAGATGAAGACGGTTTCGCAACAAGGAAGTTGCAGGGGATTTTTTAATCCTGTCATTTCACACCATCGTGGTAGCCCCGAATCCGCGGTTCCGGATCGATGGCGTCGGACAACCCGCGATCACACATCACCAAACGCAACAAAGACTGTTCCCCCTCATCAACACCTCCACCCCCGCTTCGACGGCAAACAACGCACAAAGTTCCCCGATATGACCCAGCAGCTTACGAGTTTGCCGCTCACTTAGTGTCCCGGCTTCACTCATTTATTCCCCCGACACTCTATCTGCACCGACAACACCGCTTAAGACAAGCTGTAATTGGAGTTAGCGGAATTGTTTCAGGCTGAAGCGCCCCAAACTGGACGGATCAAGGTACAATTTGCCTGGCAGGCGAACTCATATCCCAAACCTGCCAAAGGCTGCCGATTTGGCGATGAAACGGAGTAAACCTATTCGAACGCGAATTCTATCGGCCTTGATACTGTTGATGCTCTGCTTTGTCGGACAGCGCGCGCTGGCAAAAAAGGTAGAGCAGCAGCAGATACCCGCTCCGCCGCGGCCGGCGATGCCGGCGATTGTGTCGCTCGTTCTTGAGCCGTCCTCACTCACCCTAAGCGACCCCAGCGATGGCCGGCAGGTCTTAGTGTGGGGTGTCACTGAGAATGGGCTTAAGTTTGATCTGAGCTATGAGGCGGTTTTCAAAACCGATTCGAATAACCTGCGAGTGGACCCGGCCCGCTTTCTCACCGGGCTTGGCGAGGGGGAATCGACCGTCACGGTGACTGCCGAGAACAAAACCGCAACTCTCCCGGTCAAGGTGCTGAGCAGCCAACGGCCTGTGGTGCGGTTCACGCGCGATGTCATGCCGCTTCTCGCCGGCGTCGGATGCAACGCCGGCACATGTCATGGATCGGCCAAGGGAAAGAATGGCTTCAAACTGTCCCTGCGAGGTTATGACCCTGAATATGACTTCAACGCCCTGGTCAACGAGCTTCAGGGACGGCGCGTCAACCGGGTTGATCCGGCCAACAGCCTGATGCTCCTCAAGCCAGCCGCCCAGGTTCCCCACGAAGGGGGCTTGGCCCTCCCGACTGGAACCCGGCAATACGAAACGATTCTTCAGTGGATCAAGGAGGGCGCGAAGTTCGAGCCCGATGCGTCGACAGCCCGGCCAAACCGCCTGGAAGTCCTTCCCGCGAATGCCTCATTGGATTTGCCCGGACGGACCCAGCAACTAGTGGTTTTGGCGCATTATTCCGACGGCGCGGTTCGGGACGTAACGCGGGATGCGGTGCTCACCTCCAACAGCGTGGACACAGTGCGCGTGACCGGCAGCGAGATCGTCGGCATGCGCCGGGGCGAGGCCGCTGTTGGCGTGCGCTATGAGGGCAACTATGGCGTAGTCAACGTTTCGATCATGGGTGATCGAACCGGATTCGCATGGGTTCCCATGCCAACGTACAATTACATCGACGGGCACATCAACGCGAAACTGGAGAAGATGAAGATTCTGCCGTCGGAAGAATGCACCGACGCCGAATTCGTCCGCCGCCTTTACCTCGATCTCACCGGACTCACGCCCACGGCATCGCAGGCGCATGCATTTGTCGAAGATCAAACCCCGAGCCGCGAAAAGCGAGAGAAGCTAATCAACAAGCTGCTTGGCGGAAACGATTTCGTCGATTTCTGGTCCAACAAATGGGCGGATCTGCTCCAGTGCAATTCCAAGACGCTCGGAGAAGAAGCGGTGTGGGTGTTCCGCGAATGGATTCGCGAGGCGATCGCCCAGAACATGCCATACGATCAGTTCGTTCGCACGCTGATCACCGCGGAGGGCAGCAGCCTTGATAATCCGCCGGTGAACTACATGCGAACGCTTCGCGAGACTGGGAAAATCACTGAGGACGTAAGCCAGACATTCCTGGGCATTCGCTTCAGTTGCAACAAGTGCCACGATCATCCATTCGAGCGCTGGACACAAAATCAGTATTACGAGCTTGGTGCGTTTTTCGCACGGCTCGCGTTCAAGCCCGGCACGCGGCCGGGTGAGGAAATTGTCTTCGATAACTTCCGCGGCGGAGAAGTTGCCCACCCCAAAACCAACGCGACCGTCGATCCAAAGGTGCCATACGGCCAAAATCCCGACTGGCATAAATCGCGCGTTCGCGAAGCGGCACTCGCGGATTGGGTTATCGCCAAGGATAACCCGTTCTTCGCCAAGTCATACGTCAATCGTGTCTGGAGCTATTTCTTCGGACGGGGAATCATCGATCCGGTCGACGATATTCGCGCCTCCAATCCGCCCGTAAACCCCGAGCTCCTCGATGCCCTGACTGACGACTTCATCAAAAGCGGCTTCGACGTTCAGCACCTGATTCGTCAGATCGTCAGTTGCCGCACGTACGGCCTCTCGATCCGATCCAATCAGTGGAACCATGATGACCGCGTCAACTTCTCCCACGCGATTCCACGAAGATTAACCGCCGAACAGATGATGAACGCGGTTGCGATTGCGACGGGTACCAAGACCAAGTTGGCCGGGCTTCCCGATGGTGTTCGCCCGGAGGATCTTGCCGATGGCATGAACGAGGGCAGCGACTTCCTCAAGCTCTTTGGCCGGCCCAAGCGCGAGACCGCTTGCGAGTGTGAGCGAACGAGCAATGTAAGCCTCGCCCACGCGCTGAATCTCATCAACGGCCATCTCATCAGCGACTCGTGCACCTCGCAGGATAATGCGCTGGCCCGGCTGATTGCCCGGGAGCCCGACAACCGCAAGGTAATCCAAGAGATGTACTACATGACGATGAACCGCCCCGCCACGGAGGCCGAGGTGGCCGGGATAGATCTGGGCAGCGGAACTCAAAGACTGTCCGCTGCCGAAGATTTGGCCTGGGCGCTGATGAACAGCCCCGCGTTTCTGTTTAACCGCTAACTCGAATCACCGGAGAGTGCCCATGCTATCGATTCCAGGACAACCCGGGGCCACGTGTGACGGCATGAGCCGTCGGGAACTGCTGCGGGTGGGTGGAGCAGGACTGCTCGGCCTCTCGCTCTCAAATATCCTCGCCCTCGAAGCCCGTGGACAAACGGCGCCAAAGGGAAAGAAGAGCGCCGGCTTCGGCTCCGCCAAAAACTTTATCTTCATCTTCCTCCAAGGCGGCCCAAGCCACATCGATATATGGGACCCCAAGCCAGATGCCCCCGACAATATCCGCGGGCAATTCAAGCCCATCCCAACGAAGATCCCCGGTACCCATGTTAGCGAAGTGATGCCAAATCTGGCGCAGGTCCTGGACAAGGCGACGCTGGTGCGATCAGTGAGCTATACGCCGGCTGGGCTGTTCAACCATACTGCCGCGATCTATCAAATGATGACCGGCTACACCCCGGATAAAGTCTCGCCTTCAGGCCAGCTAGAGCCCCCCAACCGCAGTGACTATCCCTGCATCGGTTCGGAAATTGCCCGGATCTTGCCCCCCGATGGCCCGATGCTTCCATTCGTGATGCTGCCTCGGCCATTGCAGGAATCCAATGTCATCGGCAAAGGGGGATCTGCCGGGTTCCTTGGCGCGGCCCACGATCCTTATTACATGTTTCAGGACCCCGCGACAAAGTTCAGCACGGATGATCTGTCCCTCCGCCAGGGAATTGATCAGGCCCGCATGCAGCGTCGCGCATCGCTGCTCCAGAAAGTTAATGCGCAAATGCCGGAGATCGAGCGGGCGGTGTCTGAGTACGCGCTCGATGCCTATGACAAGAAAGCGCTGGAGCTGGTGATCTCGGGACGCGCCCGAAACGCTTTTAACCTGGATGAAGAGAAGCCCGAGCTACGCGACCGCTACGGGCGGCACACCTTTGGCCAGTCGCTGCTGCTCGCCCGCCGTTTGATCGAAGCCGGCACGCGCGTCGTGCAGGTGAATTGGCCCGCCGTCGCCAATGGCAACCCACTGGTCGATGCCTGGGACACTCACGCCGCCAACTTTGGCCCGTTGCGAAATCTGCACTGTCCCAAACTTGATAGCGCGCTTCCCGCCCTTTTGGCCGACATGGATTCCCGCGGATTGCTCAAGGATACAGTGGTCCTGGCCATCGGCGAATTTGGCCGCAGTCCCAAGATGGGCGTTTCGACTTCCGGCAACACTAACGGTCCCGATGGGCGCGACCACTGGCCATACTGCTACACGGGATTAATCGCCGGCGGCGCAATCGCCCGGGGCGCTGTCTACGGCAAGAGCGACAAAACCGCCTCAAGCCCAGCCGACAATCCGGTTCATCCCATCGAACTATTGGCCACCGTTTATCACGCACTGGGCATCGATCCGGGAACAATGGTCAACAACGCCCTCGGCCAGCCCCGCGAGCTCGTGCAGGCTCAGCCCGTCGTAAGCCTCTTTGCGTAGGTTTGAGAGAAAATCCTTGTCCGTCCACTCCGGCCGTTCATTCGGCGGGTTGATTTATGCAGTACCTGCGAATCCTTTTTTGTGCAATGTTGATTGCATGTTGCGCCGCATCGCAACCGGCCCCGGATCTTGCACCAAACTTTCCAATCGCGCTGAAAAATGGACAGACCATCGAAGTAACGCTTAAGGGCACACACTTACGCACGATTCAATCTGCGACGGTGGCTGACGCAAGAGGCGTTACCGCCACGCTCGCTGAACCGCCGAAGGATGATCAGCTCCGCCTGAAGGTCACCGCCGCACCGGACGCCGTCATCGGCGAACGCCAACTGCGACTCATCGGGCCCACGGGCGTAACCCGACCCGTCCGCCTTACACTTAGCGCATACGAAGTCCAACCGCTGGTCGCATCGGATCAGCCTCAGGATGTCCATCTCCCCGCAACGGTCACGGGTCAGATCGCCACCGCCGGCCAGCTTCAGCAGCTTCGGTTCCAGGGTCACAAAGGTGAGCCGCTGGTCTTTGATGTCTCGGCCCGTCGGAGCGGTTCACCCTTTGAAGCGGTCATGACGATTCAATCCGAATCCGGGCGGCAACTTCCGGCCACGCTCGAACACCACGCCGGCGATCCACTGCTCCTGTTCAATCCCCCCGCAGACGGCGCCTACGTTCTTCGCCTCCGCGATCTTCGTTTCCGCGGCGGCCCCGACTACGGCTTTCGAATAACCGCCGGGCACATCCCATACCTCGAATCCCTGCTCCCCGGCAGCGGAAAGCCCGGCACCGTCGTCAAGGCCAAGCCCATTGGCTACAACCTCGAAGGTGCCCAGCCGATCGCGATCGACCTCACTCACACCCCCCCGGGCCGCATCAATGTGCATGCCGACGCCCCGTTGGGTATCTCCAATGACATTCCATTTGAGGTGACCGATCTTCCTCAGTTTGTCGAATCCGAGCCGAATGATTCCCCGGATGAAGCCAATCTCGTTCAGTTGCCAGTCGAGATCAGCGGCAGCACCGATCGCGCTGCTGACGAGGATTTCTTCCGGTTTCGCCTTCCGTACAAGCAGTCGATCAGCCTCGAAGTTCTCGCCGCCCGCCTTGGTTCACCAATGGTTCCGCTGCTCCAGCTTAAAAACCCCAAGGGTGATGTGATCGAAGCCAACGACGGCACCCCCGACTCAGATGGTCGGATCATCCGCCAGCTCGATGCCGGCGAATACATCGCCTCTGTGCGAGATCTAGCATATTCCGGCGGCCCAGGTCACTGGTACCGGCTCAAGATCGAGCCCGCTCGCGCCCTCCAGCCGGATTTCACTGTTCGCTTCCAGCCCGATACCCCCCGCGTGCACCGTGGCGGCAGCGTAGCCATCTGGTTCGACATCCGCCGCACCAACGGTTTCCGTGGCGACATTACCCTCATCCCACAACCGCTCCCGCCAGGCGTCACGGCGACTGTCCTCATTCTCCCCGACAATGGCAGCGGCTGGCTGACGCTGACTGCCTCAGCCGACGCAGCACTCGGCACCGCACCCCTGGGCCTCGGCTCCCAGGCTTCAGCCGGAATGGCATCGGTCACCCACGACCCTCAGCCCGATGCCTATCTTACCGTCCTGGAGCCCGCGCCATTCACCCTGGAAACCATTGCAACACTGACCCCGCCACAGATCGAAGAGGCTCACACGCGTCTTGGATCGCTGGCTGCAAAACTGAGCGCGCCCGATCCTCGTCTCGACTCCGCTCAAGCGCAATGGGAAAAAAAGATTCCCGCCACACAGCCGATCTGGAAACCGCTGGAAGCGACCGCGGTTTCCAGCGCAAAGGGAGCAAAACTCATCCGCCTGTCCGACAGCTCCATCCTCGCCACCGGCAACATCGCGGATCAGGATGAGTACACCGTCGTCGTGCATACCGATTTGAAGGGCATCACCGCAGTTCGCCTCGAAGCGATCCCCGACGAACACCTGCCCGCATCCGGCCCCGGCACAGCACCTAACGGCAACTTCGTTCTCAGCGAGTTCCAGCTATCGGTTGCCAGGGGCGCTGAACCATCCAAACCCGTGGCGCTGCGTCGCGCCACCTCAGATTTCGCCCAGGAATCATTCCCCGTCTCAGCCGCCATCGATGGCAAGCCGACAACCGGCTGGGCGATCGGCTCGCAGGAAGGCCAAAGACACACCGCGATCTTCCGAACCGTTGATTCAATCGGCTTCGGCCCCGACACAACACTGACGTTCGTCCTCAGCCACCAATCTCCTTTCGCCCGACACAACCTCGGGCGATTCCGCCTTTCCGTTACTACGCTGGACCGAGCCGTTCTGAATCAGGTCGCCGACATTCCCCAGGCCGTTCTCACGATGATCGCCACCCCGGCCGATCCGCGCACCCCGCAGCAGCGCGCCCAGGTCGCCGCTTACTACCGAACCATCGATCCGGATCTGATGGCGATCCGCAACCAGGTGACCGCACTCCAGTCCTTTATTGCAGGACACGCGGAACTCACACGTCTGCAAACCGCGCTTGCCGCTTCGACTCCACAGTTCGACGCCGATCAGAAACGATGGGAAACCTCCATCACCCAGGGCGATTCCTGGACGGTGCTACAGCCTGCAAAAGTGACATCGGATGCCGGCACATTGCTGACTCAGCAGACCGATGGCTCTGTCTTCGCGTCCGCAATCGAATCACAAGCCGACGTTTATCGAATCAATGCATCCACGCCGCTCAAGTCCATTACTGCGTTGCGACTCGAAGCCCTCCCCGATCCGCGTCTTCCCGCCGGCGGCCCGGGGCGCGCCGATGATGGCAGCTTCGTGATCACGCGCATCGAAATGGAGCAAGCTGCGAAAAAGGGCGTTTCACATCAGGAGTTGAACATCGTCCGCGCCAGCGCCACGGCCGAACAAAAGGAGTCGCCGATTTCATCGTTGATCGCCAGAAATAAATCCGGCCAATGGTCAGCCGGCCCCGGCGCAGGCTTGCCGGTTGAAGCCACATTCAGCTTTGACCGCCCAGCCGAATCAGATGGACCATCCACAGTGTCGATCACTCTTCATCAAGCTGCGAAGCACTCGCTCGGCCGCTTCCGGCTTTGGGTTACATCAAACACCAACCCCGATATGGCGACACGGGTCCCCGAGCCGATCCTCGCAATTGTGAAGATGCCCGACGCCGCCAGATCACCCGCCCAGAAACGGCAGCTCTCCGATTACTTCCGAGCTATTTCTCCGTCGATGGCCGCGATCCGCGATCGTATGAGCGAGCTGCGCGCTCAAACGCCCGCGATGCCAACGCGAGCCCGACGAAACCAGCCGATCGCGATTCCCGTCCTCGTCAGTCGCGCCGCCGGGTTTCAGGGAGACGTGACGATCACCCTGGAAGGCTACGCACCGGGCAACCCCAAGATGATCGCCAGACAAATCAAGGTGATGCCGCTCACGTTGAATTTGAATTCCGCATTCGGCCTCCTGACCATCCAGCCCGAGGCCGCCGCCGACATGGCCACGCGAATGGTCGTTCTCAAAGCCGAAGCAAAGATCGGTGACGACACCGTGACCCAATACACCCCCGCATTCCCACTCACGATTCAAAACTAACGATTCGCCGCGGAGACCCCGAAGCACGCACAGAAGAGATCAAACAATGAGACCGCGAGAATTCAATCCCTTGTCCTGTCCCGTTGATCGTCTTTCTTCTCCGCGCTCTCGGCGTCTTCGCGGTGAATCTGTCTTTTCTTCGTGTCTTCGTGCCTTCGTGGTAATCAGTTTTTTCGTCACGCTTGCCGAGGCAGCGCAACCGGAGGGCCCGGTCAGTTATTCCCGCGACATCCGCCCCATCCTCAACTCCAATTGCAACGCCTGTCACAAGCCCGAAAAGAACAAGGGCGATCTCGACATGACCTCCGTCCCCACCCTTCTCAAGGGCGGAAAGCACGGCCACACCGTCGAGCCGGGCTCCCCCGATAAAAGCAAACTGATCGAAATGATTTCCGGCGCCGATCCCGATATGCCAAAAGATGGCGACTCGCTAAAAAGTGAGCAGGTCTCGATCATCGCGAAATGGATTCAGCAGGGCGCCAAAGACGACACGCCCGCCCCCGGAACGACTCACATCGATACGCCCGTTTACACCGTCCCGCCCGTTATTACGGCGCTCGCGTATTCTCCCGACGGTTCAATTCTGGCCGTCACCGGATATCACGAGATTCTTCTTCATCAACCCGATGGGTCCAAACTCCTTGCCCGCCTCCTTGGTGAAAGCCCGCGCCTTGAAAGCCTCGCGTTCTCGTTGGATGGAAAGCAGTTGGCCGCGTGCGGGGGATCGGCGTCCCAGTTCGGGCAGGTGCAGGTATGGGACGTGGCCACCCGAAAAGCCTCCAAGACTTTTAACGTCGGTACCGATGAACTCTACGGCATCAGCTTCGCACCCGACGGAAAATCGGTTGCCTTTGGCGGAGCAGACAAGATCGTTCACCGCATCGATCTGGCGACCGGCAAAGAGCTGCTCGATTTCAAGGCCCACGCCGATTGGGTTCTGGCCACCCAGTTCACCCACGACGGCAAGCAATTGGTCTCCACCGGCCGCGACCGCGCGATGAAGCTGATTGATCTGGAAACCAACCGCTTTGTCGACGATATCAACAATCCACTCGAAGCCTGCCTGTGCCTGGCAATCCATCCAAAGGAAGAGCAGATCGTATACGGCGGCGATCTCGGCTTCGCCCGCCTCTACAAAATCTCCGACAACCAGAAACGCACCTCCGGCCGCAACGATACGAATCTCCTCCGCGCCTTCGACCGCCAGCCCGCCCCGGTGACCGCCGTCGCCTTCAGTCCCGATGGCATGCACGTCGCGGTCGGCAGCCTTGGCGTCGTCAATATCTATTCCGCCTCCCCAACCGATAAATCCGTCCTGTCCCTTTCGTCAGGCATGCAGGGCCCGATCTATTCCATCGCCTACCGCCCCGACAACTCGCAGATCGCAGTCGGGGGTTATGACGGCCAAGTCCGCCTGTTTGATCCCAAATCCGGCGCGCTGATCAAACAATTCATCCCCGTTCCCCTCTCTCCAGCTCCCGTGTCCGCAAAAGCGAATAAGCCTCTCGTTAAAGACGAGCCCCTCTTTCACGACTCCTTCCGCGGCACCCTCGCACCCGGCTGGACCTGGATCCGCGAAGCACCCGGCCACTGGCGCGCGACCGACCACGGCCTCGAAGTCCACATCCAGCCCGGAAACATGTGGGGCCCGGCCAACGACGCCAGAAATATTCTCGTTCGTCCCGCACCCGATCATTCAAATCATTCACTTGAGATCACCGCATCCGTGTCCAACCACCCCACCTCGCAATACGAACAGGTCGACCTGGTCTGGTACTACTCTGACAGCAACATGGTCAAGATCGGCGAGGAGCTGGTCGACGGTAAGCTGTCAGTCGTCATGGGCCGGGAGGAGAACGACAAGACCCACACCATCGCTATCATTCCGCTCGATTCCAACGACGTCGAGCTACGACTGACTGTAACGGGCAAACACATTCGCGGGCAGTTCAAAACACTCAGTGCAGAATGGCGTGTCGCCGGCGAATGCGATGCCCCCGTCAAAGGCGAACCGCAAATCAGCCTGCAGTTCTATCAGGGTCCCAAAGACCAGGAGCACTGGGCGCGCGTCTCCGAACTCACCATTCGCAAAGCCGAATAACCGTATTTTGGCCGTTCATCCACATACGCGGCGATAGAGCGCCTCGTATTGCCCGACGATGATGTCCGAGGCAAATCGCCGGTGGGCCGATTCACGCGCCGCATTCCCCATCGCTTGCCTTCGAACCGTATTACCAACCAACGCTTCGATCGCCGCGGTGAAGGCCCTTACATCCCCAAACTGAACCAACGATCCCGTAACCGCATGATCTACAACCTCGGGGATTCCACCCACATGTGTCGCGACGCTTGGGCACCCGAAACACATCCCCTCAAGGATACTCAAGCAAAAGCTTTCGCTCTCTGACGTATACACCCCGAGATCGGCGGCTTGAAGATACTCCTCCACATCAAACGCGCGTTCAATCACGATCACGCGATCTTCTAGACCCAATCGCCGCACATCTTCTGCAAATGGAGCAAAGCTATCACCAGCAAGGATCACCAGCTTGATCGAATCGCGCGGGCGAACTTGGGCCACCGATTCCAGAAGCAGATCGATCCGCTTGACCGATCGAAGGTTGGATGAATGAACCAGCAACACCTCATCCTTCACACCCAGCTCGCGCCTCACCTCTTCCCGCGATCGGCGTGGCAGCCGGGGCACGGAAAAATTGTGGATCACGTCGATCGGTTTCTCCACCTCCAGCAGGCGTTGAGTCTCACCGCGCAGATAATGCGAAACGGTCGTGATCGCATCCGATTGCTCCAGGGCGTGCCTGATAGCGGGCCCATACCCCGGGTCGCGGCCAAGCAATGTCGTGTCGGTTCCATGAAGCGTTGTCACTACTTTCGGACGGTATCGGGGCTCGATCATCGACCGCGCCAAGATCGCCGCCGTCGCGTGCGGCACGGCATAGTGAACGTGCAGTACATCCAGCCGATGCGCCACGCTCACCTCCGCCATCTTCACCGAAAGCGGCAGCGTGTAGTCGGGATACTTAAACAACCCATAATCATTGATCACCACCGGATGAAAATGCACCCGCGGCGCATTCTCCGGCAGACGAAATGGCCGCTCATAACTGATGAAATGAACCTCGTGCCCTCGAAGCGCCAATTCCTCCCCAAGCGCGGTTGCGAGAATGCCGCTGCCCCCCACCGACGGGTAGCAGGTGATGCCGATGTTGAGTGGCCGCTTTTCGCTCATATCAGAACGAACGGGCGCCCCGGCCCACCTCCGCCAGCGATGTCACCACAATCGGATCCCCCGCAAACAACGCAATCGCATGCCCCACCCCGGCCCGAAGCCCGTTCAATCGCGCTCGGCTCAGCTGCAGATCCGCATAGTTGCGCGTGGCGGCTTGCGTCACATGCGCCTCCATCGACGACGTCCATGCGGCAATAACCCCCGGATCGGAAACATCCACCAGCACCGGCACCAGACCCGCCGGCTCGGCATCGGAAGTCACCGCATAAAAAAGCAGTTGATCGATAGCGTGAGCGGGCTGCCCGCGCAACTCCGCGATGCCCCCATAGCGTGCCAGCCGCGCCGCATCACGCACCAGCGCGCCCAACCGCGGATGATCTGGATGCTGATTCTCAACAAGACTCGGCGCCAGCACGATCGCCGGCCGCACGCGCCGAATTGCCTCGGCGATGCGAATGGAGTGGGCCGAACGCAACTCCAGATGCGCATCCCCATCCAGTTCAACAAATTCAATTGTCGCCCCCAGCAATCCCGCCGAGCGATTGGCTTCCGCGACGCGCTGTTCCGGCGTGCCCCGCGTGGCCGCCTCGCCGCGCGAGCACACCACAAAGTGCGCCCCGCGTCCCCTACGCGTCTCCAGCGCAACGACACCTCCGCACCCAAACTCAATGTCATCGGGGTGCGCGCCAAACGCCATGAGCGGCGCCAATTCAGGTCGGGTAGTCTGTGTAGGCTTCATCTGAGCGGTCAATTGTTTCACGTTCAACGTAAATGATCTCCGGAGCATCCTGCTTCCGGAGGTAATTCTGTTCACTTGCTCCCGACACATAATGGGTGCAGCCAATCACCGACTGCATCCATTTCAGTCGCGTATCGCGCGCCGGGCTGACCTGGCTCTTGGTAAACGCGGTCTTGGGCAGCGTTCGATAAGAGTCTCCCCCCTCATGCAGCTTCAACTCGCCTTCCACATGCCGGGCACGCACGATCTCACCTTCAAGCTCAACATCCACATAAAAATCTGAAACATCGCACGCCGCCCGTCGAAATTCCCGGCTGCTGGACCGCACAACCCGCATCCCATCCAGCAATCCCATCTTCTGGTACATCTCCAGGCAGAAGCACGCCACGTTGGTCAGCGCGATTGCTTTGAACACCTCGGCCCATCGCTTATCCACATAAGCCGGGAGCTGAAACGCCGTCTTTTCGTGCCAGTCGGCCATCACCCGTTTCAAATACAACGGCGAGTATTTTCGCTGCAGCTTATTGGCAAAAGTGAAGTTAGTCTCAAACACTTCACCCGACTTATGGTGCCGCAGAATCGTCCTGGTCTCGCGCGGATCATGGTCGCTGTCGTGAAAGAAAAAGACGATCTCGCCGCCAATTTCCTTCTGCAGCCGACGCGCCGTCTGCATCTTTGCAAACAAGAATCGCCGAGGAAAGATTCCACACGGCTGCTGGCCAAAACAAATGACCGGTGCGTCACTCATAAAGCCGCCACATCATTCACCGCATCCGCCCCTCCCATTTTCGAAACGGCATTCACGCCGCGCATCGTGATCGCCCACTGGAGCAACAGACTCATCGCCATGCATGCCGCACATCCGATGATGTTGTACCAGAGATAGCTGATGTGCAGCGTGAAATAGAGCGCAATCACGAGGCACTGCGACACAACCGCTCCCCAAAACACGGCCGTCCCACGCACAGTCTTTAGAAAAAACGCAGTCAAGAAAATACCCAGCACAACGCCATAAAAAACTGATCCCAGGATATTCACCGCCTGAATCAGATTCTCCGCCATATGAATCGACAGCGCAAACCCCAACGCCACCAGTCCCCACATCACCGTAAAGAACTTTGAAGCCGCAACAAAATGCTCCTCCGGAACTGGTCGCCTCATCAAGTGTCGGTATAAATCGATCGTGGTTGTCGATCCCAGCGCATTCAGCTCCGCTGACTTTGCCGAGAGTGTCGCCGCAAAAAACACCGCCACAAGCAGCCCGATCATTCCATGCGGCAGATAGTCCACGATAAACCGGATGAACACATAATCCGTATCGCTGCCCTTGGCCCCCGGAACCGCGGCCAGAAGTTGCTTCTGCGCCTCGGTTCGAATCGCATCCAGTCGCTTCTGCGCCGATTCCGCTTCGGAGCGTGCCGCAGCCGCGGCAACCGAATCGCCCGCATGACGCGCCTCAATCCACCGGCGCAACACGCGCTTCTTCTGCCCATGCACATCGGCAAACTCCCGCTCGATCGCGCGTAATGGCGATTGAGGTTCCTTCGCCACCTGCGCCGTCCACGCCGCCGAATTAAACAGCACCGGCGGCAACTCAAATTGATAAAAAACAAACAGCAGCGCGCCCAACAGCAAAATGAAGAACTGCATCGGTATCTTCAACAGCGCGTTGAACATCAAACCCAGCCTGCTGTTTCGCAACGACGCCCCGGAAAGATACCGCTGTACCTGCGACTGATCCGTGCCAAAGTACGCCAGCGCCAAAAACATGCCTCCCAGAAGCCCCGACCAGAACGTGTATCGCTTGTTGACGCTGATCGAGAAATCCACCGCCTCCAGCTTGTGAAACCCGCCCGCAAGCGCCAGGGAATCCGTAAAGCTCAACCCAGCCGGCAGCTTGTGCAGCAGCACGACAAACGCCGCGACCATGCCGATCAGAATAATGCTGAACTGATATCTCTGCGTAAGGTTGACCGCTTCGCTTCCGCCCATCACCGTATAAACAATCGCTACTAGCCCGCTGCCGAGAATCGTCATGTCCAGCCGCCAACCCATCACGGTCGAGAGAACAATTGCCGGTGCGTAAACGGTAAGCCCCGCGCCTAGCCCGCGCTGAAGCAAAAACAATCCCGCACCAAGCAACCGTGTCTTGGCATCAAAGCGCTGGCCGAGGTATTCGTACGCCGTGTAAACATTCATCCGCCGATAGATCGGCACGAATACCATCGCGATGATGATCAGCGCAAACGGCGCCCCAAAATAATTCTGAACAAACCCCAGCCCGCTCTCATACCCCTGGCCCGGCGTCGAAAGAAACGTAATCGCGCTGGCCTGCGTGGCCATCACGGATAAACCGATCATCAGGGCCCGCGTGCCTTGATCACCCTTAAGATAAGTCCTTAGATCGCGACGACCGCGCGTGCGCCATACGCCGTACCCCGCGATCCCCAGCATCGTGCCGAAGAGCACCAGGTAGTCGTACACGTTCACGAAAACGTCCTCGTCAACGCATACAGAATCGCGACCCAGCCCACGAAAACGATCCCGACAAATATATAAAGAGACCGCCAAGTCCGCGGCCAAGCCAACCCCGTGTCCTCATCACCCCCGTTGGGCGCCGGGTCCGGAAGGCTACTTTGTTTGTCGACGGTGGGCGTCATGGCTCTTTCCAACGAGGCACAGGAGATCCACGGACAACTCATTTACCCAGTGAGACCAGATTAGCGAACAGCCGATAAGCTCCCGGAACGCCCGCCGGAAGCTGACGGAAAAACGACAGCCCAGTGTAAACGTAATAGCCACGCCCATACCGTGCCACCAGCAATCCGCTCTTCAGCGGGGCTTCGCCCGCATCGTTGCAGGCCAGTATCGCAGTCCAATGCTCCTGATCCCACTCGATCGGGAAATTTAACCCGCGCTCCTGCACCCACCCCTCAAAATCCGCCGGGGCAATTCGGTTCGGCGTGTTCAGCGCGGGATGGTCGGGCGCAAGCAGCGTGATCGCCGCCTTCGGATCCGTCACACGATTCCGCGGCAGATTCCCCGACAGCTTCACATCAAATGGAGCCAGTCGCGGCACTTTAATATCGTTCGGCGTGTTGTACTGCTCAATAACATTCCCCCCGCCTTCCACATACGCAAATAGATCATTCAATCGCGGCCCAAGATCCGCATGCACATTGAACGCGCGCACCCCGATGACCACCGCGTCAAAACCCTTCAAACGCTGCGCGTTCAAATCGGCAACGCTCAAAATGGAAACCTCATACCCCATCTGCCGAAGCGCCTCGGCAACACTATCGCCCGCCCCCGGAAGGTACCCCACCTGCCTGCCCCGAATCGCGACCGGCGCACAAACCGCCTTGATCCGCGCCACCGGTTGAAGCAATTGCGGCGGAACGTGGGCATATCTGATCTCAATCCGCCGATTGCTGTACCGCACACCCCCCACTTCAACGCTCGCGACAATCCCACCAACGCTTCCCTCCGCCGGCGCGGTCACGGTAAACGTGAATGCAGCACTCTGCCCGACTGTATCGAGCCGAAACGTTCGATTTGCCGGCGAAACCTTCCATCCCGCCGGAGCTTGCAGCTCCAACTTACCAGCCACGCCCGCGCGTGCTCCCGTAAGCTTCACCTCCACCGCCCCATCGCCACCGGGCGCGAACAGCCGGACCTCTGAGGCTAACGCGATCGAAACCGGCGGAATCACATCCAGCCGGTACCGGTCCCCACCTTTTGATTGATCCCCCGTCAAATGAACCGGTTCATCAGCCACCACAATCCTCTGCCCGCCCACCTCAAACACTTGCTCAATTCCCAGCGACGAAGGCGCCTCGGGCAGCCCAATCAGCAAAGAATCACTCACCGTAAACATACCCGGCTCATGTGCCTCTCGCAGCCAGTAAGGTTGGGTAAGCGGCATATCCCCCGGCAGCTTCAGCATCCCCACGCGCGTCGCCGCCTCGTTCCTGTGAAGCTCGACCACGTCTTTCAACTGCTCTGGACTCGCGGCATATTTCACCCCCACCCACTTCACCCGAACCGCCGATCGAACCGTCGCAGTGTGCCGCAACTTCACAGCCTCCCCCGGAACAACTTCCGGCTCCCCAGCCACTGTCTCCACTGACAATCCCAGACATTCCTGGATAATTCGATCAAGCTGCCGCCGCTTCTCACCCAGGAGCGGCCCATCAGGCAATGCCGCCCGCCGAGCATGAATTTCGAGCAAAGCCGGAACGCTCGCCGCCGGATCTTGCCGGTTAAACTTCCCGATTACCTCGCTCGTAAGCTTTCCAATTTCAGCCCCGCCCGCGACGCGCGCCCAACTCGTATCCACGCCATCCAGGATATCTTGTGTCGCCGGCTCACCCGCCAAAAGCTGAAACGACTCGTTTCGCGCCCCGCCTCCTGCTCCCCCGCGCCCGCCACCAAAGTTCCCAAACCCCTGGGTCTTGTGCATCGCCCGGCTCCTGCCGGCAATAGCACTAAACGAATCACCAGAAACCGGGTCCGTCCCACCGATGTCCATCCGAATCGCCGCCGCGCTCGCGCCCCCGCGCGCCGGCGCCGGGCCAAAGCCACCGGAATTCATGAAGATTCGCTTGGGCTGCCAAACCGATAGCGTCTTGAGCTGCTCGGGATAAGCATTGGCATCACCTGCTAGCTTGAACGCTTCAAGTGCAAGAACCGCCGAAGCCGTGTGGTGCCCGTGCGTCGTGCCGGGCACCGTCGAAAATCGCGTAATCACCACGTCCGGCCGAAACGTGCGCATCACCCGAACGATGTCGCCCACCACCTGCCCGCGGTCCCAATACTGAAGTGTCTGGCGAACGTCCTTGGAAAATCCAAAGTCCACCGCGCGGGTAAAGAACTGCCGGCCCCCATCAAGATGCCGGGCCGCCAAAAGCTCCTGTGTGCGAATCACGCCAAGCTGTTCGCCAAATTCCGGTCCCAGTAAATTCTGCCCGCCATCCCCGCGAGTCAGCGAGAGGTAAGCGGTGCGGTAGTGCCGCCCGAGCGCAAGATAGGTTATGAGTTGTGTGTTCTCGTCATCCGGGTGAGCGGCTACATGCAGTACGCTGCCCCACTCATTAAACGCCTTCAATTCCTGGGGAATTGCCTCACCCGGATCCGGCGTCGCCCCGCGAACATCAACAGTCCACAAAGCCAGGAACATTCCCGTCACGGCAATCCACACCACTCCACACCGCCGCACTTTCGCGGAGGATGACGTTGCCACCGGGTTCATGCCCAGCCCTCACTTGTTTGGAGCCGCTACTACACAGAAACGGATGCAGACCGCCCCCATTCCCTGCAACGAAGCGGCTCGCGATCGCAATCTACTTCTTGAGGGTGAATGGCACCGAGAACTGTGTGTTCTCCCAAACCATCTTAATGATCCCGCCTCCACCCGCGTTCGGCCCAACCGACATCGTAAACTGATCCACTATCGGATCCACGGCGTCTTTCTTCAGGTCCACCCGCGCGAAATCCTGCTTCTCATCATATTGAAGCCCCCACTGCCCAAGCTGCTTGCTGATGATGAGCTTGGCCTTGCCATCTTCCGTCGGCAGCGTGAAGAGCGTGTACGCGCCCGCGGGAAGGGTGGCATCCCCAATGACAATCGGCTTCTGCGTAATCAGCAGTGTCGCCTCGTCCGATCCCGTGCGCCAAACCTTGCCATACGGAATCAGCGTTCCCCAGATCTTACGAATCTCACCGGTTTTAGGGGCCTTCGAATAGGGCCGGCCATAAACAAGGGTTACCCGATTGCCATCCACGACCGCACTGATCGTCTCATGAGGGCTAATGCGCTTCTGCTGCGCCATCACAGGCAAAGCGCCAAGAAAAACCAGGGCCAGGGCAACGAATGCAATTCGCGTGTGGTTCATGATATCCTTTATGGTCGAGTTTGCTGGACGTTGATTTGATCCGCTGAAATTTACGATTGAATACACCGCCGCTATGGTTTTTGAGGCTTCAACACCTCTGCCAAAACCGCCTCCAGCTTACCGCCGGCATCAATGCTGACAACCTTCCCCTGCCTATCCAGAACGTACACAGCCGGCACTGAATAAACACCCCAGGTCGAAGAAAAATCCGAATCCCACTCCTTCCCCAGATAATACTGCGGCCACTTTAATTGGTGCCGGGCCA
The DNA here is from genome assembly GCA_036794395.1 of Tepidisphaeraceae bacterium. Lineage (GTDB taxonomy): Bacteria > Planctomycetota > Phycisphaerae > Tepidisphaerales > Tepidisphaeraceae > DASXMX01. The sequence continues at coordinate 5,413 of DAIRGS010000021.1, read as the reverse complement.
CTGCCGCCTTCAACGCCGCAAGTCCACCCTCCGCTTCCGGAACATCAAGGCTCACTCCAATAAACTCCACACCCTTGTCTTTGAATTGGGCGTACACTTTCTTCATCGTGGGCATCGCCGCCGCGCAGTCCGTACACCACGCCGCCCAGAAATCCACGACCACAACCTTCCCCCGAAAATCAGCAAGGTCAATCGGTGTACCCGTGATGGCGTCGTTAAACGTCACTTCCATCGTCTTACCGAGCGCCTCTTGCCGCCGGGTTGCGCCACGCATCACTTTAGCTGCGGGCGACTCTGGATACTGCGCCACAACCTGCCCCAACAGCCGATCCCGTTCCGCGCCCTCCGGCGCAAGCCGACCGGCCCGATACAGCAACTGCGCCAGCATCGACCCGGCAGGCTCCGCCGACACAACTTTCCGGAATTCCTCGATCGCCCCCAGCCGCGCCGATGTATCGAGGCCCGTCTGCCCGATGACCAGCAACGCCCTCTGATACGCCGCCTCCTCCTTGTCCTTCACACTCACATTGCCAGCCAGGTATTCGCTCATCTCCGCGACAGCCAGCGAAGCTTTCGCCCCCTGAGCCAGCGTCTGCCATCGCTCCGCGAGCAGATCAAGCGTCGCCTCGCGCGGCGCAATCTTGTAAAACTCAAGAATCAATTCAGCGCGCTTCTGCCGAATCAAGTCGCGCCGCCGCCCGAACTCCGTCGCATAATCTGGATCGGCCATCCCCGCCACATCGACTCGCGGCAACGGATTGGCCGCGAGTTCCGCCGCTATCAGCTCCCGACCCCGCTTCGAGCCTTCAACCCCTCCATCAGCGTAAAGCCCACAACATGCCACAAAAGCCAGCGCGAAATACAAGCGAGATAGCAACACTTCACGCCTCCAGGACATCACCCCACCGTGAATTCAAGCCGCCCAATTGTAATCGCCCCACCCATGAAGATGACAGCCCACGCGTGCCGGCCCCCGCTCCCGCCCTACGAATTCCCCTCGACGAAGTTTTTGAGCTTACGTAGCTTCTCGTCCCACAACACCTCGTAGTCACGAAGCCACGCATTCACCGCGCGCAGGGGCTTGCTGTTCAACTCGCAAACCCGAGCCGTTCCGCTTTTCCTCGTCGTCACCAGCCCGGCCAAGCGGAGCAACCTCAGATGCTTCGAAATCGCCGGCCGGCTCGTGCGGAACTTCGACGCGATATCCCCCACCGTGCGCCCGCCGGGCCTCAATAAACCAAGTATCTCCCGGCGCGTCGGGTCCGCAATCGCCTTGAACACGGCATTGGATTGCTTCGATGCAATGGTAACCATATGGTTACGACAACGTAGCCAATCGGTCACAGTAAGTCAAATTCATAACCCGCGGCATCGCTCGCTAATCGCCAACCTCACCGCGGAGCGCCGCCTGCATGCGCGGGTCGGATTTGATCTTCGCCGCGACATCCCCGTGGGCTTCTTTTTGATCGTCCTGCCGGAAGGCCGACCTTTTTGCTGCTGCCTGGACGGAAGGATTCTAGAGCATCGAAAAACCCCGGGAAAACCGGGGTTTTGCAATGGAGCCAGCGGGACACCAGTATAACTCGCAACTGCGTTTTTGAACGAAATCGGCTGGTTACCTGCCAACCATGACGCGGACCATTGGCATCATTTCTGGTTTCCGGCAGAGGGGTCGTTGTAGTTCTTGAGATCGGCAAAATCGTCGATAAAGCGTTCCTTCGAGTATTTTTCGATCCAACCACCGCTACCCCTATACCAACCAGACAGTTCGCCGGACTCTTGTGCAACCCTAGTCAAGTCGAGGGATTTCCCATTTGAAGCGGTGAAAGAGAGTCTCAAAAGCTCCTGGTCGATTGCACCCAACAGATGCGATATTGTTGAATCTACGATGTCAGGTATAAGCACCTTCGCAAATGCTTCCGGCAAACCGCCCGCGGCTGCTTCCTTCCATCGTATAGCGATGACATGGTTTGCGTTAAGTGTCCTGTTATTGCTATGAATGGCAGCGTCCCGAACCGTCTCGACAAGCACTTTGGCAAATTCCTCAAGTTCCGCGGTCATGGCGAACCCTCCTTTGCGGATACGACCCACGTACTCCAAGACGGTCAGTGAATTCGTCGCTTTGCCAGCGATCTTAACCTTTCTCGATCGCCATTGATAAGGGCGAGTTTCTTGGCATGCGTCCAGCGCTTGATCTGACGTTCGCGGGCGATTGAATTTTCTTCAGAAACGTGTCGTTCTTGATAAGCCAGTGTGACCGGCCGACGGCAGGCGGTCCAGAGGGCTCCGCGACCATCGTTGTGAACTTTTAGTCGGTCTTCGACGTTTGAGGTGTGGCCGACATACAGACTACCGTCCGCACATCGCAGGATGTAGACGAAAAAGGAATCTGCTGACGCAGATACGGACATGAAACGCCCTTCGATGCGCTTCGCTTACTCAGGGCATTCAACTCGCTGCTTCGATATTTCGATGAGTTCTTTGCCCCGAGGACGCAATACTACGCCGAGCGCCGGCCTGCCATGAGCGAGCGCAGCGAGTCGAATGGAGCCACGGGGAATCGAACCCCGATTTGCTGAATGCGATTCAGCCGTCATCCCGTTAGACCATGGCCCCGGGTGAACTAAGGAGCCATTCTAGTGGCATGCACAATCGTGTTCAAGCGTTGCCAAATGCAATGATTGATCTCCACATGATACGATTCCATGATGCCCGCACGGGGCGATAAGCGGAGACAGCATAATGACCCGCCACGCACGCAGGTTTGCCTCGCAATCCCCGATCACTCGCCGGCAATTTGTAGCCGCTTGCGGTTTCGCGACCGCCGCGGCGCAATCTCAGATTGACCTATTTGCAAATCCGATCCCCATACCCGTTGATCGCCCCCCCACCATCCCCGGACCCGTCCCCCACCCCCATCCACCCAGGCTCATCAATCTTCCCCCCGGCGCCACCGATTGTCACGCCCACGTGTTCGGCCCGCAATCGCGATTCGATTACCTGCCAAACGCCTCCTACATCCCGCCCGATGCAATCGTCGACGATTATGTCCGTGTGCTCAAGTTCCTCGGAATCTCCCGCGCCGTCCTCGTTCAGCCCAGCGTGTACGGCACCCAGCATGCGGCGATGCTCGATGCCCTGGCTTCAAACAAATTTCCCTTTCGCGGCGTCGCTGTCGTCTCCCCCGATATCACCTCAGCCGAAATCGAAAAGCTTCACCTGGCCGGTTTCCGCGGCATACGAATCAACGGCATTTCCAAAAACGCCGGTCTCCCGCTCGAAGCCGCTCCAAAGCTCGCCCGGCTCATCAAGCCGTTCGGCTGGCATCTCCAGTTCTTTCTCAACATCGAAAAACTACCCGATGCCGAGCAGCGCCTCGCAAGCCTGCCCGTCAATGTGGTGCTCGATCACTTCGGCGCGTTCGATTGCGCCGCCGGCCTCGAAGGTCCCGGCTTCCAGCGCCTTCTCAAACTCATGGCGCACGAGAACATTTGGGTTAAATTGTCCGGCCCCTACCACGTCTCAAAGAAGCCCCCGCTGGCTCCCGACGTCGCCCCCTTCGCTCAGCAAATGATTCGAACCGCGCCCAATAGATTGGTCTGGGCCACCGACTGGCCCCACCCCACCGCCGCCTGGATTCCCGACGACGGAGACCTCGTCGATATGCTTGCCTCTTGGATCCCCGACGAACCGACGCGCAATAGAATCCTGGTCGACAACCCCGCCCGACTCTACGATTTCAAGAATTAACTCGCGCCCCAAACCCCCACGCACATCTCAGCACTCAGCACCTGCTGATGATCACTGAACCTTAATTTGCCCGCTATACGGCGACACGCTAACCGTCTTCTTATTCGTTCCCGACGTAAACACGACCGATCCCGCGGACAACGCCACAGGCCCCGCCGCCGACGTCCACGAGTACGGCACGCCCATCGTGTCAAACGCCAACGTTGGGTTGCCATCGAAGGTTGCCGAGGTGATGCTCACCCGCGCCAGCGGCCCCGTCCCGACCGTAACCGTGTAAGCCGACTGAGAAAGCGGATTGGTGATCACATGATTCGCTGCCACCGCATCCAGCACCTGATACGTCCCCGTGGCCGGGTTGAACTGCACGTAATGCATCTGCCCCAGCGCAATCGCACGGCTCTGTGCATACAGCAAATCGCCCATCAGCTCCCGAGCCGCCGACGCGCATCGAAGATCATCGCGCGACGACATTTGCGGAATAATGATCGCGGAGGCAAAGCCGATGATCACCACCACGCAAAGGATCTCGATCAGCGTGAACCCACGCGCACTTCGCCTCCGACAATCCCAAATGGGATACCGACGCAAAAACGCTTGGATCGTGCGCGGTGTGCGGATCATGACCAGCTCACCAAAAAAAAGATCGGCCTTGTGCTGCATTCAGCAAGCCGCTTACTTCTTGTCCGATTTGCTCATCTTCACTTCAACCGTCCCGCTCTGAAGCAGGCCGATCAGGCGATCCACCTTGCCGTTCAGCGTCCTGAGCTCATCGAGCATCGCCAGTTGCCGTTCGCTTGGATTGGGCATGGGAATATCCGCGCGGGCTACGCTGGCCGAGGGGCTGACCCACTGGCCAACCAGCAGCATAACCTGCAGTGCGATCACGATGCCGAGCAGCTTGGACGTTTTCATGACAGTAACTCCTGATTCCACAATACGGTTTTCAATATGAAGCGTACGATACACCCTGCGAATCTGCGCCGCCCAAATTCGCCCAGATCTGCCGCGTCACCGGGTTATAGAACCATCCGATGGCCTTAGAATCGTCAACCCGCGGCAATTCGGTGCCGGTTACGATCATTACCCCGTTCCGAAGCGTCATTGGATTGGCCGGCATGCCAATCAGGTACGGCCCCTTGTTGCGCGTTTCAGACTTCTGCATCGATGGCCGCCCATATACATCGGTGTATTGCGTCATCTGTTCGATAAATACGCGGGCATCGGCTGCCTGGCTGAAATCATTCCCCGGAAAGCCCGGCGAAGTATTCTGGTGCTCGAGCGAGTACATGCATATCTGCGTCCGCAAATATCGCAGGCACTCGGCCAGGGTTGCATCCTGCGATTGCTGTGATCCGCTCGCATGCTGCGTCAAACGAAGCACCGATCCCCCTGCCACAATCGCAGCCAAGATCCCAAACACCTGGGCCGCCGGCAGCAATCGGGCCAACCTGCTCTTTCGCATCTTTGACGTTTGTTGGTTCATCATACCGCTCTCATTTGGCCCAAATCGTGCAACCACCCATCACAAAACCGGCCGGCGGGCGTTAGCCCACCGGCCAGTAAGTTCTTCAATCAATACAAACTTAGGGGCCGACAAGCTTGAGGCCCAGCGCATCGGTACCCCAGATGCGGCCGGTCCCGCCTGTATAGTCATACACCCAGC
>DAIRGS010000020.1:0-42258 GCA_036794395.1 Tepidisphaeraceae bacterium | reverse complement strand
GGGGGCGGTGGTAAGCCGGGTGGGGGATGATGAATTGGGGCGGGAGATTCTCGGGCGTCTGGATGGATTGGGAGTCGATCGCACCTGTGTGGGGGTGGATGCTGCGCATCCAACGGGCAGGGTGGATGTGAAGCTGGATGAAAAGGGTGTTCCTGAGTATGTGATTCACGAGCACGTTGCGTGGGATCACATTTCGCAAAGCCCGGCGATGATTGACTTGGCGCGTCGGGCGGATTGCGTCTGTTTTGGATCGCTTGGGCAGCGATCCGCTGAGTCGAGGCAAGCGATTCAATCGTTTATCTGCGCAACGGACGCCGGGTGTCTTCGCATCTTCGACACCAACCTTCGACAGCACTATTACACGCGCGAGTTGATCGAACAGTTATTAGGTTTGGCGAACGTTCTTAAGCTCAATGATCAGGAACTGCCGGTTGTCACGCAGTTGTTTGAGATCGGGTCCGACGAGGAGAAAGCGATCCGAACGCTTATCGGACGCTATTCGCTTCGCGCTGTTGCGCTCACGCGTGGGGCGGCGGGGAGTTCGATCTACCCGGCAGCAGGGCCAGCCGCGCATCAGTCGCCGATCAACGTTGCGATTGCGGATACTGTTGGTGCGGGAGATGCGTTTACCGCTTCACTGGCTCTGGGCTTTCTGAACCGTATGCCGCTGGCGGATATTGGGCGCCACGCCGCACGCGTTGCCGCTTATGTGTGTTCGCAGCATGGTGCCACACCCGCCATTCCCAGCGACCTCAAGATGCTGCAACGATCGTCTTGAATCTCCGGAAATTCATAAAAATTGGTACTGGCCGCCAACGTTAAAACTTCGTAATTTATCAGGACGCGCTGGAAACGCCATTTATGACCGAGCGCGTTATCTGCCGCCGCGGTCGCAGCCGATCAAGATAGAAGCAGGGGTTGATTGCCAAAACATCAGGAAAGTAGCCGGAGTGCGCAAAGACGTTTCGCCATTCAATACGATCCACAATTTGCTGGAAGCTCAGGCGCAGCGGTACGCCGCCGAGCCCGCGCTGTTGGCCACAGGGCGGCACGCGCTCAGCTACGCGGGACTCTATGAGCAGTCGCGCCGGCTGGCGGATGAGCTTCGGGCGTTGGGGATTGGGAAAGGCGATCGGGTGGCGATCGTGCTGCCCAATGGGCCGGAGATGGCGGCGGCGTTTTTGGGTGTGACGATGTGCGCTATCGCGGCACCCCTTAACCCTGGGTATCGCACGGCCGAATTCGATTTCTACCTCTCGGATCTCAACGCCAAAGCATTGATCGTATTGCGTGGGGTTGAAGGCGATGCAGTGGCCGCGGCAAGGGCGCGCGGCATTTCGTTAATCGAGCTGACTGCCGACGAAACCATTGCAGGCAAAATATTTCTGCACGGATCGGCACTGGGTGACCGTGCAATCGATGCGCCGGGGCCGCAGGACACGGCTTTGATTCTTCACACCAGTGGAACCACATCGCGGCCGAAAATCGTGCCGCTGACCCAGGCCAATTTAGGCGCGTCAGCGCACAACATCAGCAACTGGCTTTCGCTTACACCTGAAGATTGTTGCCTCAATGTGATGCCGCTGTTTCATATTCATGGGTTGGTCGCGGCGTTGCTTTCGTCGCTGGCAGCGGGGGGGAGCGTCGCGTGCAGCGAGGGATTTGTGGCAACGCGATTCTGGGAACGCCTGGGGGAGTTCAATCCCACCTGGTACACCGCGGTGCCAACGATGCACCAGGCAATCGTTGCCAGGCCCGAAGCGGGGGAATTTGATCGAGGCAATTCGAGATTGCGTTTTGTGCGATCGTCATCGGCGGCGTTGCCGCCACAGGTTGCGCAGGAGTTGGAGCGGGTATTTAGCGTGCCGGTGGTTGAGGCGTATGGCATGACCGAGGCGGCCCATCAGATGTGCTGCAACCCGTTGCCCCCGGGCGTGCGGAAATTTGGATCGGTTGGATTGCCGGCGGGCCCGGATGTGGCGGTGATGAACGACGCGGGTGACATTCTCCCCACCGGCCAGCGCGGGGAGGTGGTCATTCGGGGGGCGAACGTGACGCCGGGCTATCAGAATAACCCTGCGGCCAATCAAAGTGCATTCACGAATGGGTGGCTTCGCACCGGGGATTTGGGGCACATTGATGGGGATGGATACCTGTTTCTGGCGGGTCGGCTGAAAGAGATCATCAATCGCGGGGGCGAAAAGATTTCTCCGCGAGAGATCGACGAAGTGCTGTTGGATCATCCTTCGGTGCAGGCCGCACTGTGTTTTGCAATTCCCGATGCACGACTTGGAGAAGAGATCGGGGCGGCGGTCGTGCTGCGGAAGGGGAGCGAGACAACTGACATCGAGTTGATGAACTTTGCCGCAACCCGGCTGGCGGGTTTCAAAGTGCCGCGTCGGGTGTTGATTCTCGATGAGATCCCCAAAGGGCCAACTGGCAAGCCGCAGCGCATTGGTCTGGCGGCGAAACTTGGGCTCGATGGAAGTGCGCCGAAGGTGGCGGAAGCTTCAGCCGGCGGTGCGCCGCAAACGGAGTTCGAGCGAACGCTCGCCGCAATCTGGTGCGAAGTGCTCAAGATCAAGTCGGTAAAAACAGGCGACGATTTCTTCGCGCTGGGTGGCGATTCGGTTCTTGCGGCCCAGGTGATCGCACGTATTCACGGACAAATGCAGCGCGACCTGCCGATGCCTGTGTTTTTTACAACGCGAACCCTGGGCGCCGTGGCTAAAGCGATCGAAGCAAGTGCACTCGTAACGGCGGAACCAAACGATGTCGAAGACATGTTGGCGGATATCGAATCGATGACAGATGAAGAAGCCCAACGCATGCTCGAATCGATCGGTGGAGGAGATGTAAAGTGACGAATCAAACGTTTGGCAACGCGCTGCGGACTGCGATCTCAGGTCGAAAGATCACATGCTTTCTGGGCGTTTACGACGTGTTCTCGGCATCGCTGGCGGCCCGGCATTATGATGCGATCTTTGTCAGCGGTTTTGGGTTTTCCGCAAGCCACTACGGTTTGCCGGACATCGGCTTCATTACCTGGTCGGACATGGTGGCGTTCGTGCAGCGCCTGCGGCTGGTGCTGCCGACGCATCACATTCTCGTCGATATCGACGACGGGTATGGCGATCCTGAAGTAGCGGCACATGTTGTTTCATCCCTGGCGCGGGCGGGGGCATCGGGTGTTGTGCTGGAAGATCAGAAGCGGCCGCGTCGTTGCGGCCATGTGGGCGGAAAGCAGATCATGGAACTCGATGAGTTCCTTGTGAAGCTCGATCGCGTGCTCAAGGCACGCGGCAACATGTTCGTGGTTGCCCGCACCGATGCGACTGATGATGCCGAGCGACTACGCCGTGCCCAGGCATTCGATGCCACCGAGGCCGATGCGGTTCTGGTCGATGGGATTGAATCGCTGGAACTTCTTCCGCGCATCAAATCGCGCATCGCCAAGCCGCTGATGTTTAACCAGATTGCCGGCGGAAAATCCCCGGCGTGCAGCCTCGGGCAGCTGATGGAGGCGGGCGTTTCCCTTGTGAACTACTCGACGCCTTGCCTGTTTGCCGCACAGGAGGCGATCGAAGGGGCGCTGCAACACCTCAAGCAGATGGACGGACGGCTGCCGGTGAGCGCGATGGCGAACCTCTCGGCGTGTAATGCGCGATTGAGCGACAGCCTCGCCCGTCGCGACCAGCAGCCGCCGTTTCGCACCCCGTCCACGCAGGCCGTGGCCTGACATTCGCCCGGACGTATCAAAATGACCGGCATCGAAAACCGAATCGAAAAGCTCTCCGACGCCAAGCGAAAGCTTTTGGAGGCGCGCCTTCGTGGCGGGGCGGCTTCGGCACCCGGCGAACTCGATCGTTTCGATGCATCTCTCGCCCAGCGCCGCCTGTGGTTCCTAGATCAGCTTGTCGGCGCATCGCACATTTACAACAACGCCCACGGCATCCGGTTTCGCGGGCCGCTTGATCCGGCCATTCTGCGGCGAGCCTTCGCCGGAATCATCAGACGACACCAGTCGCTTCGAATCAGATTTGAAGCCGATCCGCGGGGTCCGATCGCCATTAGCGTTCCGGCGTTTGAGCCGGAGATTCCGGTCGTGGATATGCGGCATGTGCCAAGTGAAGTGCGCGCCGCCGAAGAGCGCCGTCTGGCAATGCAGTTCGGGCGGGAGCCTTTTGATCTTGCCACCGGCCCGTTGTTTCGAGCAATGATCCTCCGGGTGGCGGATGATGAATATCTGCTGATCCTGATCGTGCACCACATCGTGTCGGATCGTTGGTCGGTGGGCGTTCTGCTTAAAGAGCTGGCGGCGTTTTATGACGCGGCGCGCGATTGCAAAGCCGCGAACTTACCACCGCTGGACATCACGTACGGACACTTTTCGCGGTGGCAGCTCGCGCAAACGCAATCCAGTGCCATCTCGCAGCATCGGGATTATTGGCTTGAAACGATGCGCGATCAGCCCCGGCCGATCGAATTGCCTGCGGATCATTTCCGCCCGGCGATGGGAACCCATGCCGGTGCGACACACACGTGGACGATGCCGCGCGAGCTAACCTCCGCGATCGAGCAACTGAGTAGGACTCGGGGGGCGACACCGTTCATGGTCGCTCAGGCGGCATTCCATGTCTTGTTACATCGTTACACCGCCCGGCAGGACATCGTCATCGGCACGCCACTGGCCGGGCGATCTCGGGTGGACAGCGAAGCATTGATCGGGCTGTTCGTCAATATTCTTCCCGTGCGAATGACGGTTCATCCCGATGAGCGCTTCGTCGATCTGCTGGAGCGTACCAAGGCGCGAACGCTGGAATTGCTCGCACATCAGCAGATGCCGTTCGAGCAGCTTGTCGAGGAACTGAAGGTGCCGCGCGAACTGAGCCGCTCACCGCTATTCGATGTGGTATTTAATTTTCACAACGTGCCTTTCACCGCCGCAGCGCCGAAGGGGCTGTCGGCCGATCTGGAAGAAATCGACCTTGGCGTATCTCGGTTTGATCTAACGCTGCTTATGCGGCCGGATGGCGCGGGCCAGATGAGCTGCGCGATCGAATATCGCACCGATCTATTCGAATCGTCGACGATCCGGCGGATGGCGGGTCATTTTGAGACGATCCTGGCGGGCATTGCCGCAAACGCTGAACAGACCATCGCGCATCTCCCGCTGCTGACTGCGCGGGAGCGAACCCAGATCCTCGATGATTGGAGCGGATCCCGCCTCGAATCGGATCATTTCGACGCGATCGGGGTTCAACACTTCTTTGAGCAGCAGGTCGCCAAAACACCCAATGCAGTTGCACTTGTGTATGGTCAAGAACGCTGGACATACTCGGAGCTCAATGCCCGTGCGAATCAACTCGCCTGGCACTTGCGAGAGCTTGGCGCGGGGCCTGAGAAGCTGATCGGCATCTGTCTGAGCCGCTCGCCAAGGTGGGTCGTCGCGGTTCTTGCCGTTTGGAAGGCGGGCGGCGCATTCGTGCCGCTCGACCCGGCTTACCCCCGCCCGCGCCTTGCCGCAATGCTGGATGATGCGCGCGCACAGTTCGTTTTGGCCGAACGCGACACTTCTTCCGTGATCGAAGCGCGCCCGGGACAGCTCGTCGTTCAACTCGATGATCTTGAAAACTCCCTTTCGCGCCGTCCAAAGCACAATCTCGATGCGCATTCGAACTCCTCAAACCTGGCCTATGTGATCTTCACATCCGGATCCACGGGCAAGCCCAAAGGCGTCGCCATCGAGCATCACGGAGCGGTGGCCCTGGCGACGTGGATGCGCGACACGTTTGCCGATGAACATGTCCGCGGCGGCCTTTGTGCCGCGTCAATCTCCTTCGACATGTCGATATTCGAGCTGCTGATCCCCCTCACACGCGGCGGGAAGGCGATCCTGATCGACAACGTGCTGGAACTTCCCGATTCATCCGCGGCCACTGAAGTCACGATGATGATTTGCGCTCCTTCGGCAATGACCGAACTGCTTCGCACCAGCCGTCTGCCCGCATCGCTGCGGGCGATTGCTCTTGGCGCGGAAGCAGTTCCAGGTGCGCTTGTTCGCCAGTGCTATTCGCTGCCGGGAATCGAAACCGTTTACAACCTGTATGGTCCCACTGAGGACTCAATTGTTTCTACAGGATGTGTAGCGTCTGGCGATGCCAACGCCGCGCCTTCAATTGGCCGCCCGGTACGTGGAACGCGGGCTTACATTCTCGATGGAAATCGTGAGCCCGTGCCGGCTGGCGTGAATGGGGAACTCTATGTGGGCGGCATCAAGCTTGCCCGAGGATATCTCAATCGGCCCGAATTGACTGCTGAGCGATTTACGCCAGATCCGTTCGATCCATCGCAGAGGGTCTATCGAACGGGCGACTTGTGCCGGTGGAATCCGGATGGGTCGATTCAGTGTCTTGGCCGGATCGATCATCAAGTGAAGCTGCGCGGTTTTCGTATCGAACTTGAAGAGATCGAGGCGGCCCTCTCCAAACAACCGGGCGTGCGGCAGTGCGTGGTCGCTGTCCATGGGGCCGACCACAATCAGAAGTTAGTGGCATATGTCGTTGCAGACGCGGCTACTGAAATGCTTCGGCGGGAACTCACCGGCCTGCTTCCGTCCTATATGGTGCCGGCCGCATTCGTGACGCTGAGTGCCATGCCGCTTACCCCCAATGGCAAAATCGATCGAGCCGCTCTTCCCGAACCGAATGTGTCCATCGCGCGCTCCTCATCACCCAATCCGCGGAATGAAATCGAACGGAAGCTTCTGGAGATCTGGAAGGAACTGCTGGGAACGGATGCTGTTGGCGTAAACGATTCGTTCTTTGAGCTCGGCGGACACTCCCTGCTTGCGGTGCGGATGGTCGAACGTATTCGCCAGGCGTTCCGCCAGAACCTGCCATTGGCAAAGCTCTTCACCGCGCCCACGGTTGCCGAGCTTGCTTTGGCATTGGGCACCGGCGATGGGGCGCTGAGCGACGATGTTCTGGTGCCCCTGCGGGCGGCGGGGGAATGGGCTCCGCTGTTTTGTGTTCCGGGAATTGCCAACGATGCGTTTACCTTCGAGCCGCTCTCGCGACGCCTGGATAAGCGGCAGCCTATCTATGTGTTGCTTCTTCAGGGGCTGACATCTCGCGGGGGCGTGCCGACCCGTGTGGAAGAAATGGCCGTGGCTTTCATCCGACATCTGCGGGAAGTTCAACCAGACGGCCCATATCGCCTGGGCGGCTATTCATTCGGCGGACTCATTGCACACGAGATAGCGGCACAACTTGAAGAGGCTGGCCAGCAAGTGGAACTGCTTGCGCAGTTTGATGGCTTCGCGCCAAGCGCCGCTCGACAAAAGCCCCTTTATCAGCGGCTCTGGCTTCATGCCAGGCGCGCGATTGAACAGGGGCCCCACGCTGCGATTCAGCATTATCGTGATAATGTTGGCCCGAAGAATTTTGCCGCTTCAGGTGATCGCGCGGCGCAACTCGAAGCCACCATTCGCTCAGCATGCGATATCGCCCGGATGAAGCATCAGAGCCGGCGCATTTGCGCTCGAATCACGCTGTTCAAAGCGACAGTCCGTGAAGACTGGCGCGAATTCCTTGTTCACGCCCCCGATAACGGCTGGGGCGAATTGGGCGGCGGCCTGGATATTCGCGATGTCGATGGCGGCCACCTCAATTTGCTTCAGGATCAGCATGTCGACCGCCTTGGCGCGAAATTGAACAACTGTCTACACGCTTTGGAAAACCGGCGGTATAAACAAGCGTGCGATTCTTCTGCGGCTCAATCTTTTGCTTAATCGCCGCTCTATTGTCGGCGCTGGCGGCCTTGCCGGTTCATGGTGCTGATGTGCCCGCTGTCGCTTCGACTCAGCCAAGCTGGGCATGGGGGCTACCTAAAGAGCATCTGGCTCCAGGTGTTAAAGACAGCGCCTGGTGCATATCCCCCATCGATCGATTCATTCTCACGAAACTGGAGCAGCAGGGCTTGAAGCCAGCCCCGCCCGCCGATCGGCGCACGCTCATCCGGCGGGCGTATTTTGATCTGATTGGCTTGCCCCCGTCTCCCGCCGAAGTGGACGCCTTCGTTGCCGACCCGTCCACCGATGCCTTTGCGAGAGTCATTGACCGATTGCTTGCCAGCCCGCGCTATGGCGAGCGCTGGGGCCGGCACTGGCTCGACGTGGTTCGATACGCCGATGCATTCGATCTGCGGAGCATCAAGGGCGATCAGATCGGCGCCGGAGACATCAGCGAAGCCTGGCGCTATCGCGACTGGGTGGTCAATGCGTTCAATCGCGATTTGCCCTATGACCAGTTCATCATCAATCAGGTTGCCGGCGACATGCTTCCCGCCGCTGACGGCGCGAAGTTGAATACTGATGGCCTGGTCGCAACCTCGATGTACGTGATCGGCAACTGGCCCGGCGGGGATGCGGATAAAGAAAAGATGATGGCCGATATCGTCGATGACCAGATCGACGTGACCGGCAGGGCCTTCCTGGGCATGACCCTCGCCTGCGCCCGCTGCCACGATCACAAGTTCGATCCGATCAGCCAGAAGGACTACTACGCCCTCGCGGGCATTTTCTTCAGTAGCCACATATTGCCTTCCCCGGGCGAGAAAACCGCCGGGTCACCTGTATCACGCATTCCGCTCGCCTCTCCCGAAATAGTTGAACCGCGACGGAAATATGACACGGCGGTGGGGGAGCTACAGAAGAAAATCGCCGCCCTCGCTAAAAAGCCGTCCGCAGTGCAAGAGAAAAAAGACCTTGAAGCGCAACTCGCAAGATTACAATCAAATCCACCCGCGGGCTATGAAGTCGCCAATGCCATGCAGGAGGGCGGGGTCCCGCAAAGTCAATATGCCGGCACCCAGGATTGGTATGTCCTGGCCCGCGGACAGTACGACCGAAAAGGTGATCGCGTGCAGCGCGGTTTCCCACGCATCCTTGCCGGAGACGTGCAACGCAACATCATCCGCGGAAGTGGCCGGATGGAACTGGCCCAGTGGATTGCCAGTGCCGACAACCCCATGACCGCGCGCGTCATGGTCAATCGAATCTGGCAACATCACTTTGGTGAAGGGATCGTTCGCACGCCCAACAACTACGGCAAGCTCGGCGTCCCCCCGACTCACCCCGAACTGCTCGACTGGCTCGCTCTCCGTTTCATCGACAATGGCTGGTCGATCAAGCGAATGCATCGCCTGATCATGCTTTCCTCCGCCTATCAACAATCCAGCGAAGGCGATCCCGCCACGATGCGGGCTGATCCGGACAATCTGCTGTTCGGCCACATGAATCGCCAGCGCCTCGAGGCCGAGCCCCTCCGCGATGCGATGCTGGCCGTCTCGGGAACGCTCGATCCAACGCCCGGCGGCGTCCCCACCCGTAACCTCCAATCCAACCGCCGAACACTCTACCTGATGACTGTTCGATCCGATCGCAGCAACTACCGAATGTTGTTTGACGCTGCCGATCCAACTGCAATTGCCGATCATCGCATCGATTCAACCGTCGCCCCGCAGGCGCTGTTTCTCATGAATGATGCGTTCGTACTCGAAAAGGCCGGGGCATTGGCCGAAAGGATTGGCCGGGAGAATCGGGACGAGACTTCCTCACAGATTAAATTGCTCTATCGCGTGTTGTTCGCGCGGTCGCCAAGTGAGGCGGAGATGGAAATTGCTACAGAGGCCATTCGATCCGAAGGGTTGGCGAAGTTCTGCCAAGTGCTGCTGTGTACAAATGAGTTTACGTATATCGATTGAGGAAAATAGAGATTTAGCCGCAGATGACGCAGATGGCCGCAGATAAAATGCAATTCGCACCCGCGCTCTTCCCCCTTCTCCCCCCGGGAGAGGGCCGGGGTGAGGGCGAATTACGCACAGCTCGCACAAGCAAAACCAATCGCCTTCGCTTCCATCTGCGGCCATCCGCGTCATCTGCGGCTAAATCTCTTTGCCTTGAATTGCGTAGAGCGGAATGATCAGGAGTCATCAATGCCTTGCAGTGGACACGGCCCCCGCCCCCTAACCCGCCGACAAGCTCTTAAGCAATTCGCCAGCGGCTTCGGTGTCCTCGGACTTGCCGACCTCCTTGCGCGCGAAGCCGCTGCCGCCGACACATCCTCTGCAAATCCCCTCGCCCCGCGGCCTGCGTTGTACGCCCCCCGTGCCAAGAACGTCATCTTCCTCTTCATGGCCGGCGGTCCCTCCCACGTCGATCTCTTTGATCCCAAGCCCCGCCTCACCCGCGAATCGGGCAAGCCCCTTCCATTCGCCATGCCCTCGCTTGTGCGAACCAAGACGGGCAACCTGCTGGGCTCGAAGTACAAATTCAGCAAGCGCGGCCAGTGCGGAACTGAAGTGTCGGAACTGCTGCCGCACATCGGCTCCTGTGTTGACGACATCTGCGTCGTCCGTTCGATGGTCGCCGACAACATCAATCACAACGGCGCCTGCCTCCAGATGAACACCGGCGAGCAAACCTTCAGCCGGCCCAGTCTGGGCTCTTGGTTGCTCTATGGCCTGGGCAGCGAAAATCGAAACCTTCCCGGCTTCGTCGTTCTCAGCCCCGCCCAACCGGCCCAGGGTGCGCCACTGTGGAGTTCCAGCTTTCTGCCCGCCGCTTATCAGGGAACGCTTGTTTCCGATCTGAAAAACCCTATCAGCGATCTATCCAATGCACGTCTATCCCAATCCCAGCAGCGCGATCAGCTCGACGTCCTTAAGCGTTTGAACCAGATCCACGAATCCACCCGCCAGGAGGACAGCCGCCTCAGTGCCCGCATCGCTTCATTCGAGCTGGCCTTCCGCATGCAGTCCGAAGCACCCGAAGCGTTCGATATTTCCAACGAATCGCCCGCCACGCAGAGGCTGTATGGCGTCGACAACCCCACCACCGAGATTTTCGGAAAGCAGTGCCTGCTCGCCCGCCGCTTGGTGGAACGCGGCGTTCGCATGGTTCAGGTCTATCACACTCAGACCAGCCACCGATCCAGTTGCCAGCTCTGGGACCAGCACGGCAACCTCCATGTCGAGCTGCCGAACAACTGTGCCGCGACCGATCAACCCGTGGCGGCGTTGCTGAAAGACCTTAAGAGCCGCGGCCTGTTGGATGAAACGTTGGTTGTCTGGGGCGGCGAATTTGGCAGAACGCCCACCGCCGAGAATGGCGATGGGCGGGAGCATCATCCGTTTGGCTTTACGATGTGGCTGGCCGGGGGCGGTGTGAAGGGTGGCATGGTTCACGGCTCCACCGACGAATACGGCTGGTATGCCCAGCAGGATAAAGTTCACGTCCACGATCTCCACGCCACCATCCTTCATCTGATGGGCATGAATCACGAGAAGCTAACCTATCGATATAGTGGACGTGACTATCGCTTGACAGATGTCAGCGGTAGGGTCGTAAACGAGATTCTGTCCTGAAGATTTTTGGCATCGCAAATTACAGCCGCATCGCATTGGCGCTACATGAGTTGCAACGCAATTCAAAGCATTGGCCCCCTCGCTTTTGATGCTATGTTCAGATTTTAGATTTGCTTTTTGACCTTCGACGGAATATTTTAAGTGCTCGCGACGTTATGTCGATGGAGATTGCGATGAGATTTAATTGGTATTCCATTATGTGCCCGGTCAGTCACGAACCTAAAGGTTCGGCGACCGATCTCCGCATGCACGCACAGCTATTACACTCCTAGCCAGATACGGCCGGGAGTTCTTCCCGGTCGAAAGTAAGCAACTTTTAAAACCGGGAAGAAGTAGGCGAAGGCAGTTGGGCCTGTAGCTCAGCGGCAAGAGCGTCTGCTCGACACGCAGAAGGTCCGTGGTTCGAATCCACGTTGGCTCATTGCTGTGGGTTGCGCAAGTGTTGGAAATAGAAGAGGTAATGACTATGAGTGATGGCATCGCCGAGAGAAAAATAACGCGCTGTTAGCTCAGAGGCAGAGCACCCGGCCGATAACCGGGAGGGCGGAGAGTCGAGATCTCCACGGCGCATGAACGCTTTCCCTGTGACACGGGCTTCCAGCCCGTGCAGGACGGCGTTTCGCTTAAAGAGGATTTGAATTGGCGAATCAACATTGGAAGTGTCCCTCCAGCACGGGCTAGAAGCCCGTGTCACGTGGGGGGTGAAATCAATAACGCACTGGTAGCTCAACTGGACCGAGCTCCGGTCTACGAAACCGGAGGTTGAAGGTTCGAATCCTTCCCAGTGCATTGTGGTGCAAAATGGTTGGATATTATGGAGATGCCATATTCCTTGCACAGATAAGACATTGCCGAAGCCAGGGCGCACCAAGGCGGGGGTGGTCCTGGCCCGGCAGACGCACTTGTAGCTCAACGGTAGAGCCTCCGCCTCTTAAGCGGGTGGTTGCAGGTTCGAATCCTGCCGGGTGCATTGAAGAGAGTGTGGAAATAGCGAGGTGTTGCCATGCGTGTCAGAAGAAAACGGTGCTGCAAATGAATACGCACCGGTAGCTCAATTGGATCCAGAGCAGCCCTCTTCTAAAGGGCGGCGTGCAGGTTCGAATCCTGCCCGGTGCATGAATCGCACCGGTAGCTCAAAGGCAGAGCCGCCGCCTTTTAAGCGGATGGATGCGGGTTCAAGTCCTGCCCGGTGCAGTGAGGAAAAGAACGGTTCAGTAGCCCAACTGGCAGAGGCGCCTGACTCAGAATCAGGTTAGTGCAGGTTCAAATCCTGCCTGGACCATGTGATGTCAGTTGTCAGTGGTCAGTGGTTGGTCGTTGGTTGCTCCTGAATGGGGAGATCTTCAACAACTGACAACAAACAACTGACCACTGACAATCGTTGCGGTAGCTCAATCGGATCAGAGCACGGCCCTCCGAAGGCCGCGGCTGAAGGTTCGAATCCTTCCCGCAACATGAACTGAATATGGGCCCGTCGTCTAACGGGAAGACTTCCGGTTTGCACCCGGGGAATGAGGGTTCAATTCCCTCCGGCGTCCACTGCCCAGTAGGGGCGGACCCCCGTGTCCGCCCGGAACGCTCTGGTAGCCCAAAACCGGCAGAGGCACGGGATCGAGATTCCCGTTGTTGCAGGTTCGAATCCTGCTCAGAGCACTTGTAGGGGCGGACCACCGTGTCCGCCCAGGTCAAAAAAAAGGATTCACCGCGGAGACGCAGAGAAGGCAGAGGAAATAGAAAGCAATTGTTTCGCAATTCTGTCTTCTCTGCGTCCTCCGCGTCTCTGCGGTGAATCGAATTTGTCGCCGCGGTATCCCAACGGCAGAGGCGGCGGTCTCAAGAACCGTTTATGTGTGGGTTCAAATCCCACCCGCGGCTCGTAGGGGCGGACCCCCGTGTCCGCCCGAGTGAAGAAGGAACGTGCGATATGAAGACCGAAAGTTCATCCGGCGACTCATCCGACAGTCACTGGCGAAATCTTCGGAGGGTTGGCCGAATGGTAAGGCACCCGCCTCGAAAGCGGACATGACCGAAAGGTCTTGGGGGTTCGAATCCCTCACCCTCCTTGAAAGTACTCCGGTGATTCAACCGGCAAAAGCGGAGGGTTGGCAGAGAGGACGATTGCACCGCGGTGCTAACGCGGGAGGCTCGAAAGGGCCGCGAAGGTTCGAATCCTTCACCCTCCTCTGCATTTTTTGCCAGGGTCTTCAAAAGAGATCCGAGCATGCTCTTTGACAAGTTCATATGGTCTGTAACGTCGCCATAGCTCAGCGGAACGAGCGCCCGGTTGTCAACCGGAAGGTCGTGGGTTCGACTCCCATTGGCGGCGCATGAATTGGGGTCAGTGGTTCGTTGTCCGTGGTCAGTTGTTGATGCACCCGAACTGGGTGTTGAACAACTGACGACAAACAACTGACTATTGACCGGCGTGGTGGACTTAGCTCAATCGGTAGAGCAGGGGTCTGAAGAGCCCCGGGCCCTGGTTCGATTCCGGGAGTCCACATGTTTGCCGCGTCGGTAGTTCAGTGGCATGAACGCCGCTTTGCCAAGGCGGAGGCCCCGGGTTCGATCCCCGGCCGGCGCACTTTCGTAGCGGTAACTCAGCTCGGCAGAGTGCCGGTCTTCCAAACCGGATGTCGTGGGTTCGATGCCCACCCGCTGCATGGGGATTTGCGATTGCCGATTTGACTTCGACGAGCTCAGTCGAGTCGCGATTTGCGATTGAAGAAACGAAGCGTACCCGCAATTCCCGTTTCCAAATCGCAAATCGCGACTCGACTGAGCTCGTCGAAGTCAAAACGAAAATCGCAAATTCTCCACCAAGCCGTGGTAGCTCAGATGGCAGAGCAGTCGTCTCGTAAGCGACCGGTCGCCGGTTCGATGCCGGCCCGCGGCCCTGGCGGACTTGTTCAACGGGTGCGTAGCTCAACGGCAGAGCGGGGGCCTCATAAGCCTCAGGTTGCTGGTTCGAATCCAGCCGTTCACCCAGTTGGTCAGTGGTTCGTTGTCCGTTGTCAGTTGTAAAAAAGACCTCGGTATTCGAGGCGCCCGCAACTGACAACTGACAACTGACCACTGACAATTCTTCAGGGATAGTTCAATCGGCAGAACGCCCGGCTCTGAACCGGGAGGTTGAAGGTTCAAGTCCTTCTCCCTGGGCATGAGCCGTAGTTCAACCGGCAGAACGCCGGACTTTGATTCCGGAGGTTCGTGGTTCAAGTCCACGCGGCTCAACTGTTACCCACGTAGCTCAATTGGTAGAGCGCGCGACTGTTAATCGCGTCATCTGGTGGTTCAAGTCCATCCGTGGGTGCTGAAAAGAAAACTCGCTCTCGTCTTGCTAATCGGTCAGGCGATCGCCCTCTCAAGGCGAAGATGTGGGTTCGAATCCCGCCGAGAGCAGTTAGAGAAGTTGACCTATCTGAAATCTCAAATTTGAAATTCCAATTTCTCAAATCTGAAATCTCAGATTTCAAATTCCATCCCGCTCCCGTCTTCTAATGGCCAGGATGCCCGGCCTTCATCCGGACAACGATGGGTTCGATTCCCTCCGGGAGCATGAGAAGAAATTGCTGAATGCTGAATCCTGAATCCTGAATCCTGAATCGAAGAAATCTCTACCCATCAGTGTGTAGCGCAGTTTGGAAGCGCGCGTGCCTCGGGCGCACGAGGTCGAAGGTTCAAATCCTTCCACACTGACTTGAACCGTTGTCGCTTGCCTCTCCCGGCATCGATTCAGCACTCAGCATTCAGCAATCTCTTCGCGTAGGTGGCAGAGCGGTAATGCATCCGGCTGTAACCCGGAGGACCCAACGGGTCATCGGTGGTTCAACTCCATCCCTACGCATTCCATTACGCCGGCAGTTCCAACGGCGGAACGCCCGACTCCAAATCGGGAAGCGGCAGGTTCAATCCCTGCCCGGCGTGTATGCCGTTTGTCAGTTGTCAGTAGTTCGTTGTCAGTTGTTGAAGCCAATGCACCGCCGGTGTCCACCAACTACTGACCACTGACAACTGACAACTGACCCATCCGACGACGTGGCCGAGCGGTTTAAGGCGCGGGCCTGCAAAGCCCGTTCATGGGCGAAAGCCCTCCGCTGGTTCGAATCCAGCCGTCGTCTTGTGGCCGTAGCTCAAACGGATAGAGCACCGGGTTGTGATCCCGGTCGTTGTGAGTTCGAGTCTCACCGGTCACCTGAATTGCACAGACCATCTGAACTTATTTTGAAAGGATAGAAAGGAGTCAACCATGACTCAGACATTGCAAAACCAGAACACAGCGGCCCGATTCGCCAGCGGCGGAGGCGTTCTGCACGTCCGCTTCGGCGCGAGCTGCTTCGACATCTCACAGCCAGGCCTCGAAATCGGCCCGGCTTCGGATGACAGGCGCGTCAAGCGCGCCGTCGCGGAATTCCTCGACGTGCCCAGCTACCGCCTCGACGCATACGTGATCGACCGCCATACCAATGGCAACCTCACGATTCGTCCCGAGACAGAATCGCGGAACTAAATGAACGAGTAAGTTGTGATACGGGCTTCAATCCCGTGCAAACGAGTTGAAGTGATAAATAACCCGGCCCGCACGACTCAATGAAGTGCGAGCCACCAACAACGGAAATCAGAATCACACGCGCCCCACGCGGCGAGCATACAAACGCGCGAAAGCTCTGGTTGAGCAAGCGGCCCGGCCGTCAGGAGGGTTCGATTCCCTCATCGCAAGACCAACGTTGCCGGCTTTCCCGACTCGCGCGTGTGATTCTGAGAACCAAACGGAGACCACAACCGGCTTACCCTCCGGCGGAGTGCGGCCCGCACCCAACGATGCGAGCATACAAACTGGTAAACGCGCCGCGGCTTGTGCCGCGGAGATATAGGTTCGAATCCTATCGGGAGCTTTGACCCTCGAAAGTCGCTCCCGTGGCGAAACTGCTTTCGCGACTCGTGCGAACCGCGATCCGCCGGCGGCCGGCCGGATTGAACGAAAGGGGTGTCCCATGACGCAGATTCATCTCAATAACGAACAGGACCTCCGTCTGCGGCTGCTTAACACGCTGCTGACGACGCCGCACCGCAAGCTCGACCAGATCCACCCGGTTCACGCCGAGATGGTTCGCACCGATCCGCGGTTCTACGTCCGGCTCGCAGCCTGGTACTTCGCCAAGGGCGACGTCCGCGACCACAAGGAAATGTTCGTCGTGACGCTCGTCCTCAGCGATTTCCCGGGCCATCGCGATACGGGCCTGGCGCTGCTGCGTCAGCTTCCGCCGTACGAAGTCGCGCGCGTGCTCGACTTCGTTCATGGTCGCAAGACGACCCGCAAGGTCACGAAGCGCCCGAGCAAGACTGCCGCCAAGACGCAGGACTCGCCGAAGGTGAAGTACCGCCTCGAGCCCAAGCCCGGCGTCTTGACGCGCGTCGCGCGCCTCGTCACGGGAACCGTTGCTCCGCCCGAGCGTTTCGACTTTGTCGTGCCCCCGGCCCCGGTGTTCGAGCCCGATGTCAAGCTCGTCACCGATGCGTTCGGCCTGTTCCGCAACCCGCCGCGATCGTTGCGGACCGAAATCGTCCGCTACCTGCGCGAGCGTGAAGCGGATTTCGAGTGGTTCGATGGCAGCGTCCTCGTCGCCCGCAAGGCAATGAAGCGTCTGTATGCCCTGAACCACGTGAAGCCCGGCCAGCGCGCCCAGCGGATTCTGTTCGATCGCGATCCGCCGCGTGACAGCCGGCTGTTCGCCCTGAACCAGCTCGCCAAGGCGGCAACGCCCAACGCGCAGGCGATCGTCGAAAACGCGATCCCGTATCGCGTCGCGGCCACGGTGGTCAAGCAGATGACGCCGGAAGTTTTGAAGGCGTTGATCGAGAGCATGAGCCCGCAGGAGGTCATCAACAACGTCGCTTCGCTCACCAGGCGCGGCGCGATGAAGGATGCCCGGCTCAAGGCCCTCATCGAGCGCAAGCTCGACGAAGCCAAGTCCGCCCCCCGCGTCAGCGCGTTCAAGGCGGGCAAGGCTTTCGAGGCGGCCGGCGCCGCGGTTTCGGCCGCGATGAAGGAAAAGCTCGAGGCGGTCACCGATGCGCAGATCAAGGCCAAGGGTCGCATCAAGCGTTCCACGGCACTGCTCATCGACAAGTCCGGCTCGATGTCTTTGGCCATCGAACTAGGCAAGCGCATCGGCGCCATGATCTCGGCGGTGTGCGAGCGCGAGCTGTTCGTCTACGCCTTCGACTCCATGGCCTTCCCGATCGAGCGTGCGGGCAATGACCTGGCATCGTGGGAAAAGGCCCTGAACGGCGTCAACGCCGGCGGCAATACGTCGTGCGGCGTCGCCCTGGAAGCCATGCGCCTCAAGGGTCAATACGTCGAGCAGATCATCCTGGTCACCGACGAGGGTGAGAACACGCCGCCCTTGTTCGCCAACGCGTTGGCCCGGTACCGCGAAACGGTCAAGGCCGACCCGGGCATCTGCGTCGTGCGTGTGCCCAACAGCTCGACCGGCATTGAAACCCAGTGCCGGGCAGCAGGTATCCCGCTCGATGTGTTCCAGTTCGCCGGCGACTACTACGCGCTGCCGAACCTGATCCCGCTCCTGAGCAAGCCGAGCAAGCTCGAATTGCTCCTGGAGATCCTCGACTACCCGCTGCCGAAGCGGAAGTCGGCGTAGTCGGTCTTTTAGAGTTCGCGGGCGGCGCGGGATGTCACGATCCTGCGCCGCCCGATGTGAAAGGAAGTGCGCCGTGAAACGACCAGCCTGTCGTGAGTGTTTGCGACGTCCAATGTCGCATCCGTTGGCGTGGTCGCTTCAGCGACCATGTCTTCGAATCTGAAAAAACAGGGTCGCTCAAGCGACCGCGCCAAACATGGCCGCTCCCGTAAACGGAGGACTGATTATGATCCCCAACTCATTCAACAACGCCCTCATCGAGCTCGCCCGTTCTCAGACGGCCCTCCTCTCCAGCGAATTCCTCGCCCCCGTCACGCCCGGCCGCGCCGTTATCGTTCGCCTCGCCGGTACGTGGTGTTCGATGATGATCGTTCCTCCCTCATTCGAAGGCTGGGGCGTCTTCCGCCCGCTGTCTACCGCGGTCGCGCTGTGCTGCCGCGAAGCGACAAACTCCGAGCGGATGGAATACCTGTCGTTGTTTCCGCGAGGCCAAGTTGTGGATACCGGAGCCTCCTCCGGTTTCACCACACGCCGAATTAAGGAGTTGGATGAACGCGAATTCGATCCTGGCGTTCACTCTGTAGGCGTCTGTTTCGTTGCTAAGGGAAATCGGCTGGATACCGATGGGCTCCGAAACTTCAACGTGTAAAGCGTTCCAGTCTCGTCACGCTGTTCGGAAACAAACCGGAGCGCCGATTATTTCGATTCGCCCGTTGTTTCCACTGCCCCCTGTACCGGCAACCGCCCCAAAATCTCCCTCAACGTCGTCAGCATCTGCTCCTGAAGCTGCTCCCGCTTGTCATCCCGTGGCCCATCCATCGTCGCACCGCTCAGCGCGGGCCCAATCGTCATCAGCGCCGTGCCAATCAGTTTTCCCAGGGGCGTCTTGGCGAAAATATCCCCATATCCCACCGACAAACACGTCGAACAGTAAATCGACGCATCAAACACATCATTCACTTTCGGATTGTGATCGCGCTCTGCGGCATAGAAGAGCATGCTCGACAGGGCAACGACCGCAGCGGTATTGCGAGCTGGGCTGTTTCCCAAGTTGGCTGCCCATTGGTCGATCGGAAAGTTCTCCGGGATTTTGATGCCGAACGCTCCCAGCCCTTGTTCAAGTTGCTGTTTCAGTGTCATGGCCATCTCTCCAAAACCCGCGCTCGCCGGTTAGGGCGGGCGGGGGTGATAACTTACGTCAAGACATTACACCCGCGGAGCCGGCTTCTGCACATCTGCCGGTGCATTCAATCCAACTTGCGGCGAATGCCCGTTATCCGCCTTGGGCTGAAACGACGAAGCCACCGCGCCCACCACCTTCCTCAAAATCTCCTGCCCCTGGGCCGGCATCGTCTTGAGCAACCCCTCCGTCGCCACACCCAACCCCGCCGCGGCCATGAACTGCTGCGCCATCGTAGCCATCGTCGTCGGGTCGCCGAAGATCTGCATCTGCGCCTTGGCCAGCATCGCGCCCATCGCCTGGGCCGCGGCAATCCGTACTTCCTTCTCCGCCGCGATCCGCAGTTTCTCAAGCTCGAACTGAAGGGCCGCCCCTTCGAATTCCTGCTTGTTGGCAAGGCTCTGCCGTTCCACTTCAACCCGCGCCTGCTCTACGCTGACCAACTCACGGCCAATCGTCACGTCCACCATCTTCACCGCCCGATCACCCTCGGCCTGCTTGGTCTGCGCTTGTGCGCCCGCTTCGGCCAGCCGCAGCTTCGCCTGGTACTGGGCCTCGGCGGACTCGCGCTCCGCTTCGGCTTTTCGCACCGACATATAAGCCGAGACGTCGGCAGCCGTCTGCTCGCGAAGCTTGTTTTGCTCGATCACCTGCTTGGCCGCGATCAGCTGCTTTGCCGCCTCGCGATCGGCTTCACTGGTCACC
The DNA here is from genome assembly GCA_036794395.1 of Tepidisphaeraceae bacterium. Lineage (GTDB taxonomy): Bacteria > Planctomycetota > Phycisphaerae > Tepidisphaerales > Tepidisphaeraceae > DASXMX01. The sequence continues at coordinate 22,287 of DAIRGS010000020.1, read as the reverse complement.
GTAACGGTCATCACCTTCTGCTTGGCAGCTTCACGTTCCGATTCGGCGTTGAGCACCGCCGCCTGCGCCTCGGCGCGCTCTCTTTCCTTCTCGGCAACCGCTACTTCCTTATTCCGTTCCGCCACCTCAATCGTCTGCTTCTTAAGGATTTCCGCGGTCTCCTGCTCGCGAATCTTCCCAATCAGTGCCACTTTCCTGGCAACTTGCGCCTGCTCCACCGCCAGCGTGCGTTCCACTTCGCTGGTCTCGATGTTCTTCATCTTCTCAATGTCGCGCCGCGAAATTGCTTCATCCTGCGCGATCCTAAATTCCTGTACCTCGCGATCGCGCCCCGCCCGCACGTTCGCCACCCTCATCTTCTGCTCGGCCTCAAACTCCGCCTGGTCGCGCTGAAGATCCAGCACTTTCTTGGTCGTGAAAACGTTTTTCTCGACCACCTGCCGCTCGGCTTCGCGCTCGATCTGGTTCCGCTCGACCCTCGCCTTGGATGTAATCTCCGCGATCTTCCGCAAGCCTTGCGCATCAAACACGTTCTTATCCTGAAGCTGCGAAGGATCGGTCTGGTCCAGTGAAGAAATCGTCACCGATTCCAGCGTTAAGCCGTTGCTCGCCAGATCGTGCTGAATGATCTCCTGCACCGCCGCGGCAAATTCATCCCGCTTGGCGTGCAGCTCAACAAGCTCCTTGGTCGCCGCCACCGTACGCAGCGCACTAACAAGCTTCTCCTGCACCAATTCGCTCACCGCATCCGCCTGGATATTCCGTCCACCCAGCGATCGAGCGGCTTGGAGTATGTGATCCGAATTCGGCTCTACCTTGATGTAAAACTCCGCCGATAGATCCACCCGCAAATTATCCCGTGTAATCAACGCGTGCGGGCCGCGCCTCTCGACGTTCAGCCGCATCGTCTCCAGCGAGACCGGCGTGATGTGATGAATAACCGGAAGCACAATCGTGCCGCCATCTCGAACAACTCTCACGCCACCCATGCCCGTCCGGACAAACGCCATGTTCGCCGACGCCTTGCGATAAAGCTTGGCGATCATGGTCAACACCGCCACAACCACCACCAGCATCAGGCCGACAACCGTCGGTATCGCCCTCTGCGTCACCGATGCTCCCGCCATTACATTGGGGAACCACGGCGCGATCATGAGCCCGCAGCCGACCAGAAAGAAAATAACCAGTACGAACATGACATTCCTCACTTTCGCCCGAGCCGCGGCAAGGCCGACGCCGATTCTTCGGCGCCAGCGCCTACCACGTAGAACAGGCTTTCTTTAGCGTTGTATGAAACCAGTTGTACTTTGGACCCTTTGGCAATCACCTGACTACCGGCCTGCGCCCGGCAAGCAACCTGGTACAGGTCGCCGGTGGCGTCTCGCACGCTCACCATCCCAAATCGCTCGTCGATCGGCAGCATGGCCTCACCCACCAACCCGAGCAACGCATGCCGCCGTCGAGCCGATGTTTCATAGAGCGGCAAATACCGCCCGATCGCCGCGCTCACCGTGTGTGTGATCAGCACGCTCAAAATCAGCGCCACCGGAATCGAAATCAGCGCGGCCGCCTGCCCGCGTTCTTGCAACGCGGCGTTGCTCAAAAATCCCGCCACGCCCCAGGTCAACAACAGCACCATCAGCACAATGCTGACCGGCACGCGCCCCACACCCATCCAATTCAAAACCGCCAGATGAACCGGCGTATCAATCCCTCGACTCGCGTCGCCATCGTGCGAGCCCGCGTCGTGATCTCCGTCAGCGTCTCCATCTACATCATGATCCGCGTCCACATCGTGATCGACATCACCATCTGCATCCAGATCGTGATCGATATCGCCGTCCACATCCGCGCCCAGGTCGCCATCCGCGTCCATGTCCGCGTCGGCGTCGCCAAACGTAATCCCGCTTGTCGTATACAAGCCGAGATAAAGCAGCGCCAGCCCAAAGGGCAGCAGGAAGATCAGGTTCCACCAGTTAAGTAGCCATTGTGCGGTCATGACAACCCTCCTTTCCTCAAGAGGGCAATCGTCTCGAATTGCGAGGCCGTAGTATAACTAAAATCGGCTACGGCGAATGTATAAGGCGGTACAACTAATATAACGTCGCGCCAACCGTTGTGCCGCATGGCTTTACAAATTGACGCCTAACAACGGAACGAAATTTGACGAGACCGCGTCGGGAGGCGATTTTTAGCGGCGCAATGCTGATTCGACGCGTCAGTGGAGAGCAGGTGGTGGATTTGCGGCACAAGGTCCTGCGCGCCGGCCTGTCTCGCGAAACGGCCATCTTCCCCGGCGATGACAAACCCACCGCCCGACATTACGGCGCCTATGAAGATGACAGGCTGGTAGGCTGTGTGACGCTCCATTCCAGTCAGTGGGAGGGAGGCCCGGCGTGGCAACTTCGCGGGATGGCGGTTGCCGACGGTGGGCGGGGGCGCGGAGTGGGAAAGGCTCTGATCGAGTTTTTGGAAGAAGATATTTCGGATTCTGGCGCCCGGCAGTTGTGGTGTAATGCGCGCGTGCCGGCGGCGGCGTTTTATGAAAGGATGGGGTGGCGGATTGAGTCCGAAGCGTTTGAGATTCCAACGGCGGGGCCACATATGAGGATGAGCAAGCGCGTGGGCTGAGCCGGGCATTTCCATGGAGGGATGAGTCGTGGCGAAGCAGAAAAAGGTCGGAGTCTTGAATCGGTTGGCGGGGAAGAAGATTGTGTTCAATGGCCGGTTCGAGTGGGGGCAGCGCGAGCGGTTGGAACTGCTGGCTAAGGCGCACGGCGGAACAATTCTCGAAGATCTGGATGCGTCGGCGGATATCCTGGTAATTCGGGATCTGACGGCGGGAAAAACCATCCAGGCGGAGGCGCGGAAGTTGAATGCGAAGGGAGCGGGGATTCAGACGTCGGATGCTGAAGGGTTCGAGAAAGCGTATGAGCCGACTGACGAGGAAATTGTAGCTTTAATTCGGAGCGGCACGGAAGGTGCGGAAATCTTTGGGATATTCACGGGTTTGCGGAGGGGATCCTATTCGAAGACGCCGCCGCGGCGGACAATCAGGGGTGAGCGGTTTGACGGCTTGGACCTAACGGGCTTTCGATTTGGCGATGTGGCGTTTGATGCGTGCAGTTTTATTGGCGCGACGTTGCACGACACGTTTTTTTCGACGGCTAGCGGCTGCGATTTCAGCCATGCTAAAGGTGAGACAGTTCATTTTGAAGCGGTCACTGGAAGCTGGTTTGTGAAAGCGAAGCTCGCCAACGTGACTTTTCACGGAGCAATTGACGGACTCGATCTGAGTGAGTCAGAGATGCCGGGCTTGGTGTTCTGGGGACGCTTATACATGGGGACGCACCGTCACCCTTCGAGCAAGATGTCGAGCGGCGTCAATTTCAGGGGCGGCAAATTCAAGGGTTCGAAGATTCAGCCGGATGGCGGACTGGCATCGCCCGACTTCGAGGGGGCGGATATATCGGAAAGCATGCTGACTTCATGCGACATGGAGTCGCCGAATTTTCGGAATGCGGTGTTTCAAGGTGCAATGTTGAGCGAAACCAAACTGCGGGGCGCGGATTTTCGTGGCGCGGATCTGACGGATGCTGAGTTGGCTGGGGCGGATTTACACGGGGCGCTGTTTGATGGCGCAAATCTCAAAGGGTGTAACCTACTGAACGGAAATGCGCAGGCTCAAGCCCGATGCGATCGCCGCCGAACTGACGGCTTACGCGCGCGGGCCGGTGGATCAGCAGATCCTTGCCGGCGATTTTCTCAACGGCGTACTGCGGGTTTCGAAGACAGCGATCCTGTTAGGCGCGAAGGTCCTCGTGGGGGCGGTGGATGAGCTGCTCCGCAATGCCACGCGCGAAACCTTTATGACTATGGTCCCGCGGCTGCGCGGAGCATTCGAATCACTGCACGAGCGGCAACGCGATGGAATCGCCTCGCATGTGGCCGAGCTTTATGGATTAAAGGAAAGCGAGTCCATCCGCGCCCTGACGACAAGCGTTGGGGCGGCTCAATTGATGGCCGAGTTGGACAGCGAAGTCGCGCAGATCATGGCCGAGTGGCTGGGTGATGACGCGATGGGAAGGTGATGCAATGGCGGACGCGACAACTCACGAGCAACGTCAGACCCTGACGCGTTGGCGCCTCGTGCTGGGCAAATCCGCCGAGCAGCAAGGCATTGGGCTTGGCGGCGATGAGGAGGCAGCGCGGATTGAGGCACTGGTGGGTTTTTTGTATGGGGATTCGGGCCAGGGGGGGCAGGGGGGCCAGGGTGGGCCCGGCGGAACAGGCGGATCCAAGTCGTCGCCGGATCGAACCGGAGGCTTGGGGCCCGGCCATGCGATGAATGTGCCGCGCTGGGTGGATGAGGTGGGCCAGTTATTCCCGCGAGAGGCCAAGGAGGTCATGGAGCGCGAACTGGTAAACCGTAGAGGCTTGCGCGAGTTGATGGAAAAGCCGGAGATCCTGGAGCGGATCGAACCCAGCAAGGAACTGGTCAAAACCCTGCTGAGCCATCGCGATCTGCTGAATGAAAAAACGCGGGTCCTTGCCCGAAAGGTGATCGATAAGGTCGTACAGGATCTGAAATCGAAAATGAAGATTTCGATCCAGGCGGCGATCACCGGCGCGATTCGCCGCGACAAGCATTCACCCAGGCGCGTCTATCGAAACCTGGATCTGGGCCGAACTGTGCGCCGCAATCTGCGCAACTTCGATCGCGATTCGCAGAAGTTACTGGTCGAGCGGCTGTATTACTTCGCCGCCGAGCGGAAGAATCGCCCCTGGCATGTGATCGTGGCGGTGGATCAATCGGGATCAATGTTGGACTCGGCGATTTTTTCCGCGGTCATGGCGTCCATCTTCGCGGAGCTGCCCTCCGTGCGGACGAGTCTGTTCCTGTTTGATACGGATGTCGCGGATTTGAGCGACCAGGTAGGCCAGCCGGTGGATGTGCTGTTGTCGATTCAATTAGGCGGCGGAACGGATATTACCAAGGCTCTGCAATACGCAACGCAACTCGTACGCGAACCAGGCCGCACAATCGTGGTTTTAATTACGGATTTTTACGAAGGCCGCGCCGAGAAGGAATTAGTGCACCAGGTGAAGGAGATGGCTCAGGCCGGTATTCGAATGATCGGGCTGGGGGCCCTGGGGTATGATGCCCGCCCCGAATATAACCGCACAACCGCAGGCAAGTGCCGGAAGGTGGGCATGGATATTCTATCGTGCACGCCCGAGAAGCTGGCCGAGGCGACGGCACATATTATTCGGGGGTGAGTATGATTGTGGAAGTGGAGATGATTTATGGCACAGCTTCGATCAACCCAGTTGCCTCCGGGTTTCAAGCATCTCTCGGAGGAGAATCTGCGGGGTGATTTGGTCCAGCCAGGGCATCCGTTGTTCGGCGTGGTTTGGGTGAACCGGGAGCGAATGAGCGGCACGCCGTGCTTTGCGGGCACGCGGGTTCCGGTTCAAAGTCTGTTCGATCATCTTGAAGCGGGGGACACCCTTGAGACTATCCTGGACGATTTTCCGGGCGTGACACGTGAGCAGGCGGTCGCCTTGCTGAATTTGTCGCGTTTGGTTTGAAATCCAAATTCCGAGTTAGTCCGATAACATTGATTTTCCCCGGGGTGAGTGGCATAGTGGAGCAAGGACACTGCGGCCACGGATGGTTGCGTGAATATGGATCTGCCGTTATCTCCGGGGAAGGTCTCGGCGGAGCGGAAATTGTACCCTGGAACTTCTCCCAACTTACTGCGTCTAACACCATGTCGAGCCTGAGCCATGCTCATGATGAGGCGGAAGGACTTCGGCCCGCGGCCGAGAACGCGCCCGTGGAGGGCGGCGCGCCCGGTGCGGCACGTGGCGTTCGGCCGGATGTGGCGCTGCTGCTCAAGGCCCAGAAGGGCGATCGCGGCGCGTATGGTCAAATCATCGTTCTGTACCAGGACCGGCTCTACAACGCGGTTTTGCGATTAGTGGGCGATCGGGAAGAGGCCCGCGAGCTGACCCAGGAAGCCTTTACCCGCGGCTTAATGAAGCTGGACGGGTTTCGCGGCGATGCGTCACCGTATACGTGGTTGTTCCGGATCGCTGTGAATCTGGCGATCAGCCAGTTGCGCAAGGTGCAGCGAACGCGGGTGTTTTCACTGGATCGCCCGGCTTCGAGCGGGCGGAACCACGACCCCGATCAGGCCGCCGTGCTGATGGACCGCATGGCCAGCGACGATGGCGAGCAGCCACCCGCCAAGGCCGAGCGGCGGGAGCGCGATGAGGCGGTTCTGGCGGCATTGGGCCGTTTGGATGCTGAATACAGAGCGGTGCTGGTGATGAGAGACATTGAGGGATTCGATTATCAACAGATGGCTGACATGCTCAGCCTCCCGCTGGGCACGCTCAAGAGTAGGTTATTCCGGGCAAGATTGGCGCTTCGGGATGAGTTGAGATCGTACTTGTCGGATCGAAAATGAGCGGGAAACGCCGCGAGTAAAACATAAAGACGCAAAAGCGTAACAGAATTCCGTCTTATCACGTTTTACGTTTGACGCATCACGCAGTTGGAGATGCAGGAGAAATTGCAGGAGTAGAGAAAGCAGCGACACTTCCATGTCTCAGAACCAGGAAATCATTGAATCGAAGCTATGCGCGTTTATCGACGGCGAGTTGGACGCCGAAGGGCGCGTGGAGATTGAGAAGCACCTGGAGGCCAATCCGCAGCACAGGCGCCTGCTCGAATCTTTGAAGGCCACGCGCGATTTGATCAAGTGGCTTCCGCGAGAGGCGGCTCCCCCGGAAGTTGCTGAGACGCTCAATGGCCAACTTGAGCGGTCGGTTCTGCTGGATTCGGATGGGGATTATCTGCGGCCGAGCATTGGGCCAAGGATTTTTGCCGCGGCCGCGATCGTGGCGCTGACGGCCGGGCTGGGCCTGGCGGTCTATTATACGCTTCCCAAATCACAAAAGAACGCGACGCCCTATGCGGTTCGAGGCGGAGAAGGCGCCGGCTCACCCGGATCGGACGTGTCAGGCGTCGAATCCGATCGCGCGGAGGAAAATTCCGCACGGCGCGATTCAGGCGCAACAACATCACTTTCAAAATCCGGCGTTTCAAACGCGGCCCGCTCGATGGAAAAGACTGCGTCTACTGATGCCGAAGCACGCGAGCTGGAACGGTGGGCGAAAGCGGTGGGCGAAAATCGCGACGCGATCAATGCGGTCGCCAATGGCAATTCCAACGCCGCCAATGTTTCGCAAACCGCGCCGCCAGTTGCGGCAAATGCGGTGGTGATGCTGGTTCGCTCCAATGCCCCGCAGGATACCCGGCGGCAGGTCACGACTTTCCTGGACGCACAGAAGATTCAGTGGAAAGAGACGTCGGGCGGCACATCACAGCTCGAACTTTCGCAACAGCCGATCCGGCCCGAAACGAACCAGGCCCAAAACTCTTTGCGGCAAATGAAGGACCAACGGGCGTTCGGCGGCGCGACAACGCAGCCGGAAGTTACTGCGCCGCCGACCACGCTGGCCGCCAGGAGCGCCGACGGGCCGTCCACGGCAGATGCGATCAATCAACAGTCCCAACGCGCTGGGCTGGGGGCGACGATGGGAATGCTGAACCGATCCGCCGGCGAGCAGGGAATGTATGTGGCGCGGATGTCGCGGCAACAGGCGGTTTCGCTTGGTACCGCGATTGCACAAGAGCCGGCCCAGTCCACCGAACTGAAAGATATGGCCGGTACGTCGTTGACTTTGAACGAGTTGAGCGCGGGAAAGCCCACAGGCGGAAATTCGATTGCCTACAACGCCACCGTTCCGTCGCCGACCACGGAACCCGCTTCGATGGCAAAGGCATCGGGCGCGGGTTTGATGGAGAAAGGTTTTGGCGTTCAACCGGGAATAGGCGGCTTCGCTGGCGGTGGCGGCGGCGGAGGGCGGGGAGGCCGATTCGGAGGCAATGCGACCGAGCCCAGCGCGCCCCCGGCACAGTCCCAGCCGGCATTGAAGCAGGCGCAGGGCTACGTTTTCCCATCGCCGCAGGTTTCACAGACCGCACCTCCGCAGGTCACGCAAATCCCCGAAGCCATAACGTCTCAGCCTTCCGAGGATGCCCTGGATGTGGTGATCGTCGTCGAGGCAGGCGCAGGCAATCCGACTTCAACCCCGGCTACCCAACCTGCTTCTCAGCCGGCTTCGCAACCGGCTGACGTGCCATCCTCGCAGCCATCCGTAGTTCGGTAAGCATGCCAGATGGCGGGACGGGTCAGTTTTTTGCTCAGACACAACCCAGGTTAATTTCTTTTGTTATTGATCTTTCGGCCGGCGAATCGTGTCGTTGCGGCTCCGGCGAAGATAAATCCCCTCCGACGCCTCAAATCGGCCGTCCGATAAGCGCTTCGATTTCCGCAACTCGCTTTTCCTGAGTCGCCGAAAGCGTTGCTTTCATCCGCTTCAGTGCAATCAATGACCGCTGCGTATCCAGAAAGTCCAGGAGCGAGGCTTGTCCCGTTTCGTAAGAGGAGCGAGTGATGCTCACCGCTTGCTCGGCCCTCGGCAAAATCGTTCCAGTAAAAAGCTGAAGCTGTCTTTCTGAATCGCGAACGGTGTACAGATCCATGACGAGAGTGGCCGCGATGTCGTTAGTGCTCTGGCGTCTCATGGCTTCCTTCGCTTTAATGTTGGCTTCCGCTTGAGCCACCGCCGCATTGATGGCTTCGTAACGAAAGAGCGGCAGAGTCACCATGCCCATGAGCGACTGCGTGATGCCCGCCAAGTCCGTGTTGGCGGAAAGCGATATGTCAGGAATGTATTGAAGTGAAGCAAGTTTCGCAGCCGCCTTCTCGGCGGAAGTCTCGTGTGCAAGTGCCAGAAGCTCTGGGTTTCTTTCAGCGGCGAGTTTCAACAGTGCTTCTTCGTTGTTACGGAGTGGCTTTGACGACGCGACATTTTCCGGAACCGGAATCGGTGCATCCGGTGCCCGATTGAGCAAAGCATTTAGTCCGGCACGTTCGCCTGGAAGGATTGATTGAAAAGTCGCAAGCTCATTTTGCGTTAAGTCGAGTTCGTTTTCCGTCCGGAGTAAATCCTGCTGGCCGCCCAACCCCGCTCGATTCTTCGCCTCGACGGCACTCGATACCGTCTTGATAAGTTGAACGTTTTCCTCTTCCAGTCGAAGCAACTCTGCCGTCAGCGCGTACTCCGCGTAAGCCGTCAAAAGCTTACTTCTCAGTTCAAACTGAGCTTTGCGAAACCGAAAGCCGGCTGCCCTGGCATTCTCAAGCGCACGCTTCGCCGCGGTACTCAGCTTGGGCTTGAGCAAAATATCAGCCATGGGGTCATTGCCGATTCCCAATGTTGAACTGCTCCCCCGAATTGCTCCCTTGGTAATGTCCATGCCGGCAAAAAGAGAAACGTTCCCCGGCTCCGTGCCATCCTGCGGAATTTGCTCGATGGCCGATCGCCATTCCCAATATTTTTGCAAAAGCGACTGGTTACATTGCAGTGCTCTTCTGACCAAATCATCTTCTGTCGGGTGTTCCCCAAGTGACGAAACTTCTACCGCCGTGAACGCTTTGCCCTCTTCGTGCGCCAGATGCCTTTCTTCTTTCTCCCCGACCGGATGAACGGTGCAGCCAACGAGAAGGGCCGGCAAAGTGATAAAAACTGTGAGCCTGAAATGTTTAAACATGACTCACCTCCCCGACGCCCAAATTCGCTTCGCCGATCACGGATCCGACGGGGTCGATGGAATGTCTAAGCGATCGCCCCTTTGCGATATAAAAAATGACCGGATAGATGAGCAGTTCCATCAGGAAGCTTGTGAAAAGCCCCCCGAGCATCGGAGCCGCGATGCGGCGCATCACGTCAGCCCCGGTGCCGCTGGCCCACATCAACGGCACCAACCCGATGAACGCGGCCGCAACGGTCATCGTCTTGGGTCGGATGCGCTTCACCGCGCCATCATGCACCGCATCGCGAAGATCCTGGTCCGTGTTCATCCGCCCTTGAGCCTTGAATCGCTCGAAGCTGTTGTCCAGATACAGAAGCATGACGATGCCGGTCTCGGCGTCCAGCCCGGCCAGCGCGATCAGTCCGACGACCACGGCGCCCGACCAGTTGTAGCCGAGCAGCCACAGGAACCACATCGCTCCGACCACGCTGAACGGCACCGCCAGCAGCACGATCACCGTGCGGAGCCAGCTTTGCGAAGCGGCGTAAAGAAGCAAAATAATGACCACCAGTGCGATCAACCCCGCGACCTTCCAGCGTGTGCTGTTCTGCTGGATGATCTCGTACTGACCGGACCAGGCCAGCGTGTATCCGTTGGGAAGTTGGAGTTGCTCGGAGATCGCCTTCTGGGCATCGGTCATGTACGAGCCAAGGTCGCGTCCGGACATGTCCACGAAAACCCACGCTGACTGCCTGGTGCTCTCGCTGCGGACCATGGGTGGACCGGGTCGGACGGTCACATCGGCAAGTTGTCCGATGGGGACCTGCGCGCCCCTCGGCGTGGGGACGAGAATTTGCTTGATTTGGTAGGGATCGTCTCGCAGGTCGCGGGCGTAACGGACATTGACCGGGTATCGCTCGAGCCCCTCCACGGTGGTGGTGATCCGCATGCCGCCGATCGCCGTCTCGATCACGTCCTGCACATCGCCGGAGTTGAGCCCGTAACGGGAGATCTGCTCGGGCTTGGGATCGATGTCCAGGTAGTAACCGCCCAGCGTGCGCTCGGCATAAGCGCTGGTGGTCCCCGAAACCGAGTGCATGATGACCGACGCTTTTTCGGCCAGGTCCGAAAGCACCTTCAGGTCCGGCCCCATGATCTTGATGCCGACCGGCGTCTTGATACCGGTGGAGAGCATGTTGGTGCGGTTCTCAATCGGCATCGGCCAGGCGTTGGCCAAGCCGGGGAAGCTGACAACGCTGTTCATCCCTTGGTGACTGGTGCCGTCGGCGTCCTGCCAGCCATACACCAGTTCGTCCATTGTAATCGGCCGCTGCTCGGGCCAGACCGTATGATGCAGGGGCCAGGTGAGCCAATTAGGCGCCTTGTCGAACCAGTAATGCATCTTCCGCTTTCGCCACCGGGTTGTATCCGTCTGGAGTCGCACCACCGATTCCACCATGGCCAGCGGCGCCGGGTCAGTGGCGGTTTCCGCCCGGCCGATTTTGCCTTCCACGCTGCTGACTTCCGGGAACGTCTTAATCAGCTTGTCGGTCTGCTGGAGAACCTGCCGGGCCGTGGTAACGCTGATACTCGGGTCGGTGGTCGGCATGTAGAGCAAGTCACCCTCGTCTAGCCGGGGCATCAACTCGCTGCCGATGTGCAGGTAAGGCCATGCCGCCGATGCCACGAACAAAACCGCCAGGATCAGAACAGGCCAACGGAACTTCAACACACACCAGAAGAACGGGTTGTATGCCTTTTGAAGCGCGTGGCTGATCGGGTTCTTGTCCTCGTGGATGACCTTCTGTGGGACCAATAGCATCGTCAGCAGCACGGCCCAACCACCGGCCATCCACCAGCGGTATTGGGCGAGCGCCGGCAATGAGTTCGCGAGAACGAACAGCCCCACGGCCGGCAGGACAATCAGCGCCAATGTAATTGCCAGATTCGTTCCCCATCCCCACTTTTTCGGCAGGACCCTGGCACTGATGAAGTAGCTCATCAGCACCGGGATGATGGTGATGGACAGCACCGACGCGGCGCCGATGGCGAAAGTCTTGGTAAACGCCAGCGGGCGGAACAGCCGGCCCTCCTCGCCGACAAGCACAAAGATCGGCAGGAAGCTAACGGTAATGATCAGCAGGCTGAAAAACAGGCTTGGGCCAACTTCCTTGGCGGCTTCGATGATGATGTCCATTTGCGGCCGCGGATCGCCGCCCGCCTGTACCCGCACCCGCTCCTCTTCGTACGCCAGATGCTTGTGGGCGTTCTCCACCATCACGATGGCGCTGTCCACGACCACTCCGATGGCGATCGCGATTCCGCCCAGGCTCATGATGTTCGCGTTGATGTCCAACTGATGCATCACCAACATGCTCACGAGCATGCTGCTGGGGATCACGAAGATGGCGACCAGGGCGCTTCGGCCATGGAGCAGAAAGAAGATACAAACCAGCGAGACGACGATCATTTCTTCCAGCAGCGTGTGCTTGAGGGTGTGAATCGACCGCTCGATCAGATCGGAGCGGTCATAGGCGGTCTTGATCGAAACGCCCGCCGGAAGTCCATCCTCCAGTTCTGCAAGCTTCGCCTTCGCGTCGTGGATCACCTGATATGCATTGGCGCCGTAGCGGCCGATGACGACGCCCCCGACGGCTTCGCCCCTGCCATCCCACTCGCCAACCCCGCGCCGCTCCTCTCCGGCGATTTGAAGGGTGGCGACGTCTTTCAGAAGGATCGGTGTTCCCCGTTCGGGATTGACGCCCACTGTAACTCGTCCCAGGTCATTGAGCGCGTTGCCGGGCTTGCCACCATGGGGCGTGCCGAAGTAGCCGCGGCTGCGGACCATGTATTCGTTCTCGCTCATCTCCACAACCGACCCGCCCACGTCGTTGTTCGATCGCTGGATCGCGGTGACGATGTCCTTGACCGGCATCTTGTACGCGAGCAGCCGCTGCGGCTTGAGGACGACCTGGTACTCCTTGACGAACCCACCGATGGAGGCCACTTCCGACACGTTGGGCACCGCCGTGAGCGGGTATCGCAGATACCAGTCCTGGAGACTTCGCAGTGTGGCAAGGTTCTGGTTGGATGAAAGCAATGGCTTGCCGTCCAGCGGGCACGCTCCCGCCTTGTCAAACGCGCGGACCTTCACAAGTGTGGCCTGGCGGTCGGCCGGGGGGGTCGGAGCCTGATCGGGCTGCGCGTACCACTTGTCGTTCTCCTCATCGTGCCATATCCCTTTGGGGTGTTCCGGACAGTAGTAGCCGGGATTCAGCACGTACTGATAAATCCACCCCACGCCGGTGGCGTCCGGTCCCAAACGCGGCTCAACGCCCGCGGGTAACTGGCTGCGCACGGAATTCAGATATTCCAGCACCCGGCTTCGCGCCCAGTACAGGTCCGTTCCGTCCTCGAAGATGATGTAGACGAACGACAGCTCGAACATGCTCTGCCCGCGGACCACCTTGGCCTTCGGAATGCCCATCATCTTGGCGCTCAGCGGGTAGGTGACCTGGTTCTCCACCACGTCCGGCGCCTGTCCAGGATAATCGGTGACGATGATGACCTGCACGTCCGAGAGGTCGGGGATGGCGTCCAGCCCGATGTGGGCCGTGGCCCAGATGCCCGCGCCGACCAGAAAAACGGTCAGCAGCAGCACCATGAGACGATTGCGGACAGAAAATTCGATGATCTTGGCAATCATGTTTTTTACCGGAACGAGGTTGCGGCTAAATAAGCGTGCGTGATTCCGCACCATTGCATTTTCGTGGCACGGCCTTCCAGGCCGTGAACGGGGGAGCCGCGGGTCCGGCGCCGGGTGAGATGTGGGAAAACCAACTCGCCGGAACCGGGCATTTTTCCCTGACAAATCAGATGGTTGTCCGTATGTCGAAACTTGGTTTTCCCAAATCGGACCCGTCGCTGGAGGTCATCTCCCCTGTCCATGGGCTGGAAGCCCCATGTCACGAAAGGCGCGGAATCATGCACAGTCATTTAGCTACCCTTTGCCTGTTTCAGGATGGGGATGATGGCGGCGCTTACCGCCTTGAACTGCTCGCGCGCCGGCTCGAGTCGCTTGATCCCGGCGAGTTTGTCTATCGCCTCACGGAGTTTGGTATAAGCGTCACCTTGGAGTTGGCTTGCGGCGGCCTTCAACTGCTCGGCGGCCATCGCGTCCGCGCTCCCGCCCACCAGCGCCTTCTCGTAAGTGAGATAAGCGGTCATAACCCTGGATAGTGGCGAGTCCTTCTCCGGTGCCCCGACCTGCGCGGTGACCGTGCCGCACTGGCGCATCGCAGGCTCCATGTAGGGATTTGACGTTTCGCCCGGCTGTTGGACCCAATCGGCCCTGGCCATCGGGCAGTGAATCACCGAAAGCCCCATGCCGGCCGGGGACTCCATCGCCATCGCGTGGGCCGAAGATTGCGAACCAGCGGAAGATGGCATGGACATGGGCGGCATCGGTCGTGGCTGCGTCGTCGGTTGCGAGGAAGTTGCGGCCGGCGTTGAGGCAGACGGCGCGGCTGTCGCTAAGCCCCCACGGAGTTTGGCGATCGCCTCGTTCGTGCGGCTCTCCACGTCCATCAGGAATTGCCCGCTGGTCACCACAGTCTCGCCGACCGCCAGCCCCTCGACGATTTGCAGCCGGTCATCATCTCCCCGAATGCCCATCCGTACCGGCCGCGGGCTGAAGTGCCCGTCCCCTTCAGCGACGAACACGATCTGCTTCGTGCCCGTGTCGATCACCGCTTCCCGCGGCACCTGCACCGCATCCGGCACTGGCTCGGTAATGACATTTACATCAGCGTACATCCCCGGCTTCAACTCGAAGTCCGGGCTGTCGAACGTCGCCCGCACCATGAGCGTGCGGGTCATGTGATCCACGTGTGGATAAATGAATGTCACCGTGCCCGCGAAGGTTTTGCCGGGAATCGCGTCCAGCGTCGCCTCGACGCCCTGGTCCATTTTGACCAGCGGGATCTGCTCTTCGTAGACCTCGGCGTCGAGCCACATCTTCGTATGGTCCGCGATCCGCATGAGCTTCATTCCCGGCTGAATCGCCGATCCCTGCACGATCATCTTGTCTTCGACGTGCCCCGTGGCCGGGCTGTGGAACACGACGTCCCGCGGCGCGCGATCGGCCTTGGCGATTGCGTCAATCTCCTGCCGGTCCACATCCCAGAGCTCGAGCTTCCGTCGCGCGGACACAATCATGTTCTCGGCTTGCTTGCGAAGCTGCGGGCTCGGATCAGTTCCCAGCGATCGCTGCGACTGGACGGCCGAGATCAATTCCTGCTCGGCAACCTGCAACTCCTGGCTGTACACCGCGAAAAGCGGCTCGCCCAGGTGAACGTGCTTGCCCTCCTGGTCCGCGTAAAGTGTGTCGATCCATCCCCCGACCTTGAGGCTGATGTCGTGCAGTCCCGGCTCAGGGAGCTTGAACACGCCGACGGTCCGGATCGTCTTGTGCAGCGGCCCGCGCGCAACGATGGCGGTCTGCACGCCCATGTTCTGCACTACGGCCGGATCGATTGTCACTTCAGGGCCGCCGGCGGCATGTCCGGCATACGGCACCATGTCCATTCCCATCGCGCTCTTCCCCGGATGATTGCTGATCGAGGCCGGGCCGAGCATCGGATCCCACCAAAGCGGCACGTCGCCCTTGGCGTCGCCGGAATCGGTTGACTTCATCGGCGTCAATGGCATGTGGCAGATAGGGCAGTTTCCCGGATGATCCTGAATCACCTGGGGGTGCATACCGCAATGCCACCACTTTTTTGGGGCCGCGGCACTCTGCGTCGTGGGCGGGCTCAGGTGTGCCGCTTTTCCCGACGCCGAGAAAATAGACACGAGGGCGATAATCACCGCCGCGACCACGACGAATCCGCCCGCAAAAAATGCGAACTGGCGTTTCATTTTAAATATCCTTGGGAATAGCGCTGCCTGCGATTTCAGGAACCGCCAATCAAAGCGTTTCTTCCGAATGCCGGGTGAAACCCGAAGCAAAAACGGAAAACCGAACTGACGCACCCCGGCTGCAAGTGAGCCGAGTGTTTCACTTTGATAGGGAAAAGCTCACGTTAGAAATGAGCAGGAGAGAGACAGAAGTGTCGGTCGATCGACCAATGGCGGTGAATCAGCAGCCAGCCTGAGCGGCTCCTCCATGGCTGCCAATCCCCAGTGAAAAGCCGAGACAAACGCCAGAACCGGAATCGTCAGATGATTGAACTCAAGATTCTCAACCGCTTTTGCTTCGGTTGATTTTGCAAAGAGACTATCGTTGCGAACCGCGCAAGACCCCGGCGCCTTGTCTTTCGCCGGCGCGTGATTGCTGTGATTTTCACAGCAACTCATGTGCGTGGACTGAGAACTCAAAAGCTTGGGCAGAAGGCACCCGCTCGCCGTGCACGTCGTAGCGACCACGAACACCGCAAACGCGGTGAAGAGGGTCAGAAATTGCCGGCCAAGATTGAACATCAGCCCTTTGCCAATGCCCGCCTTGTTGCGGGGTAAATGCTCACGATGCTCTGGAAGCTTATCCCGATTATACGATCGCGACAAACGCAAAGCGTCTCATCAGCCTTTTTCTGCTCGCCTCGAACAAGTGTATGAATCACCGGAACCTTTGCCCGCGCCTATCGTTGTATAATGATGGCCCCGCGGGTATCTTACTTGCCCCTCGGTGAGATATTCCGTGGTGGCTTAGCCTTAAATCACGGAACCAAGCGGCTTTAGAAGCCGTGTAGATTAACCTAAAACTGACGAATATCATGAATTCTGTGCGTAACGACATTCGAAATGTTGCCATTATTGCCCACGTCGATCACGGCAAGACGACGTTGGTTGACGCTCTGCTCCGGCAAAGCGGAAACTTCCGGGATAGCCAGGTTCAGCAGGATACCCTGCTCGATTCCAATCCCCTGGAACGAGAACGCGGCATCACAATTCTGGCCAAGAACGTGGCGATCAACTACGCCGACCCCCTGACCGGCCAGATGACCAAGATCAACCTGATCGATACCCCGGGCCACGCCGATTTTGGCGGCGAGGTCGAGCGCGTGCTCAGCATGGCGGATGGGGTGTTTCTGCTTGTAGACGCGGCCGAAGGACCCATGCCGCAGACGCGGTTCGTCCTCAAAAAAGCGTTCCAGCATGAATTGCGACCGATCGTGGTCATTAACAAGATGGATCGCCCGGATGCCCGCGCCGATGCGGTGCTCAACGAAGTGTTTGATCTGTTCGTCGAACTGGGCGCCGATGATGAAACGCTGGACTTCCCGGTGCTGTACGCCAGCGGCCGGGCAGGGACGGCTTCGTGGACCAGCGACGGGCCGGGCAAAGATATCCTTCCGGTGTTTGAAGCGCTGCTGAAGCACGTCCCGGCTCCCCATGGCGCTCCGGATAAGTCGCTTCAGATTCAAATCTCCAGCATTCAGTACAACGATTACGTCGGCCGGATCGGCGTTGGGCGCATCTACAATGGTGTGATCAAGAGCGGCCAGCAAATCATCATCATCCGTCGCGATGGAGTGAAGATTAAGAGTAAGGTCCAGCAGCTTCAGGTGTTTGAAGGCCTTGGCCGAACAAATGCCGAAGAGGCCCGCGCCGGCGACATTGTCGCGCTCATCGGCCTGGAATCGGTCGACATCGGCGACAGCATCTGCGACCCGGTCAATCCACAGCCGCTCGAAGCCACCGAGATCGAGCCGCCTACGCTGACGATGATGTTCAGCGTGAACGATTCCCCGTTCTGCGGCCGCGAAGGCAAATACGTCACCAGCCGCAATATTCGCGAACGGCTCATGAAAGAGCTGGAAAGCAACGTCGCCCTGAAGGTCGAAGAAACCGCCGACAAAGATGCCATGAAGGTCTCCGGCCGCGGCTTGCTTCACCTGGGCATTCTGATTGAGAACATGCGCCGCGAAGGCTATGAGCTGTCAATCAGCAAGCCGCAGGTGATCATGCATCGCGACAAGGAAACCGGCCAGGTCATGGAGCCCATCGAGTACCTGGTCGTCGACGTGGCCGAAAAGAACATGGGCGGCGTGATGGAACTGGTGGGCAACCGCAAGGGCGAACTGGTCCGCATGGACAACCGCCTCGGTCAGGTTCACCTCGAGTTCACGATTCCCGCCCGCGGGTTGATCGGCCTTCGAACGCGAATGCTCACCGCCACGCAGGGCACCGCGATCATGCACCACAACTTCCACGAGTACGCACCCGCTCGAGGCGACGTGCCGGGCCGTGCCAACGGTGTGATGATCAGCAACGTCACCGGCGCCGCCAACGCCTATGCGATGAACAATCTTCAGGAACGCGGCGTGTTGTTCGTCGAGCCGACCCAGCCTGTTTATGAAGGCCAGATCGTGGCCGAGAATGCCCGCGATAACGATATGACCGTCAATCCGACGACGCCCAAGAAGCTGTCGAACATGCGCACGACCGGCAGCGACGAGAACATCATCCTTAAGCCGGCCCGCAAGATGACGCTCGAACAGGCGCTGGAATACATCGAAGACGATGAGCTGGTCGAAGCCACCCCCCAGAGCATCCGTCTCCGCAAAGCCAAGCTCACCGAAGGCGAGCGAAAGCGCGCAGGTAAAAAGCAAGTCGAGATGGCGGAAGTGTCGTAGGTCCAGCGCGATCCGCTAAAAACGTAAAGACGTAAAACGTAAAAAACTACTTACGTTTTACGTCTTTACGTTTTTCTGCGTTCGTGGGCGTTAGGTCGACTGCACATCAATCTGCGCATTGCTGAACATATTGGTATTGGCGGGAATTGACCCGCTGAGCTGGGCGATGTGGGCAATTCCATCGCCCGTCGGGCTGGTCTGGACTGTGCCGATCAGGGCACTTTTACCCGGCTTAGTCTGGGTGACGAAGATGGAGGGGAAAGGGTTTCCGGATTTGTGAAAGAAGGCGTAGAGCATCCCGGGGCCTTTAACCCGAATGACAACGCGGTCGCCATCAGAATCACTGTATCGAATGATCTTGCCGCGTTTGGGTGTCCAGTGCAGGACCGTATCAGTCCCTGCCCCGCCATTGAGTGGAATTCCATCCAGATTGATGATGGGTGTAGTGCCTGTACCCTTCACGCGGAGGATGCGGAAAAACCGCCAAACGTTGAAGGCCTTGACCGGCGTGAGCGTTACCGTGTGGTTTGAATCATCGTATCGCCCGCCCAGGAATTGGACCTTGCCATCCTTGACCGCGGGGGTCGTGCGAGTGGCGAGGAAACCGAGGATGGTGCCTAGATCGATCCCGTTGTTCGAGCTTTTCGCGGGGAGATGGCCAAAGATGTAGTTGGACGTATCCTGCGCCGAGGCGGTGTCCAGCGAACTGTCGAAGCTTAGAACAATGCCGTACGCCTTGGCGACAGGTCCGAGAATGCGAATGCCCGTGAGGACTGGCGAGCCGCTGAGAAGTTGGCGCGATTCGAGTCCTTCGATCAGAGGGATCCTGCGGGCGCGGGCAAGTGATTTGGGTGACCGACGCCAGGGGAACTTAAATGACAGCATCCAACTCCTTTTCGAACGTTCGATTTTGTTGCCCGCGCCGGCCGTGCTCACATCATCTAAGCGGCGGCGAATTTGACAGTGTACCTCTATTTGAGCCGGCATGAAACGCGCGAGAAGTTTGGGGCGAATTCAATCCCCTCTTCCCCTCCACCGGTACGCCGGGGGAGGGTAGGGAGGGGGTTTGAGCCGACAGCCGGAATCACGCACCCCGAATTCAATCTTGACGCTGCACCGGGTATCATGGCTCTCACCATGAAACACCTCTTCACCCTTTTGGCGGCGATCTCATTGCTGATCTGCGCGTTCTTTGTCGTGATGACCGCTGTGTCATTCAGCAGTCCCAAGAAAATGGAACTGGGCCAGCACGGGGAAAGGACCTACTCCCTTATTGCCGATTCCCTGGAGTTTACCTATCAGGGCAAGCTGACAACTTTTGATGATAAGGATGGCTTCTCAACGGATAAGAAAGAGATCATGGGGATGAACTATGATGTCCAGCATCGCAAGGCGATTAACACCCCGACTAAAACCATGACTGAGGCAACGGGTTTTATCCTTGTCGTGCCGGCATTGTATCCGATCGCCGTGTTTGCGATTCTGCCGTTAGTGTGGGTGGTGGGCGCGTTTCGAAAAAAGAAGCCCTTGCCGGAAGTGGAAACGGCTGGCGGGCCCCCTCCTTTGAATCGAGCCTGAAAACATGCTTTGCCGGCTTTGCCCAGGAAATGAAGTTGTTTTATCGGACCTGATGCCTTGGGCGAAAGAAGTTTAGCGCGATTTGGGTTTCAAGCCGATGCAGGCGTTTGCGCCTGTAGGCGGTTGCGAGGAACCGGATCCCTTGAAGCAATAAGTCGGTATTCGACTTGGAACTTGCTAGGGGTGATCGGCGAATTTAGGATGAACGCTTATTCACCACTGGAGACACCCCATGCTGCGATCTTGGATGCTCGGCGGGCTATGCGGTCTGCTGGTCGCGTCGGCCGGTTATGCCCAGTTGGGTGTGGTTAAAACCAGAGACGGGCAGACGTTCGAAGGCGAGATCACCGAATCGCCGGACCAGGTGATCATCGAACGCAAGGGGATCCGCACGACCCTTGAGCGCGCGTCCATCCGGACGATCAGCTACTCGACCTCGATCGAGCAGGAATATCAGAAGCGGCTGGCGAAGCTGGCGGCTTATGACGTACGCGGTCGGATCGAGCTGGCGCAGTGGGTATTTCAAAATAAGGCATATGCGTTGGCGCTGGATGTTCTGACCGACGCGCAGCGATTGCAGCCGCGCAATGAGGAAGTTCAGGACATGATCCGGACGGTAGATCGTCAGATGTACCTCGATCAGCGCGAGGCCCGCAAGCATACACCCGTTCAATTGGCCGCGAACGATCGCGATCCCCGAACCACCACTGCCCCGACCAGCCAGCCGGCGCCGCGCCGAGCGACCCGGGTTGTCACACCCGAGGAAATCAATCTGATTCGCCAAAACGAGTGGCGGGCGGCGGATCAACCGGTGCGGGTGACGTTCAAAAATGACGTGAAGCGAACCTTCGTCGTGCAGCAGAACATCAACCCGGCCGACTTCAATCGGGGCACTCCTCCTCAGCAGGCGTGGGTCATTCTGCAAAACGGCACGCCCGACATGAAGAAGAACGTCATCCTGGCCAACGATCCTCCCACGATGAATGTGTTTCGAACGATTCAGACTTCGATGCTGGTAGCGTGTGCGACTTGCCACGCCTCGGATAAGCCCGCGGCTGGAACCTTTGCGTTGCGGTGGCCGGCCAATACCGATGCCGATCGCTACACAAACTTCATGGTTCTACAGCAGTATTCCACGAAGGTCGGCGATCGGACTTATTCGATGATCGATCGCGATCGTCCGCAGGATTCGCTGATTCTACAGTTTGCGTTGCCACCTGCCGTGGGCGTCCCAGGCCATCCCAATCTGGCCAATTATCGCGGCGTAGTTAAATCGCTGTCGGATACGCGTGCCGTGCGGATGCTGGATTGGATCACCGCGCTGAATACCCCGGCCCCGGATTACAGCTCGATCGAGCTGGGCCCCAGCCCGCAACAACCCCAGCCGCCAGTTGCGCCGGTGCCGGCGAAGCCGACGCCTGAAATGACCCGCCCGGCAACCGTGCCTGCCCGCGGCCGCTAGCCTTTCGAACGACCGCCTCCGGTTAGCCGGAGGCTCCAAGCACGATGGACCTCAAAGCCTGGTTACAGGAAAACCCCGGAACATGTCTGGCGGTGCTGGTTGCCGTCACCGTGCTTGCGGTATTGATGGAAACCGTCTCGGCTCGACGCCGAAGGCGCGTTCTGCGTCAATTGGCCGTCCAGTGGCGGATGACCTACACGCCCACCGACCGTCTTCGGTTAACCGCGCGCGTCGCCGATAAACTCCCCGTTCCCGGGGCGGCTGATCTGGATGTCAGCGACGTGATCTACGGCAGCGACGGGGAAAGCCGCCGGTATGTGTTCACCGTGAGATACACGGTCGGGGTCGTTCGCGGAAAGCGCTCGTTGCGGCGGGTCGCCGCCCTCACCGAAGCACGGGGGCGGCGGGTGATTGCTGCCGATGACTCGGAACCCATTCGTATGGCCGACGAGCAGCTTTCTTTGATCGACCAGTATCGAAGTCTCGATCCATCCGGATCGCCGGCAATTCCGCCGCCGTCGCCCCGGCGAAGCTAAACGACCGCGCGCGATCCCGCCCCATTGCCTTTAAGTGGCACGGCTTTCCAAGCCGTGGACGAGGATGTCACGGGTCTGGCGACGGGTGAGATGTGAGAAAACCAACGTCCTTGAGAGAGCATTTCTGCTCTTGCAGAAGAGCGCTATCTTTGTATCGAAACTCGGTTTTCCCACATCTCACCCGTCGCTGGAGATCACCTGCCCCAATCATGCGCTGGAGGCCCGGTGGTACGAAAAGGCACTGAATCGCGCACGGTTATCTAAATCACTGTGCCCAATCACGCGCCGCCGACCCCAACTCACCCTGCGCCCCGTCCATCCCAAAAGCCGCGTCTCCTCGCGCAAAGCCCCCACGCCGGGGTATAGCGGTACTCCGCGCCACCCCGGCTTCTCAGAGCGCTG